>NZ_CP014546.1:6236016-6547817 GCF_001579805.1 Pseudomonas azotoformans | reverse complement strand
TCGCCACCTCGTTCAGGCCAATGCTGAACGGGCCTTCCACACCAATCCGGTAGTCTGCCGACAACAGCAGGAACGCACCCTTGGCCACCGCATGCCCAGGGCACGCCACAATCACCGGGAACGGGTGCGACAACAGACGACGCGCCAAGGTCGAACCGGACGTCACCAGACCGATCGCCTCTTTAGGGCCGGCGGTCATCACCTTCAAATCATAACCCCCCGACAAAATCCCCGGCGTGCCGGTGATCACCACCACCGCCCGGTCCTTCTCGGGCCTGATCCAACGCTTCATTAAAGGCACTGACCACCGCCGGAGAAATGGCATTCACCTTGCCGTTGCTCAAGGTCAGGGTCGCGATACCGTCTTCGAGGTGGTAGGCAATCAACTCACTCATGACGCGGTTCCTTGTAGGATTTGTTATAGAAGGCTTGTTAATAGCAGTGCATGCGCAGACGTTACCCACCACGCCCGCCCCGGTAAAGCGCCGTGACTGACTGTCCAGTCAGACTTTTCCCGCAGACAGGCGTTGGGAAAGCCTGGGGCAGGGCGCAATCGCCGCCTCAGACCCATCCCGCCGATGCCTGAGAATGGCACAATCACCGCCCCTTGCCGGGCGCGGATCGGCATAACCGGCTAACCGCATGAAAATTCTGAAAAAAACCTTTGCCATCAGAAAGGCTTTCGACTACATTAGCGCGCCTCGACAGACTGAACTGGTTTGACGAGATACGGTGAAGTGTCCGAGTGGCTTAAGGAGCACGCCTGGAAAGTGTGTATACAAGAAATTGTATCGAGAGTTCGAATCTCTCCTTCACCGCCAAATTCGATGTAAACAAAACCCCTGGTTTCGAGAGAAACCAGGGGTTTTGTAGTTTCTGGGGTTTGAAAATCTCACCTTTATCGAATCACGCGCTTGGCATATCCATGCGTCGCCCTATGACATCCAGCAAATCACACCCATCGCGCAACGGGATCGAGCACAGCAAGGCAAAGTCGCTGAGTACAACCGCATCACTACTGATTTCACTGCGAAGCGCAAGGTTCTCAAGCACCTGCGTCACGGCACGGAGTCGATAGTTCGCGGCGTCGAGGAGGATTTCCAGTGGGACGGTTGTGTCGACAAAAAGAGCAGGGGTCGCGCTGTCGTTGCTGGTGAGGGCCATGAATTGGTTCATGTGTGACTCCATTGGACAATTGTAGGAAACAACGACGTTTGAAAATTACGTCGTTCGCGTTCCGTCTTGACTGTCATCGAGTCGCCAAACCCGGTCGCCATGTGGGCAACGGGGCGACTGTAGTCTCGGGCATTTTGAAATGGGAGGGCGCTCATTCCGGATTGCTTGTAGGACGTTGCCCTAAATCATTCCCTCGATCTTCGTGCCCATGATTTTAGTTGCTGAAAATGCGATTGTGGCTGGCGCGAGTTCCGACAAAAGGTGCTGTTCCATTACTAGCAAGCATCGCATCTCAAAGGTGAAGCCCATTCCTGGCAAGCATGCTCTTGAGATCGAGTGGGATGACGGTAAGCGGTTTACTGTTGATCTTATCGATCATATAAATACTTTTCTGGCTCTTGAACCACTACGGGATTTGGTGCTGTTCGGTCGAGTTAAGGTCGGGAAGTGGGGGGTAGATGTGAACTGGACGCGGGAGCTAGAGCTTCCTGCTGCCACGCTGCATCGCCTAGCGATGAAACAGGCTGACTAGCAATCAATCGATATGTCATTTCACGTTGCAGGAAATTCAAGTGTGATCGCTCGTAGGAGCCAACTTTAAGACATCTTCACTTTATTGCAGGAGGAAAAGTTGATGGGGCTTTCGCTGCGTGTTTACTGCTACGACCCTTCAGGACAGCTGTACTCGGTGCCAGAAACGGTGGCATCGGCGATGATAGGAGTTGCAGTGGGTAAGGGTGTTGCCGTTCCTCGTTTCGCAAGATGCACGGTCAGGTTTGCGCAATTTATCGTTGAGTTGCAGGACCGCAAGCCCGTTAGTATCTCCATGGAAAACTACTACGTACTTCGCTTTGACAGCAATGGTGTGGCCGATTCGGAGCGTTATCTTCGAGAAACGTTAGAAATGAGGGACTCTCTGTTCGGCGACAAGATGGTCGCTGGGGTAATTGATGCGAGAGGTATATTTGCGACTCGGGGTCGTGGGTGGAGCCCTACGGCAACGGAGAAAATCAAGCTCAATCAGGCAGTGTTTGGCGAAGTGAAAGTACCTCGACTGCCAAAGCTAGCACTGTGTGCAACTGATGCACGCATCTGGCAGGCAACATAAATCGGGTGGCGGGAATGTTGGTTGAATGGAGCTTGTAAATGTAGGCATGCCCTCTGATTAAAGTAGTCCATTTCCCAAACGCTAAAAACACCCCAGTACGCGTCTTACCTCACCTGTAACGCCTTCCTATAGTCGTGCACCTTGTAGTGGTCAACTAATCCCGGACACGACGTTAAGTTTTTCTTCGGCCCGAGCTGGCGCCAGCCCACCGTTGAATTGATGGGGTCGAATCCAGTTGTACCGATCCATCAAGAATTGGCTGATATCGCGCTGGGCTTCTTGAGCCGTTCTGTAACCCGTGGTCGGTACCCATTCCGTTTTCAAACTGCGGAACACGCGCTCCATTGGCGCATTGTCCCAGCAATTTCCCCGGCGACTCATGCTCTGGCGCATTCGATAGCGCCACAGCCGCTGGCGAAATAAACGACTCGCATATTGCGACCCTTGATCCGAGTGAAACAGCAGGCCCTGAGGCCTTCCTCGTTGTTCGTAAGCCATATCCAGCGCCTTGATAACCAGATCGGCGTCCGGCTTTTCCGACAACGCCCAGCCCACTACCCGGCGCGCGCAAAGATCCAGCACGACCGCCAGATAGTGCCATTTCCCCTGGGCCCAAATGTAGGTGATGTCGCCGCACCACACCTGGTTGGGTGCCGGAACATTGAACTCGCGGTTCAAGGTATTCGGGATATCGAGTCGTTCTACCGTCGCTCTTTTGTAGGCATGTGATCCGGGTTGTTTGCTGACTAGATCAAGCTCGCGCATCAAGCTGCGCACTTTGAATCGACCGAGCTGCTCACCGTCGTCACGCATCAGCGACAGGATGCTGCGGCTGCCCGCAGCACTACGACTTTGCGTGAATAACTCGCTCACCCGACTGCGCAACCGAAGCCGTTCGACATCAGGCGTGCGGCGCCTAAGGCGCTGGGCGTAGTAGCACGAACGGGTGACTTCAAACACCTTGCACAGCCAGTCAACCGGCTCATGGACGCTCAACTGATTGATCAGCGCGTACGCTCGTGATCTTCCGACATCAAGAGCGCGGTAGCCTTTTTTAATATCGATTTTTCCCGTTCCAGGCGGGCGATCCGGGCTTCTAACTCCTGGATTTTCTGCTGTTCCGGGGTCAGCGCTTTGCTCTGCGGGGTAACGCCTTTGCTCTCTTGTTGAACCTGGTCGACCCAACGGCGTAGTGCCGACTCGCCGACGCCGAGTGAACGGCTGGCTTCGATGTAGCTGTAGTTTTGCTTGAGCACGAGGTCGGCAGCCTCGCGTTTGAATTCAGCAGAAAAGGAACGGCGTTGTTTGGTCATTTGACACCTCGATCTGGCGAGCATTCTCGCCTAAATGGGTGTCCGGTTTCATTAGACCACTACACCAAGCCCTCAACCCCGAAGCCAACCCCACCTCCACCCGCTTGTAATCCGCCACTTCATACGCATCCGCCGCCACTAATTCCTGCTCCGTAATCTGAAACACCATCCCCTCAACCCTGGCGTCTGCCTGCGTACTCGGCGCCACAATCGGATGATGCGTCTTGCCACTGCTCGCCAGCACGTCCGGGTCAGTGATCTCTACCCAGCTCTGCGCGTAACCCAGCATCGCATCCTGCTGGCCGGTCAGTTCGCGGCCGAAGTTGGCCAGTTGTACGGATTTGTCTTGCAGCGTGCCGTAGGAAAACAACAGCACGGGGTGTTCGGTGGAGCGGTTCATTGCAGTTCCTTAAGCGAGGAGGTCTTCGTAGAAAGCGCCGTAGGGTTTGCTCGGATGGGCGATCTGGATTTCGAGGATCCACAGCCCGGCATTCGGGTAGTGCTCGAAATCCCCCAGGTCGCCGCCGCGGTGGATGGCGTGGGGGAAGTCGCTGACGCGGTGGCCCTTGATGTCGAGGTTGAGGCGCCAGCCCATGGCCTGGGCTTGTGCTTCGGCGTAGCGGTAAAGCTCGAGGCCCACGACCTGGTCGTTTTTCCAGCGGGCTTGCACGCGGTCGAACAGCGCTTTGGCGGCGCTGGCGCAGGCGAGCATGTCTGGGTCGTTGCCGGTGGCGAAGGTGGCGCCGGCATCGCCTTCGTGGCCTTGCCAGACGGCGCCCATGTCGATGAAGAAGATGTCGTTGTCGCCCAGCACCGGGTCGCCGTCGGAGCGTTGCTTGAAGGTCTTGAGGGTGTTGGCGCCAAAGCGCACCAGCAGTGGGTGCCAGATGCGCTGCATGTCTAGGTCGGTAAGGACTTGCTTGCCCAGGTCGCGGGCTTCGGATTCGCGCATGCCGGGGCGGATACGTTGGGCGAGTTGTTCGATGGCTTGCCAGGTCATGGCCTGGGCGTAGCGCATGGAGTCGATGCTGTAGGCGGCGCCCACGGCTTCTTTGGGTTGTGCGGACACCGGCTTTTCCTCGGCTTGAAGTGGGTTTATCGCTATTCCTTTTACTATACAGCGGTGTAATGGCAAAGGGCTTATGGAAACGCTGGAGAAGCTTTCCAAGCTTTGTTAAGGTCGCCGCCTTTCCAATACAGCCATTCAGAGGGATCTAAATGCACCCGGTACTTCGCAAGACATTCGGCGGGCTTTCTGCCCAGTACTACATCCGCAACTTCCTGTTCGGGCTGATTTTTCCCGTGCTGATCTATACCGCGCTGACCCATTCGAAAACCGGTGTGTTCACACTGGGCGCGCTGTTCTATTGCGTGGTCAACAGCCTGCTTTATCCCTACGCGCGCTTCGTTTACGAAAGCATCATGGATTACATTTTTGGCAACAACGTGTTCTTTGTGAATGCCATTTTGATGCTGACCGTCAAGGTGTTCACCATGGCGATCTGCTGGACCATGGCGGTTTTCATTGCGCCTATTGGGCTGGCGTATCTGTACTTCCATCATAGCCGTGCGGCGAATCGAGCCTGATTCGATGTTGCGTAGTGCATAGACTGTGGCGAGGGAGCAAGCTCCCTCGCCACAGGTACGTGGTCAGATATGTAGCCAGGCAAGGCTCCCCAGTAAGACTGCGGCGCCACCTGCGGTGTACGACATCCGCTTCAACCACTCCCGCCGCGTCAGCAAGGTAATCGCCGCCAACGAAATCGCGATCTGGATCGCGGTCATCGCCTGGGCCCCAGCGATGATGTTGATGCAGCGCCTGCTCTGATTTTTCATCCCATTGCTTTGACGTGGCTTCAAGCTTCTCGGCCTGTTTGCGCACGTCCTCCTTCTGGCTCTTGTAGCGCTCGATTTCTTCCTTGTAATGCACCGCGTCCACACCGGGAATGTGGGTGGCCAGTTCCGCGAGGTTTTGCCGGCTGGATTTGGCCTGGTAGTAATTCCACTGGTTGGCGGCTTCGGTCTTGAAGATGGCGGCGTTGTTCTTGTCCATCGCCGCTTCGCTTTCGGTGGAGCCGGCCTGGTAGCTGAGCATGGCGCCGAGGGTGGCCATGAGGGCGGTCATCACGGCAATGCGGCTGGCGAAATTGTCGCCACGGCCGTGGGCGTGTTCGGTGGTGTGTTCGATGTGTTTTTCGTGGGGGCTGGGGACTTCGAAGGCTTCGGACATGGGGGCGTCTGTGAAGGGAATGAGGGAGTCTGATTCTTCACCAGTGAAGCTGTCTCAAGCCTGTACGTAACGCTTGCGGGCATTGTGAAGTTTGGCTCGAAGGGGCATGCAGATTCGGCCTCTACTGGGAGAATGAGGCGGCGCTGATACTGGGGTGGTTCGTTCATTCAGAGGATTGGCTTTCATGACTTCATCCAATGCAAAACCTGTCTGGTTTATCACCGGCTGCTCCACCGGTTTCGGTCGCTACCTGGCGTTGCACACCCTCAGCCTCGGCTACCCCACCGTCGTCACCGCCCGCGACCCGCAACAGGTGCAGGACATCGTTGCCGACTACGCCGACCACGCCCTGGTGCTGGCGTTGGACGTGACCGACCCGGCCCAGGTCCGTGAGGCGGTGAAAGCCGCCGAAGATCACTTCGGGCATATCGATGTGCTGGTCAACAATGCAGGCATCGGTTACTTCGGTTCGTTCGAAGAGAGCGAGTTGGACGAAGTGCGCCGCATGTTCGAGATCAACGTCTGGGGCCTCAGCGATGTCACCCGCGCCGCGTTGCCGGGCATGCGTGCGCGGCGTTCCGGCACCGTGGTGAATGTGTCGTCTGTGGGCGGGATCATGGCCTACCCGACACTGAGCTTCTACAACGCCAGCAAGTTTGCGGTGGAGGCGATTTCCGAGTCGTTGTCCCAGGAGGTCGCGCCGCTGGGCATCAAGGTGCTGTTGGTGGAACCGAGCGGTTTCCGCACCGACTGGGCTGGGCGTTCCGCCAACGAAGCGCCTCACGCGATTGCCGATTACCACGCCACCGCCGGGGCCCGCACGGCGTTGTTGCGCAGCATCGACGGCAAACAAGCGGGTGACCCGATGCGTGCGGCGATTGCCATCGTCAATGCCGTGGAGGCCGACCAACCGCCACTGCGTTTGCTGCTGGGCAAGGCAGCGCTGGCCAATGCGCGGACCAAGGTGGAAGCCTTGAGCAAGGACTTTAATGCGTGGGCTTCAGTGACTGAAGGGGCGGATTTTCCAGAGTAGCGCTCTATAGCTCCAATTGACTGGCGTTGATGCCAAACGCCCTGGCAACTTCTTCCTGTGTCAGGTTCAGGTGTTCGTGCCAGGCGCGGATAGGCGTCGCGCCATCTACCAGGCGGTTGCGTGTTATGAACCCCTCACTTCGCAAACACCACCGGCACGGTAAACCGCGTCTTGCTACCCTCCGGCGGGCGTGGCACCGGGGAGGCGCGGTTGATCATGTCCAGCGTTGCTGTGTCCAGTTCGGTAAAACCGGCGGAGCGTACGATGCTGGCGCTGAGTACCTTGCCGTTGCTGTCGATTTCAAAGCGCAGATACACCACGCCCCGGTCGCCTCGATCGCGGGCGTTTTGCGGGTAGCGTTTGTAGCGTTCCAGGTGGGCCAGCAGCTCGGCTTCCCATTGCACCTTTTGTGCGGGGTCGGCGGAGCCTCTTGAGGATTGATTTGCGGCGGTGGTGTCGGCCGGGTGTGTATCCAGCTTGGGCGGTGCCGTGGTGGCTGAAGGTGCCGGTTGTTCATCCTGCTTTTTCGGTGCCGTCTCGAACTCGGCGGCGTGTTCCGGCGCGGACGAATAGGTGCCCTGGGCGGTGTCCTTGAGCGGCGATGTTGCGGTTTTTGCGAAACTCGGCCGGGTTGCCGCCACCACCTTCCTGGGTACTTCCCTTGGCGGTTTTTCCGACGGCGTATTCAGCTGTTTCTGTACCACTTTGTCCGGTGCCACTTGCAGATCTTCTTCCACCGCCTGGGCGACTGGGGCGGCCGCCAATTCGATCATCATCGCCGCTGGAGCAGCTTCGGCCACCGTTACGCTGGGCGTATGCAACCACCAGGCGATAAGGCCGGCGTAGACGCTCAGGGTGATCAGCGTGGCAACGCTCCACAAGGCTTTGCGTGGCGGGTTGAGGTAGTCGGGAGCAGTCTTGGCAATCATGGGGGCATCAATAGGGATCAACGTAAAACGGGATGCCGAACAAGGGCATCCCGCAATTCAATACAACGGTCAGAACTTGACGGTCAGCCCCGTACGCAACGTTCGCCCCGGCGCGGGCATGAAGCTTTGGGCCAGCGGGTCCAGGTAATAGACGTTGGTGAGGTTCTGTACCGAGAAATCCAGCTGGGTGCCTTTGACGATTTCGAAACTGGCGAACAGGTCGTAGATCGCTGACTTGCGGTAGTACATCTGGTTCGTGGTGATGCCGTTGTTCCAGGACTTGTCCAGTTTGGCGGTGGGCGCGCTGTTGTAGACCATGCGTCCGCCGAGGACGAGGCGGTTGTCGAACCAGCGGCTGCCCAACGTGGTGTTCACTGAATACTTGGGCGGGTTCTGGGTGTTGGTATAGGAACCGGGGAAGCCGCCGTCCACGCAATTGGGGGTGGAGGGGTTGTCTTCTTCGCGTAGTTTCTTCGCGATGTCCGGCGCGCAGGTCTTGGCATTCAGGTAGTAGGTGGCTGAGATGTCAGTGAACACCCGGCCCATGTCGTAGCTGGTTTGCAACTCGATGCCCTTGACCGTGAAACTGTCGACGTTCTGCAGGTTGCCGGCAAAGATGTCGGTGTAGTCTCGGGTGATGTAGTTTTCGATCTCGTTGTTGAAGTACGCGAGTTTGGCCGCGGCGGTATCGCCGTCAATCAGTACGCTGTTTTGCAACGTACTGGCGCCGAATTCCCAATTCTTGCTGCGCTCGGGCTTGATGCCATCGGTCGGCACGGCGGCCGTGAACAGGCCCAGGGTCGACTCGAACAGGCTCGGCATGCGCACGCCTTCGTTGTAGTTGAGGTAGACGAAGCTGTTGTCGGTCAGGTTCAGCTTTGCGCCGAAGGACGGTGCGAACGCCTGGTCCTGCCGTTCAATGGGCGGCGCGAAGGTGTAGCTGGTCGGTTTGCGGTCCGGGCCGAACGTGGCCGGGCTGGCCTTGCGGTTGTGGTCCTTGCTGCTGAACTCGCTGTAACGAACGCCTGCGGTCAAGGTCAGTCGCTTGATCGGTGACCATTCAAGCGACGTCACCAGGCTGCTTTCTTCACGTTCGCCGCTGCGGATGAAGCGGTTCTTTTGCAGGTCCGACAGCAGCACCGGCGAGTTGTCATCGGGGCCCAGGTCTTCGGTCTGGTAGGAACCGCCGTAGGTCCAGGCGAACTTGCCTGCACGGGTGTCGAAACGCGAGGTGTTGCTCAGGTCCACGCCCCAGCGCTTGTCCTTGGTGCGGTTGCGCAGGGCGTCCTTGTAGGTATCGCCGAGCGGGTCGGCATCGTCTTCATGGCCGTAGAGCGGCGTCACCGTGACCAGGCCATTGAAGGCTTCGCTCTGGGCTTTGGTGGCCCAGACGTTTGCACTCAAATCCACCAACGGATTGTCTTCGGGCTTGTAGGTGTAGCGCGCGGTGTAGGCGTTGATGCGCATGCTGCCCGGGTCCCATTGCGGCACGCTGCCGCTGGTATTGCGGATGACCTGCGACGGCATCACTTCGCCGTAATGACCATCGGTGTAGCGGTAGGTCAGCTCCAGTTTCTGGTCCGTCGCTGGTTTGATAATGGCTTTGAGCAGCACCGACTCGGTGTCGGTCGAGGTGTTGAAGACTTCGCTGTCAGGCTTGAAGAACTTGGCCGCGCTGTTGGCCTCCTGGGTGACGTAGATGTACTTCCGGGTCTTGGGGTCGTATTTGCGCACCTGCTGAAACACTTGGTACTTCTTGAAGCCCTTTTTACCAGCGTAGTAGTTGCCGCTCTGGCGCTGGGAATAGGCCGCGACGAAATCCACCGTCTCGCTGCTGCTGGCGAATGCCACGCTGCCGGAGTGGGCCGGGGAACCGTCCAGGCCGTTGCTGCCATGGTGCGGCGTGGCCTTGTAGGTGCCGGGCGCATTTACGCTGTTGCTCGACAGGTCACCCTTGAGGCGCACGCCGTAGGTTTCGCCGTCCTTGAGGATGTCCTTGGGTTGCAGGGTTTTCATTTTGACCATGCCGCCAATGGCGCCCGCCGCGTCGGCGCCAAGGCTGGGGCCCTTGTCTACGCTGATTTCACTGATCAGGTCAGGGTCGATATAGCTGCGCTGTTGCATGCCGCTGTAGCCACGGTAGGCATCGATGGCTTGTTGGCTGCCGTCGATGGTCACCGGCACCCGGCTCTGGCCTTGGATACCGCGGATGTTCACGTCCAACGCGCCGCCATTGCGCGCATCGCCGGTCTGTACGCCGGGCACGCCCTTGAGGATGTCGGCGGGGGAGGAGCCACGGAAGCGGTTGATGGTCTCGCCGGAGATAAACACGCTGGAACCGGCTTTGGTGTAGACCTGCGCGGCAGCACCGGTCAGGCGGCTGGTCTCGCCGCCCTTGATCGTCACGGGGCCAAGCAGTTCCGCATCGTCAAAGTCATTGACGCCTGCGTTGGCGGCATCACGACGGCTGAGAATGAGGCTGCGTTGGCCGTCGATTTTCCAGTTTACCGGTGCGTTGCCGAGTAAGCGTTGCAGGGCTTGCTCTTGTGTGAAGTTGCCGCGCAAGGCCGGGGCTTGCATACCATCCACCAGCCCGGCTTCCAGGCCCAGTTGCAGGTTGGCCTGTCGAGCGAAGGCGCTCAATGCGGTGGTGAGCGGTTGGGCAGGAATGTCGAAGAACCGTGTCGCCTGATCACTCGGCGTGCCAGTAGCCTCTGCGGCCAATGCCTGGGACGGCTGGAAAATCGTGCTGTGGATAGCAGCACAGAGGATGGCCAGTGCCAACGGTGCAGGTGATCGGTGACCCATGTTTCGTCGCCTTCGTGTTTGGTATTACGATTCATTCGCAATACTGGGAGCTACAAAGACGAACACCTGCGCGGTTTTTTTCAGGGCAATGTATTTATTTTTCTACATTCGATTTTTTGTGGCTGATGACCATGAGCAGCGGCGAGTACTCGCGAACCTCGCCGCCAATCGGCGCGACCAACGCCTGTAGCGCACGCCGGGTATCGCGTAGGTCGTAGAGGCCGGTGACGCGCTTGCTGGCCAGGGCCGGGTCGTTGATCACAATCCAGCCCCGCTGGTAGCGCTCCAGTTGCTCGACGACTTGGGCGACGCTGACGTTCTCGAAGAATTGCGTGCCATTGATCCAGCCCGCCACTTCTGTGGGCGCCACCGACGACTGCGTTGCCGTGCCTTGTTGTCGGTCGATCCACAGCCGTTGTCCGGCGCTGAGTCGATACTGCTTGTTCACGCCCACGCTGCCGTCGCGCACTTCCACGGCCAGGCCGTTGTGGCTGCGGGCTACGTCGAAAGCGGTGCCCAATACACGCACCACGTCATCGTCGCTGCGCACTTCGAAGGGTTTTTGCGCGTCATGGACGACATCAAAAAACACCTCTCCTTGAATCAACGTGACCTGGCGCTGCGCACCGTCAACGGTCACGTTCACCGAGCTTTGCGGTGCCAGCGTCAGGCGGCTGCCGTCGCTCAGGACGACCTCTCGGGTTTCGGCGGTGGCGGTGCTGTAGTCCGCGCGCCAAGCGGGGTTGAAGACCAGCGCCGCGCCGACTGCCAATACGCTGATACACGCAGCGGCCAACCACGGCAGGCGAGCGCGCGTTGGGCGCGGCCAGTGTTCATGGGTGGTGGGCGCCTGCTGATCGAGCGCATTCATGGCGCGATTGACCTGGGCCCAGGCCTCGAAATGCGCCTCGTCACTGTGCAGCCAACGGTCGAATTCCTCGAAACGTTCGGGGTGGGCTTGCAGGTCCAGCAACCACTGGCCGGCGTCTTCGAGGCTGCGTGCCGAGACATTCCTGGGCGGGTGGGCATCATGCATAGGGGCGTTCCTTACTGTGCGCGCCCTGGATGGCGACGCTCGAAGCCAGGTGAACGATGGCGTCCTTGACCAGGCGATGGGCGGTGGAAAGCGAAATATTGAGATGATCGGCGGTTTGCTGCAACGTGAAGCCGCCGAGGCGATGCATCTCTACGGCGATGCGCATTTGTTCCGGCAGGCTGGCCAGGGTCGCGGCGATACGGCTGGCATCGTCACTGTGCACCACCCGTTGTTCCGGCGACAACTCCTGGCCAGGACGCATCCATTGTGCAGGCGTTTTCTGCTGGCGTTTCTCGGTGGCCTGGCGGCGTACGGCGTCCAGCGCCAGGTTGCGCACGACCCGGTAGAGGTAGGCCAGCGGCTGTTCGACCGGGTCATCCGTGCTGCCGCAAAAGCGCAGGAATGCATCTTGCACCACGTCTTCGGCGCGTGCGTGGTCGCCCACCACAACCTTGGCGTAGTTGATCAGGGCGGGGCGATGGTCGAGGTAGAGTTGCAGCCTGGCGGCGTTGTCGGTCACAGCGAAACTCGAAAAGAGATCAGAGCCTGGAGCGCCGCGACGTTAATTTAATTGAGAGTAATTATCAATAGCGAGTCGCGACGGTTGCTTGCAGGCAAGGTGGACCGCTATTGTGCTGAATCCTTTTAGTCCTTCCCCCCAAGGATATGTTGTGATGAATGCACCACGTACTGCTGTCCCGATCAAGGCTGTGATTTTCGATATGGACGGGTTGTTGCTGGACACTGAAGGTATCTACACCGAAGTCACGCAGATCATCGCCGAACGCTATGGCCGCACCTACGATTGGAGTATCAAGCAGCACATCATCGGGCGCGGTGCCCAGGATCTGGCTGACTACGTGGTGAAGGCGTTGGACCTGCCGATCACGCCCGCCGAATTCCTGACAATCCGTGAGCCGCTGATGAGCGAGCGCTTCCCAAAGGCCCTGGGCATGCCCGGCGCTGAAGCCTTGGTGCGGCACTTGAAGGCGCACAACATCCCGATTGCCGTGGGCACCAGTTCGTCGCGCAATTCGTTTGGTCACAAGACCACCTTGCACCGCGAATGGTTTGGCCTGTTCGACACCATCGTCACCGCTGACGACCCGGAAGTCGGCGCCGCCAAACCCGCGCCGGACATCTTCCTCACCGCCGCCCGCCGCCTGGGCGTTGCGCCCGAGGATTGCCTGGTGTTCGAAGACTCACCGTTTGGCGTCACCGCGGCCAAGGCTGCACACATGACCGCCATCGCCGTGCCGGACGAAGCCATGGCCGACAGCAAGTACCACCATGCCGACCAGATCATCCGCAAGCTCGCGGACTTCGATTTGGCGGCCTATGGCCTGCCGCCCCTGCGCTGAACAAACGCGGTCAAAAAAATGTGGGAGCTGGCTTGCCTGCGATGGTGATCTCAAGATCGCTATCGCAGGCAAGTCAGCTCCCACATTCGTTATGCGCTGAAGCCACCATCAATGGTCAAGCTTGCACCGGTGATGTAGCCCGCTTCCGGCCCTGCGAGGTAAGCCACAAAACTGGCAATTTCCTCGACATGCCCATACCGACCCACCGCCATCAAGCCAATCAAACTCTCGGCGAAATCGCTGTTCGCCGGGTTCATGTCGGTATCCACCGGCCCAGGCTGCACGTTGTTGATCGTAATACCTCGAGGCCCCAGGTCCCGCGCCAGGCCCTTGGTCAGCCCCACCAGCGCCGCCTTGCTCATGGCATACGGGCCACCACCGCCAAACGGCATGCGCTCGGCATTGGTGCTGCCGATGTTGATCACCCGACCCCCTTCACCCATATGCTTGGCCGCTTCCTGGGTGGCGATAAACACGCTGCGTACGTTGATCGCCAGGGTCTGGTCAAAATCTTCCAGCTTGAAGTCTTCCAGCGGCGCGATGGCCAGCACCCCGGCGTTGTTCACCAGGATGTCCAGGCGGCCAAAGGCTTCGACCGTGGCGTTGACCGCGTTGCGGATCGCACCGGCATCGGCGCTGTCTGCGTGGATCGCCAGGGCTTTGCCGCCTTCGCTGATCACGCTGTTCTGCAATTCTTCAGCCTTGGCGGCCGAGCTGACGTAGGTGAAGGCAACCGCTGCGCCCTGCGCCGCGAGGCGCTTGACGATGGCGGCGCCGATGCCGCGAGAACCGCCTTGAATCAAGGCGACTTTGCCGCTGAGGTTCTGTGTGGTCATGTCGATCTCCTAGCTGTTCAAGGCGGGATGCCTTGTTGTTGGAACCGAGTATCGACCTCGCCAGCCCCTCCCGGTAGACCGTGATTGCTATAGTCTGTGTAAACCAAAAGTTTAGGATGGGTCGATATGGAAAGCTTTGGCAGTATCGAATGCTTTGTACGCAGCGCCGAAGGTGGCAGCTTTGCGGAGGCTGCGCGGCACCTGAGCCTGACCCCGGCAGCCGTCGGCAAAAGTGTCGCCAAGCTGGAGGCGCGCCTGGGGGTCAGGTTGTTCCAGCGTAGCACTCGGCGTCTCACCCTGACCGAAGCCGGAAAACTGTTTCTGGAAGAGGTCAGCGGCAGTCTCACCACCATCCAGAATGCGGTGGCCAACCTGGCCAGCGCCGAAGGGCGGCCGGTAGGAACGCTGAAGGTCAGCATGGGCACTGTGTTTGGTAATCGCTATGTGGTGCCGCTGCTGGGGGCGTTCATGCAGCGCTTTCCTGACATCAGCCCGGATTGGCATTTCGATAACCGCCAGGTGGACCTGATCGGCCAAGGTTTCGATGCCGCCATCGGCGGTGGTTTTGAGCTGCCCCAAGGGGTCGTGGCGCGCAAGCTCGCACCGGCGCATCGGGTACTGGTGGCTTCGCCGGATTACTTGGCACAACGTGCAGCGGTATCAACCCCGGAGGACCTGGCGCGCTGCACGGGCATCCTTATCCGCTCACCGCAAACCGGCCGCGTCCGCTCCTGGCAATTGACCAGCACCGAGCGTGAACATAGCCCATTGGTGCTCAAGGCGGGCATGACCATGAGCGACTCCGAAGCCGCCTGCTGCGCCAGCGCCCAGGGCCTGGGCATCGCGTTGGTAAGCATGCCCATGGCCGTGCCGTTCCTGGACAGCGGCGCGGTGGTGCGGGTGCTGCCCGACTGGTACGTCGACGACGGCAACATCTCCATTTACTACGCCGAACACAAACTGTTGCCCGGCAAGACCCGTGCGTTTGTGGAGTTCATCATCGAGCAGTTTGCCGAGCAGCAGTTGAACCAGCGTTTCAGCGCGGCCAACCGATGACTTTTTTCGGCCTCGGCGTCGCATAGGTCCTGATCTTCGACGTCGACAACCCCAACCGCACCAGCGATTCGGCGATGGTCACGGCGGCGGTCACACCGTCCACCACCGGCACACCGGTGCGCTGGCGAATCTGCTCATCCAGCCCCGCCATGCCACCACAGCCCAGGCAGATTACCTCGGCCTTGTCTTCGCTGATGGCCAGTTCGGCCTGGCGCACGATGGCTTCCATGGCCGCCAACGGATTTTCTTCCAACTCCAGCACCGCCATGCCACTGGCCCGTACCGAGGCGCAACGCTGGTACAGGCCGGCCAGTTTCAGGCGGTCTTCGATCAACGGCACGGTGCGGTCCAGGGTGGTCACCACCGAGTAAGCGTGGCCCAGGAACATTGCGGTGCTGGCGGCGGCTTCGGTGATATCCACCACCGGTACGTTGAGCAATTCCTGCAAGCCTTCACGGCCATGCTCGCCGTAGCCGGCCTGGATCACCGCGTCGAACGGCTGGTCGTAAGCCATCACCCGGTCCATCACCGCGATGGCCGCCAGGTAGCTTTCAAAGTTGCCCTCCACCGACTCCGCGCCGAAGTAGGGCGTGAGCCCGACAATCTCAGTGCCGGGCGCAGCCACGGCGCGTGCCTGCTGGGCGATGGTTTCAGTGATGGATTCGGTAGTGTTGACGTTGACCACGAGGATACGCATGGAAAGTCCTTGATTAATGACTGACGTTATCGACTGCAATGCTTTCGCCGCTGACATCGGCGTAGAACGGCTGGCGCTTGGCGATCAGCAGGTACAGCACCCCTGCAATACCGGCGCCAAACATCCAGGAAAACGGTGACACGCTGGCGAAACCGGGCAGCAGCGCCAAGAGAATGGCAATCACCGCTGCGGGAATAAACGCCGCCACTGCGCGTAAATTGACCCCACGGCTGTAGTAATAAACGCCATTCGGGTCTTCGCTATACAGCTGCAACACGTCCACCCGGCTTTTACGGATCAGCCAATAATCGACCATGATCACGCCATACAACGGCCCCAGCAGGGCGCCCAGGCCGGAAAGGAAATACACGATCACCAACGGGCTGTTGTAGAGGTTCCACGGCAGGATCAACACCGCCACGGTGGCGCTGATCAACCCGGCGCGACGGAAGTTCAGGTACTTGGGCGCCAGGTTGCTCAGCACAAAGGCCGGTGCGACGAAGTTGGCCATGATGTTCACGGCCACGGTGACGATCAGGAACGCCAGGCAACCGAGCACCAGGAAGAAGGTATTCGGAATAGCCGCGATGATTTCAGTGGGGCTTTCGATCACCCGGCCATTGAGCTGGAATTGCCCGCCGCACAGCAGCACGGTGATCGCGGCAAACACCAGGATATTCACCGGCAAGCCCCAGAAGTTGCCGACCTGGATGGTCTTGCGGCACGGCGAGGAGCGGGCGAAGTCGCAGAAGTTGAGGATCAGCGTGCCGTAGATCGCCAGCCACAGCGCGCCACCGGCAAAGATATTGCGCCACATCTCGCCGCCGCTGAGCGGCTCGCGGATCGACCAGGCGATGTTGCCGCCGGTCTGGAAATACATCCATCCGGCCAACGACGCCACTGTCAGCAGAATCACCGGCCCGGCGAATCCCTCGTAGCGGCGCACCATCTCCATGCCGTAGGCCAGGATCACCAATTGCACTAGCCAGATCGCCACAAAACAGGCCCAGCCAAGCGACGACAGGCCGAGGATCGAGTTGTGGTCGTAGTCGGCAAACCCCGGATGAATGGCCGTCAAAAGCACGCGGAAAACTACCGAGGCCAGGTAGGTCTGGATACCGAACCAGGCAATCGCAATCACCGCTCGGATCAGCGCCGGAATCTGCGCGCCATGAATGCCGAAGCTAATACGGCTGATCACCGGGAAAGGCACACCGGTCTTCTGGCCCATGTAGCCCGACAGGTTCATGAAGAAGTACACCAGCGCCGCGCCAATCCCTAAGGACAGCAGAATCTGCCAGCCGCCCAGGCCCAAGGCATACAAGCCAATGGCGAAGGAGTAGTTGGCGATGTTGTGCACGTCATTGGTCCACAGCGCAAAGATGCTGTAGCGCCCCCAGCGACGGCCTTCGACCTTGGTGGGCGCCAGGTCCTTGTTGTGCAGCCGTGGGCTGAGCACCAGCGGACCGGGCTCGATGGCTTCGGGCTTCAGGGAGGAGGGCAGATCCAGTGCGATGTTATTCGAGAGGCTTGTACGCATTCCGGCAGGCTCCAGCGCATCGGCAGCCAAGCCGCAGATGGCAAAGTGTATGTAGGTTTTGTATTTATTGTATACAAAGCGCATTTCACCTTAAGCCACTTGCGTGCCAGTTTTTGATCTATGAAAGCTGTAGGTAATTCCGTTTTTATAGGTGTAGGAAATAACTGGCTGAATTCAAAGCGATATAAATTGACCGTTTGAACAGCTATATATTTTGTTGGGTGAAGAGTGTGCAAAACAACGAGGGGAGTGAGGCGGGGAAGAATGTAACTTTTCGGTGCGTAATTTTATAAGTGCACACAAGAATGGCACTAATGGTGACATTCTTGTGTACAGGTCGAGGGTCACGCCTTGCTGATGATATTCCCCGCATGCAGCCCGCATTCCTTCTGCGTGGCTTCTTCCCACCACCAGCGGCCTTCGCGTTCGTGCTGGTTCGGCAGCACCGGGCGGGTGCAGGGCTCGCAGCCGATGCTGATAAAGCCGCGCTCATGCAGGCTGTTGTACGGCAACTCCAGCATACGGATGTAACCCCAGACTTCCTCACTGGTCATCTGCGCCAGCGGGTTGAACTTGTACAGGGTGCGTTCCGGGGTGGAAAAGGCTGTGTCGATTTCCAGCGCCGCCACCTGGCTGCGGGTGCCGGGGCTCTGGTCACGGCGCTGGCCGGTGGCCCAGGCGCTGACGCCGGAGAGCTTGCGGCGCAGCGGCTCGATCTTGCGTACACCACAGCATTCGCCATGGCCGTCCTTGTAGAAGCTGAACAGGCCTTTTTCTTTGACGAAGGGTTCCAGCTTGCTCTGGTCTGGCGAGATCAGCTCGATGTCGATCTTGTAGAACTCGCGCACCTGCTCGATGAACCGGTAGGTCTCCGGGTGCAGGCGGCCGGTGTCGAGGCTGAACACCTTGACGTTCTTGTTCAGCTTCCAGGCCATGTCCACCAGCACCACGTCCTCGGCGCCGCTGAAGGAAATCCACAGGTCATCACCGAACTGGCTGAACGCCAGTTTGAGAATATCCTGGGCAGATTTGTTGGCGTAAGTCGCGGCGAGTTCAGCGACGTCGAAGGCTTGGTTCATCAGGACGGTTCCTACAGGTCAGTGGCGCTGAGCGCTCTATAGGGGAGCGATGGTATCAAAATCCGCTCTGCGTTGCGGCGGCGAGCTTGAATCGCTAGAGTTCGGCAGTCCTTTTGCTCGCTCAACTAACAACATCAAATGGGAGTGTCTTGTGGAAATTGCCTGTCTCGACCTGGAAGGGGTGCTGGTTCCGGAAATCTGGATCGCCTTCGCCGAAAAAACCGGTATTGAATCCCTGCGGGCCACCACCCGGGACATTCCCGACTACGACGTGCTGATGAAGCAGCGCCTACGTATCCTCGACGAACACGGGCTCAAGCTCGCTGACATCCAGGCAGTCATCGCGACCCTCAAGCCGCTGGACGGCGCCGTCGAATTCGTCAACTGGCTGCGCGAGCGCTTCCAGGTGATGATCCTGTCCGACACCTTCTATGAATTCTCCCAGCCGCTGATGCGCCAACTGGGTTTCCCGACCTTGCTGTGCCACCGCCTGATCACCGACGAAACCGATCGCGTGGTCAGTTACCAACTGCGCCAGAAAGACCCGAAGCGCCAGTCGGTATTGGCCTTCAAGACCCTTTACTACCGGGTGATCGCCGCCGGCGATTCCTACAACGACACCACCATGTTGGGTGAAGCCGACCGTGGGATTCTGTTCCATGCGCCGGAGAACGTGATCCGCGAGTTCCCGCAGTTCCCGGCGGTGCATACCTTTGAGGACTTGAAGAAAGAGTTCATCAAGGCGTCGAATCGGGCGTTGAGCCTCTAAATTACACTGGTGTGGGGCCATGCCTTCTGTGGCGAGCCCGCTCGCCACAGTAGATCTCTCAATTACAGTCCTTCGAGTGTCTCCAACAACACCCGCACCTTGGTCAGCGACTCCTGATACTCCGCCTCCCACTGCGAATCCGCCACAATTCCGCCGCCGCCCCAGCAGCACACCTGCCCATCCTTGACCAGCAAACTGCGAATGGCGATGGAGCTGTCCATCTCGCCCCGCACGTCCAAATACACCAGCGACCCGCAGTACAACCCGCGTCGCGTCGGCTCCAGTTCGTCGATGATCTGCATCGCGCGGATCTTCGGTGCGCCAGTGATGGAACCACCTGGGAAGCTGCCGGCGATCAGGTCGAGGGCGTCTTTGCCATCGGCCAGTTCGCCGATGACGCTGCTCACCAGGTGGTGCACGTTGGGGTAGCTTTCCAGGCTGAACAGCTCCGGCACGCTCACCGAGCCGGTGCGGCAAGTGCGGCCAAGGTCGTTGCGCAGCAGGTCGACGATCATCAGGTTCTCGGCGCGGTCCTTGGGACTGGCCAGCAGTTCGGCGGCGTTGGCGGCGTCTTCTTCGGGTGTCAGGCCGCGGGGGCGGGTGCCTTTGATCGGCCGGGTTTCGACGCGGCGCTCGCTGATATGCACGAAGCGCTCGGGCGACAGGCTCAGCACCGCGCCGTCGTCCGGCAGGCTCTGGAACCCGGAGAATGGCGTCGGGCAGGCTTCGCGCAGGGCGCAGTAGGCAACCCAGGGATCGCCCGCACACGACGCGCGGAAGCGCTGGGCAAAGTTGACCTGGTAGCAGTCGCCGGCCTGGATGTAGTCCTGGATGCGCACGATGGCCTGGCGATAGGCCTCGGCGGTGAGGTCCGCAGCCATGGGGCCGTCAAGCTTGAAGGTCGCCGCGTGGTGGGCGACTGGCTGGCCGAACAGAGTGATCAAGCGCCGCTGTTCGCTCTCGGCCAGGGCCGGATGAAATACAAGTTGGCTGGTCTGCGCCTGATGGTCACTGATCAATGCCCAGGCATATAACCCGAACCGCGCGTCTGGCAGGTGCAAATCGTCTGCGGCAAGGTGCGGCATGTGCTCAAGATGGCGACCAAAGTCATAGCTCAGGTAACCAATCAGTCCACCCGCAAACGGCAGCTTATAGCCAGCAGGCAGATCCGCCTTGCCCAACTGCGTAAGATTTGCCCGCAAGCGTTGCAGGAAATCAACACCGCTTTCGTCGGGCGATACCGTCAATGTCGCTTGTGGCCAGGCGCTTAACAGGTCATAACGCCCGCGCTCGGCTGCCGGTCGTCCGCTGTCCAGCAGCACCGCGCCAGGCGCATGGCGGATCGCCGCAAAATACGCAGCGGGGTTGGCCTGGTAAGGCAGTGGGTATACAGAGCAGGTCGACATGAGGGGCCTTGACGGCAGCGGCGAGCTTCAAGCTTTTAGCTGCAAGTTAAAAACACAGGTGCGCATTCTTGCAGCTTTAAGCTTGCAACTTGAAGCTGTTTTCTAACCTTCGACCGGCGGAATATGCCCAAACATTTCCTGCACAAACTTCACCCGCTCCTCCGGCGTTTCCGTCACGCCAGCGGCTTTCAGTGCTTCCAGTCGCGCTTCCACCGCATGCGTACGCAGGGTCAGGCCGCAGTCGTTGGCAATCTGGATATTCAGCCCCGGCCGCGCATTCAACTCAAGAATCAGCGGGCCTTTCTCCTGGTCCAGCACCATGTCCACGCCGATGTAACCCAGTCCGCACAGCTCATAGCAACCGGCCGCTAGCTTCATGAAGCCATCCCAGTTGGGCAGTTGCACGCCGTCCACCGCGTTGGTGGTGTCAGGGTGCTTGGTGATGATGTTGTTCAGCCAGGTGCCACGCAGGGTCAGGCCGGTCGCCAGGTCCACGCCCACGCCGATGGCGCCCTGGTGCAGGTTGGCCTTGCCGCCCGATTGGCGCGTCGGCAAGCGCAGCATGGCCATGACCGGATAGCCCATCAACACGATGATGCGAATGTCCGGCACGCCTTCATAGCTGATGCTCTTGAAGATCTGGTCAGGCACCACGCGGTATTCGATCAACGCACGGTCGCGGTGGCCGCCCAGGGAATACAGGCCGGTGAGGATGCTGGAAATCTGATGCTCGATCTCTTCATGGCTGATGATCTTGCCGGACACCGTGCGATAGCGCCCTTCAAAGCGGTCCGCCACCACCAGGATGCCGTCGCCGCCGGCGCCCTGGGCCGGTTTGATCACGAAGTCGCTGCGCCCGCCGATGATGTCGTCGAGCTTGTCGATTTCCTTCTCGGTGGAAATCACCCCGTACATCTCCGGCACATGAATACCGGCGGCCAGGGCGCGCTCTTTGGTGATGATCTTGTCATCCACGATCGGGTACAGGCTGCGCTTGTTGTACTTGAGCACGTAGTCGGCATTACGCCGGTTGATGCCCATGATCCCCCGCGCTTCCAGGGCTTTCCAGGTCTTCCAGAAGCCGAACATTACTGGTCAGCCTTCTTGAGGAAAGCCTTGAAACGCACCAGCTCGGTCAGGCGGTAGCCGCGATAACGACCCATGGCCAGCATGAAGCCCACCAGGATCAGCAGGATCGCCGGGAAGGTGAACACGAAGTAGATCAGCTCCGGCACGCTCATGATGATGTGGGCCAGCGATGCGGCGAACAGCGTACCAATCGCCACTTTCAGCGCATGGTTGGCGCCGCGCTCTTCCCAAGTGATCGACAGGCGTTCGATGGTCATGGTCAAGATCACCATCGGGAACAGCGCCACCGACAACCCACGCTCCAGCCCCAGCTTATGGCTGAACAGGCTGATCGCCGCGATCAGCACCACCACGAAGGTCAGCACCACCGACAGCCTCGGCAGCATCTGCAATTTCAAGTGTTCCAGGTACGACCTGAGGGACAGCCCCAGCGCCGTGATGATCGTGAACAGCACAATCCCGAAGCCCAGTTGCGTCTCGCGGAATGCCAGGGCGATCAGCACCGGCGTGAACGTGCCCAGGGTCTGCAGGCCGATCAGGTTGCGCAGGATCAGGATCACCAGTACGCCAATCGGGATCATCACCATGATCATGAACGTCTGCTGGGTTTGCAGCGGCAGGCCGTACAGCGAGTATTCGAGGAAGTTGGCGTCGGTGTTCTCGTCCGTCAGCTTGGCCAGGCGAATCGCGTTCATTTCGCTGTTGTTCAGGCTGAAGGTCACCATGGCCTTCTTGCCGCCATCGACGGTGATCAGGTTTTCATCACCGGTCCACCACAGCAGGCGGTCGGTGGGCAAACCTTGTTCGCCGGTTTCAGGGTTGAAGTACAACCAATCATTGCCGTTGAAACTGCGCAGCCACAGTTCCGGGGTTTGCGGCTGGTCGGCCACCAGGCGGATGGTGTGGACCTTCTCCACCGGCACATGGGCGATGGACAGCAGCAATTCGACGATCTTGGCCTTGTGCGGCGTGGACGGATCGCCCGCCAGCAGCAGCTTCACATTGTCGTCATTGAGGTTGTTAGTGCGCTTGATGGCTTCGCTGATAAAGGTCTCGACGTCGGCCGAGTGCTGGCGGATCGGCGCTAACAGCGCTTCGGCGGCGATTTTCTCCGGGCCTTCCACGGCAATGCTGTCGCGGAAGGTCGGGCCCTTGACCTTGACCTTTTCCCCGCTGTAACGCTTGGTGAGGACCAGGCGGTAATACAGGGTCTGGTTACCCTTGGCACGGCGTGCCGACCAGGTCACCTTGCGGTTGCCATCGGTGCGGTTGACGCTCACGCCGTAGTTGTTAGAAATAAAGCTCTCGTTAAGGCTGACGAAGTCGCGGCTCAAGGGCGGCACGAACATCTGGATCTTCACCGGGTCTTTCGGGTTGGCGACGAACTCGACCTTGGCGTCGATGTTCCACAAGTCGTCGGTGGCGTCCTCGGTGACGGGGATCCCCAGCACGAAGATCTGGTAGGCGGTGACCGAAATACCCAGCACCACCAGGATGGCGATCAGGATTTTCAGGTGCAGGGTCAGAGAGCGCATTCGGTTTACTCGGCGGTATGAGCGTCGGCGGCGCAGGCGGGTTTGCCTGCTGCGTATTTAAGACTGGGGTCGACCAGCGCATCAAAGCGTTTCAGCGCCTCGGAGCCGATCAGCAGCGGGTATTGGAATGCGCTACGGTCAGTCAAGTTCACTTCGATGCTGCGTAAAGCGGTGCCCATGCAGATATCCAGGGCAATCACCGGACGGGCGGTGTAGTTCTTGTCCTCATCGGGGTCGTAGTCACCGGCACGGCGCTTGATCTTGCTGACGCGGGCCAGGGGGCGCTCGATGGGATGGGAATGGGCGGTGTCGATGGCCAGGTAGAAGCGCACCCAGGATTCGCCGTTGCGCTTGAAGCGCTTGATATCACGGGCACTGAGGGAGGCGGTCTTGGCACCGGTGTCCAGTTTGGCGGCGACTTCCAGGTCGATCCCGGCCAATTGGGCGTATTCGTTGAGGCCGTACACGGTCTTCTCGGCGGCGACGCCAAGGCCCGGTGCGGATAACAGGCAAATCAATAGAAGGAAGGGCTTGAGTCTCATAAATCCCGAGGCGGTGCAGTGCGATGTTCAATTCAAGGCGACTGGCATTACTGCGCAAGCTCCCTCGTGCGCCGTTTCATCTCGCGATGTCAGGCAAAAGTGCCGGGCATTCTAACATGATGCTTTTTTGGCGCCAGCGCTGGCAGGCGGCCATGCCCTGATAGGGTGCAACCCTGGTTATTAGACGATTGTCGACAATGTGTATTTATTCTTTGACTATCCAGGGCTGATTGGCTAGTTTTTGCGGCATTGCTTTTAAAGGTGTCGACAATATGCTGGATCAGCTGGAATCCCCAGTGGTGGCGCAAGACGATTCCCAGACCATGTCCGAGAACGTCTTCCGGCGTATCCAGGCCGCCATCGTCAAGGGCGAGATCGCCCCCGGCAGCAAGATCTCCGAGCCGGAACTGGCGCGCACCTATGGCATCAGCCGTGGCCCGCTGCGCGAGGCGATCCACCGCCTGGAAGGCCAGCGCCTGCTGGTGCGCGTGCCGCATGTCGGCGCGCGCGTGGTTTCGTTGAGCCATGCCGAGCTGATCGAACTTTATGAAATTCGCGAATCCCTCGAAGGCATGGCCTGTCGCCTGGCCGCCGAGCGCATGACCGACGCGGAAATCGAAGAGCTGCGCCAGGTGCTGCACACCCATGAACGCGACGAAGCCTTCCAGGCTGGCCTCGGTTATTACCAGCAGGAGGGCGACTTCGATTTTCATTACCGGATCATTCAAGGCGCCGGCAACCGCACCCTGACCCAAATGCTCTGCGGCGAGTTGTACCAATTGGTGCGCATGTACCGCATCCAGTTCTCCGCCACCCCCAATCGTCCACGCCAGGCCTTTGCCGAGCACCACCGCATCCTTGACGCGATTGCCGATCGCGACGGTGAACTGGCCGAACTGTTGATGCGCCGGCATATCGGCGCATCCAAACGCAACATTGCCCGTCACTTCCCCGACGGCACTGCCCAATCACGAGGTGAATGATGAGTTCCAATAATAAGACGACTCCCGGCCAGCGTTTCCGTGACGCGGTCGCCAGCGAGCAGCCTTTGCAGGTGGTCGGTGCGATCAATGCCAACCATGCGCTGCTGGCCAAGCGCGCCGGTTTCAAGGCGATCTACCTGTCGGGCGGCGGTGTGGCTGCCGGTTCCCTCGGCGTGCCGGACCTGGGGATTACTGGCCTGGATGACGTGCTGACTGACGTGCGCCGCATCACCGACGTCTGCGACCTGCCGCTTCTCGTAGACGTGGACACCGGTTTCGGCTCCTCGGCGTTCAACGTGGCACGTACCGTCAAGTCGATGATCAAGTTCGGCGCGGCGGCGATCCATATCGAAGACCAGGTCGGCGCCAAGCGCTGCGGTCACCGTCCGAACAAGGAAATCGTGTCCCAGCAGGAAATGGTCGACCGCATCAAGGCCGCCGTGGATGCGCGCACCGATGACAGCTTCGTGATCATGGCGCGCACCGATGCCCTGGCGGTGGAAGGTCTGGAGTCCGCCCTGGAACGCGCCGCCGCCTGCATCGAAGCCGGCGCCGACATGGTGTTCCCGGAAGCCATCACCGAACTTGAGATGTACAAGCTGTTCGCCTCCCGTGTGAAGGCCCCGATCCTGGCCAACATCACCGAGTTCGGCGCTACGCCGCTGTACACCACCGAACAATTGAAATCGGCCGATGTTTCCATCGTGCTGTACCCGCTCTCGGCCTTCCGCGCCATGAACAAGGCCGCCGAAAACGTCTACACCGCGATCCGTCGCGACGGGACCCAACAGAACGTGATCGACACCATGCAAACCCGCATGGAGCTCTACGATCGCATCGACTACCACACCTTCGAGCAGAAGCTCGACGCGCTGTTCGCAGCCAAGAAGTAAAGAACAGCCTCCCTAATAAATTCAAGATTGGAGAACCGACATGGCTGAAGCAAAAGTACTGAGTGGTGCCGGCCTGCGTGGCCAGGTGGCCGGGCAGACCGCATTGTCCACCGTGGGCCAAGCAGGCGCCGGCCTGACCTATCGCGGCTATGACGTGCGCGAACTGGCCGCCGATGCGCAGTTTGAAGAAGTCGCCTACCTGCTGCTGTACGGCGAATTGCCGACCAAGGCCGAACTGGTCGCCTACAGCGCCAAGCTGAGCAAGCTGCGCGACCTGCCCCAAGCGCTGAAGGAAGTGCTGGAACGCATCCCCGCCGACGCCCACCCGATGGACGTAATGCGCACCGGTTGCTCGTTCCTGGGCAATATCGAGCCCGAGCAAGACTTCAGCGTGCAGCGCGACGTCACCGACCGCCTGCTGGCCGCCTTCCCGGCGATCATGTGCTACTGGTATCGCTTCAGCCACGACGGCAAGCGCATTGATTGCGTGACCGATGAACCCTCCATTGGCGGCCACTTCCTGCATTTGCTGCATGGCAAGAAGCCGAGCGAGTTGCACGTCAAGGTCATGAACGTTTCGTTGATCCTCTACGCGGAACACGAATTCAACGCCTCGACCTTCACGGCGCGGGTGTGTGCTTCGACCCTGTCCGACCTGTATTCCTGCGTCACCGCCGCCATCGGTTCGCTGCGCGGCCCGTTGCATGGCGGTGCCAACGAAGCAGCGATGGAGATGATCGAGCGCTTCTCGTCCGCTGAAGAAGCGGTCGAAGGCACCCTCGGCATGCTGGCGCGCAAAGACAAGATCATGGGCTTCGGCCACGCGATCTACAAAGACAGCGACCCGCGTAATGAAGTGATCAAGGGCTGGTCGAAAAAACTCGCTGACGAAGTAGGCGACACGGTGCTGTTCCCGGTCTCCGAAGCCATCGACAAGACCATGTGGGAGCAGAAGAAACTGTTCCCCAACGCCGACTTCTACCATGCCTCGGCGTACCACTTCATGGGCATCCCGACCAAGCTGTTCACGCCGATCTTCGTGTGCTCGCGCCTGACTGGCTGGGCCGCGCATGTATTTGAGCAGCGCGCCAACAACCGCATCATCCGTCCAAGCGCCGAATACACCGGCGTAGAACAGCGCAAGTTCGTGCCAATCGAACGTCGCTGAATGGAGAAACCGCTGATCCCGGGGTGAAACCGGATCAGAAATGTGGGAGCGGGCTTGCTCGCGAAAGCGGTGTGTCATTCAACACACCTGACGACGGTTAAACCGCCTTCGCGAGCAAGCCCGCTCCCACCTTTTGATCGCATTCTCTCCCAGGATCCGTGGGCTCCTTTTGCAACCACCGTGACCGAGTCCTGACGATGAACACTGAATTTCGCAAACCGCTCCCCGGCAGCCGCCTGGATTACTTCGACGCCCGCGCGGCAGTTGAAGCAATCACCCCCGGCGCCTACGCCACCTTGCCTTACACCTCCCGCGTGCTCGCGGAAAACCTGGTGCGTCGCTGCGACCCGGCCACCCTCAACGCGTCCCTGAGCCAACTGATCGAACGCAAGCGCGACCTCGATTTCCCGTGGTTCCCGGCGCGTGTGGTGTGCCATGACATTCTCGGCCAGACCGCCCTGGTCGACCTCGCCGGCCTGCGTGATGCCATCGCCCAGCAAGGCGGCGACCCGGCCCAGGTGAACCCGGTGGTGCCGACCCAACTGATCGTCGACCACTCCCTGGCCGTCGAAGCCGGCGGTTTCGACCCGGACGCGTTCGAGAAAAATCGCGCCATCGAAGACCGTCGCAATGAAGACCGTTTCCACTTTATCGAGTGGACCAAAAAGGCTTTCAAGAACGTCGATGTGATCCCGCCGGGCAACGGCATCATGCACCAGATCAACCTGGAGAAAATGTCCCCGGTGATCCAGGTGCGCGACGGCGTGGCGTTCCCGGACACCTGTGTCGGCACCGACAGCCACACGCCGCACGTGGACGCCCTGGGCGTGATCGCCATTGGCGTCGGCGGCCTGGAAGCCGAGAGCGTAATGCTCGGCCGCGCCTCCTGGATGCGCCTGCCGGAAAGCGTCGGCGTGGAACTCACCGGCAAGCTGCTGCCAGGTATTACTGCCACCGACATGGTGCTGGCGCTGACTGAGTTCCTGCGTAAACAGAAAGTGGTCGGCGCCTGGCTGGAGTTCTTCGGCGAAGGCGCTTCGGCACTGACCCTCGGCGACCGCGCGACCATCTCCAACATGGCCCCGGAATACGGCGCCACCGCGGCGATGTTCTATATCGACCAGCAAACTATCGCTTACCTGAAACTCACTGGCCGTGAAGACGAACAAGTCACCCTGGTTGAGCAATATGCCCGCCACACCGGCCTGTGGGCAGATGACCTCAAAGGCGCGCGATACGAGCGCGGCCTCACCTTCGACCTGTCCAGCGTCGTGCGCAACATGGCCGGGCCGAGCAACCCGCATGCCCGCGTTGCCACCAGCGACCTGGCGTCCAAGGGCATCTCCGGCCAGTGGGACGAAGTGCCGGGGCAAATGCCCGACGGCGCGGTGATCATCGCGGCCATCACCAGTTGCACCAACACCAGTAACCCACGCAACGTGATTGCCGCAGGCCTGCTCGCACGCAATGCCAACCAACTGGGGCTGACGCGTAAACCTTGGGTCAAATCCTCCCTGGCGCCCGGCTCGAAAACCGTGGCCATGTACCTGGAGGAAGCGGGCCTGGGCCATGAGTTGGAAAAACTCGGCTTTGGCGTGGTGGCATTTGCCTGCACCACTTGCAACGGCATGTCCGGGGCGCTCGACCCGGTGATCCAGCAGGAAATCATCGACCGCGACCTGTACGCCACCGCCGTGCTGTCGGGCAACCGCAACTTCGACGGGCGTATCCACCCGTACGCCAAGCAAGCGTTTCTGGCGTCGCCGCCGCTGGTAGTGGCCTACGCGATTGCCGGCACCATCCGTTTCGACATCGAAAAAGACGTGCTCGGCCTGGACGCCAACGGCAAGGAAATCCGCCTGCAGGACATCTGGCCGAGCGACGAAGAGATCGACGCGGTGGTCAAGGCCTCGGTCAAGCCGGAGCAGTTCCGCGCGGTGTATATCCCGATGTTCGCCATCCACGAAGACACCGGCCCGAAAGTCGCACCGCTGTATGACTGGCGCCCCCAAAGCACCTATATCCGCCGTCCGCCGTACTGGGAAGGCGCGCTGGCCGGGGCGCGGCCGCTCAAGGGCATGCGCCCGCTGGCGGTGCTGCCGGACAACATCACCACCGACCATCTGTCACCGTCCAACGCGATCATGCTCGACAGCGCCGCTGGCGAATACCTGGCGAAAATGGGTCTGCCGGAGGTGGACTTCAACTCCTACGCGACTCACCGTGGCGACCACTTGACGGCGCAGCGCGCGACCTTTGCCAACCCGAAACTGTTCAACGAAATGGTGGTTGAAAACGGCAAGGTCAAGCAGGGTTCCCTGGCGCGCATCGAGCCGGAAGGCCAGGTCACCCGGATGTGGGAAGCCATCGAGACCTACATGGAACGCAAGCAGCCGCTGATCATTATTGCTGGCGCCGACTACGGCCAGGGCTCGTCCCGCGACTGGGCCGCCAAGGGCGTGCGCCTGGCCGGGGTGGAGGCGATTGCCGCCGAAGGGTTCGAGCGCATCCACCGCACCAACCTGGTGGGCATGGGCGTGTTGCCCCTGGAGTTCCTGCCGGGCACCGACCGCAACACCCTGAAGATCGACGGCAGCGAAACCTATGACGTGGTCGGTGCACGCACCCCGCGTGCGCAATTGACGCTGGTGATCAACCGCAAGAATGGCGAACGTGTCGAAGTGCCGGTGACCTGCCGCCTGGACACCGCCGAAGAAGTGTCGATCTACGAGGCGGGCGGCGTGTTGCAACGTTTCGCCCAGGACTTCCTGGAATCGGCGGCGACGGCCTGAGAGGACACCATGGCACACGTAGCGCAAATCAAGATCCCCGCCACCTACATGCGTGGCGGCACCAGCAAGGGCGTTTTTTTCAGCCTCAAGGACCTGCCCCAGTCGGCGCAGGTGCCGGGCGCCGCACGCGATGCCTTGCTGTTGCGGGTGATCGGCAGTCCCGATCCCTACGACAAACAAATCGATGGCATGGGTGGCGCCACCTCCAGCACGAGCAAGACGGTGATCCTGGCCAAAAGTACCCGCGCCGAGCATGACGTGGACTACCTGTTTGGCCAGGTTTCCATCGACAAGCCGTTCGTGGATTGGAGTGGCAACTGCGGCAACCTGTCGGCGGCGGTCGGTTCCTTTGCCATCAGCGCCGGCCTGATCGACCCGGCCCGCGTCCCGCACAACGGCGTGGCCGTGGTGCGCGTGTGGCAGGCCAATATCGGCAAGACCATCATCGCCCACGTGCCCATCACCGACGGTGCGGTGCAGGAAACCGGTGATTTTGAACTGGACGGCGTGACCTTCCCGGCCGCCGAAGTGCAGTTGGAGTTCATGGACCCGGCGGCGGAAGAAGAGGGCGGCGGTGGATCGATGTTCCCCACCGGCAATCTGGTCGACGACCTGGAAGTGCCCGGCGTTGGCACCTTCAAGGCCACACTGATCAACGCCGGCATCCCGACGATCTTCATCAACGCCGAAGACCTCGGCTACACCGGCACCGAGCTGCAAGGCGCGATCAACAGCGATCCGAAAGCCCTGGCCATGTTTGAAACCGTACGGGCCTATGGCGCGTTGCGCATGGGCCTGATCAAGCACCTGGACGAAGCCGCCCAGCGCCAGCACACGCCGAAGGTGGCGTTCGTGGCCAAACCTGCGGACTACGTAGCGTCGAGTGGCAAGGCGATCAAGGCCGGTGATGTGGACCTGCTGGTGCGCGCACTGTCCATGGGCAAGTTGCACCACGCGATGATGGGCACCGCCGCGGTGGCGATTGGCACGGCGGCGGCGATTTCCGGGACCTTGGTCAACCTGGCGGCGGGTGGCGTGGAGCGCAATGCGGTGCGGTTCGGTCATCCGTCCGGCACCTTGCGCGTCGGCGCTGAAGCCAGCCAGGTCGACGGCGAATGGGTGGTGAAAAAAGCCATCATGAGCCGCAGTGCACGGGTGCTGATGGAGGGTTTCGTGCGCGTGCCAGGTGATTCCTTTTAAAGGCAGACAGTCAAGATCTGCCCCCGACAACCGTGAGCCCGAGGACTGACCCCAACCCCTTTTTGGAGTACTGCCATGAGCGCCAACGTCGACCAGAACAACCGCCCGGACTACGATCAGGTCCTGCAGGACATTGCTGATTATGTCCTCAACTACCGGATCGACTCCCGGGATGCGTTGGACACCGCCCGCAACTGCCTGATGGACACCTTGGGCTGTGGCCTGCTGGCCCTGCGCTTTCCGGAGTGCACCAAGCACCTGGGGCCGATTGTCGAGGGCACGGTGGTGCCGTTTGGCGCGCGGGTGCCGGGCACGTCGTTTCGTTTGGATCCGGTCAAGGCCGCGTGGGACATCGGTTGCATCGTGCGTTGGCTGGACTACAACGACACCTGGCTCGCCGCCGAATGGGGCCACCCTTCGGACAATCTCGGCGGCATCCTCGCCGTGGCCGATCACCTGTCGCAGAAACGCGTGGCCAATGGCGATGCGCCGTTGACCGTGCGCGCGGTGTTGGAAGCGATGATCATGGCCCACGAAATCCAGGGCGTGATTGCCCTGGAAAACTCCTTCAATCGGGTAGGGCTCGACCATGTGCTGCTGGTCAAAGTCGCCTCCACGGCGGTCACCGCCAAGCTAATGGGTGCCAACCGTGAGCAGTTGCTGGCGGCGCTGTCCCATGCGTTTGTCGATGGGCAGGCGTTGCGCACTTACCGGCATGCACCGAATGCCGGTTCGCGCAAATCCTGGGCGGCGGGGGATGCATCGAGTCGGGGCGTGCGCCTGGCGGACATCGCCTTGCGTGGCGAGATGGGCATTCCGGGTGTCTTGAGTGCGCCGCAGTGGGGTTTCTACGATGTGCTGTTCAGCCACACCAACAAGGACCTGGCGCTCAAGCCGGAGGACAAGCGCGCGTTCAGCCTGTCCCAGCCCTACGGCACCTATGTGATGGAAAACGTGCTGTTCAAGATCAGCTTCCCGGCCGAGTTCCATGCGCAAACGGCCTGTGAAGCAGCGGTGACCTTGCACCCCTGGGTGAAAGATCGCCTGCAGGAAATCGAGCGCATCGTGATCACTACCCATGAATCCGCGATCCGCATCATTTCCAAAGTCGGCCAATTGGCCAACGCTGCCGATCGCGACCATTGCCTGCAATACATGACCGCCGTGCCGTTGGCATTCGGCAATCTGGTGGCCGAGCAGTACGAAGATGAATTCCACGCCGCCCACCCGATCATCGATCAGTTGCGCGACAAAATGGTCATCGTCGAAGACCCACGCTACAGCCGCGAATACCTGGAGGCCGACAAACGCTCCATCGCCAATGCGGTGCAGGTGTTCTTCAAGGATGGCAGCAGCACCGAGCAGGTGGCGGTGGAGTACCCGATTGGCCATCGCCGGCGCCGTGTGGAGGGCATTCCGTTGCTGGAAGACAAGTTCAAGGCCAACCTGGCCACACGGTTTACCGGGCAGCGCAGTGCTGAGATTTTTGCGCTGTGCAAGGATCAGGCACGGCTTGAGGCAATACCGGTCAACCGGTTTGTGGACCTGTTCGTGATCTAGCAGACGACGCGGTCAATGTGGGAGCTGGCTCCCACATTGGATCGCCTTCACTCAAATCGCAGGATCACCCTGCGGTTATGCTTGCTCTTCTTCTCGATCTTCTCGCAAAACACCCGGCCGATTTCTTCGGTGTTGATCACATGGGTGCCCCCACACGGCTGGATATCGATCCCGGCGATTTCAATCACCCTGACCGAGCCTTGAATCACGGGTGGCGCCACGGCCTGTGTGCGGGTGATCTGCAACAACGTTGCATACTCCGTAGCCGGCATCGACAGGGTTTTCACCGGGTGAGCCTGTTCGATCAGCGCATTGAGGTCGCGGGTGATGCTGTCTTTGTCGAGGGTCATTTCGGGCAGGTCGAAATCCAGCCGGCCCTTGTCCGCACTGATGCTGCATCCGGTGACCGGCGCATCGATGATCGAACACAGCAGGTGCAGGCAGGTGTGCATTTTCATGTGCTGGTAGCGCCGCTCCCAGTCGAGGCCTGCATCCACCTGTACCCCAGCCGTCAGCTGCGCGGGGCAGTGTTCCACCTGATGCCAGATGATCGAGCGCAGCACCGGGTCGCGCACCGTGCCGGTCACGTCGACCCGCGTACCGTCCGCGAGTGTGAGGTGCCCCGTGTCGCCGGGCTGTCCGCCGCCCGTGGGGTAGAACAAGGTGTGCTCCAGGGCGATGCCGTGTTCGCTGACGGCAATCACCCGGGCGCTGAAGGCGTTCTGGTAGGGCGCGCTGTCGAACAGCGCCAGGGTTTCCATGGTGTGCACGGACATGTTCAACCTCCGACGATCAGTGGGCTGGCTTGCAGCAGGGAACGCACCATTGCACTCAAGCCAGGGGGCGAGAGCAGGGTGATTTCAAATTCCGGGCCGCAGACTTTCAGGTTAAGCGGCAAGCGTGGCAAATGGCTGCCCGACTCGACGCGATGCAAGCGAAATTGCAGGTGGTGGCGCTCCTTGACCGTGGGCTCCAGCATCAGCCCTGGCAAGGGATGGAAATCGGCGTCCAGCACGGTCACTTTATGGCTGGCGTTGATCTCGCCCACCACGTGCAATCGCTCATCCAGGGCAAAGGCGCCGAGGTAGTTGCTGTGGTCCGATTCATCGTTTTTTTGCAGCTGGATCTGGTTCACCACCTTGACCTTGGTGCCGGCGGGAACGTCCTGGGTGATGACGCAGGACGGGCTGATAAACACGTTATCGCCAATCAGCACATAGCCCAGCACGCGGGCCCCGGACCCGACCTCGACGTTATTGCCCAGGCGTGGATGGCGCTTGCCATCGGGGTTGTTGGCGATGCCACGGGCGCCCAAGGTCACGCCGCAGAGGATGTAGCAGTCGTTGCCGATTTCGCAGGTTTCGCCGATCACCGTGCCGTAGCCGTGGTCCAGCACGAAGCGTCGGCCGATGCGTGCGGCGGGGTGAATCTCTGCACCGGAAAGCACCTTGCCCTGGTTGCTCAGCTTGAGGGCAATGCGCGAGAACACGCCGTTGGTCTGGTCCGGGAAATGCCATACAAGGTGCGCCAGGCGGTAATACAGCACCGCCTTGAACGAAGCGTAGGATTCCAGGATCAACTCGCCGCGCCCACGTGAGGCCGGATCACGGTAAGCGTAGGCGATCAGGTCCTCGGCCACCGCCTGCGCCGCATTCTGGATCAGCGTGGCCAGGTGCGGTTCCAGCTGTTTCAGCTGGGCGGGCGTGAGGGTCTTGATGAGGTGGGTGAGCAACTCATCGTGCAACTGTTGCATGTCGATAAAACCGCCCATGGAGGCACCCCCGTATTCTGGTTGGCTGGAAACCCGTTTATTCGAAACTGGGCAGGTAGCTGTCGGCATTGTCGTAGACCATGGTCAGCACCACCGTTTCGGGCGGTAGTTCGGGGGCGAGCTTGGCGATGGCCACCATGTTGGCGGCGGACGACAGGCCCAGGCTGATAGCGTCGGTGCGCATGATGCGTTTCATCATGTCGATGCAGTCCTGGCGCGAGACCTTGAGCATGCCGTCGATCACGTCCAGGTTGAGAATGCTCGGGATCAGGCCGATCGACAGGCCCTGGATGTGATGCGGTGCGTGCTGGTTTTTCAGCAGGTCGCATTCTTCCGGTTCCACGCCCATGACGCGCAGCTGCGGCCAAGCGGCTTTGAGGGTTTCACCGATGCCGGTGATATGCCCTCCGGTGCCGATGCCGCTGACAAAGTAGTCGGCGCGCAGCTCACCGAAGGCTCGCAGGATTTCTGGTGCGGTGGTGTCGCGATGAGTCTGCGGGTTGGCGCCGTTGCGCTGCTGGTTGAGCATCACGTAGCTGGGGTTTTCCAACTGCAGTTCCATGCACTTTTCGCCGTGGGAATTGTTGCCCAGGCGGCTGTCCGACAGCACCACCTTGGCCCCATATAAACGCAGCAGCTTCTGTTTTTCGGGGCTGTAGTTGTCGGGGATCACCAGCACCACTTTGTAGCCCAGCACATTGCCGGCCATCACCAGGCCGATGCCGGTGTTGCCGCCGCTGGGTTCGATGATGGTTTGTCCGGAATCACGGATCAGCACGCCCCGGCGCTCGGCGTCGAGGATCATGCCCAGGGCGATACGCGCCTTGTGGCTGCCGCCGGGGTTGAGGGATTCGAGCTTGGCGTAGACCTCGATACCGAGGTCTTCGGAAAACTGCGCCAGGCGCACGATCGGCGTTTGGCCGATCACGTCGAGGATGGAGTTATGCAACATCATTCAGCCCCCCGCTCAATACAACGGCATGTCGGGTTCGACGTCGCGAACCCAATGCTTCATGCCACCCTGCAGGACTTTGGTGTTGGCGAAACCGGCGGCCAGCAAGGTACTGGCTGCTTGCTCCGCGCGGGTGCCGGCGTAGCAGATCAGGTAGTGGGTGTTGTCCCGGCTGAGGCGGTCGAGGTGGCCGTCCAGTTCAGCCAGGGGGATATGCACCACCCCCGGCAATTTGCACACTTCCAGTTCGCTGGCGTCGCGCACATCCAGCAACACGTCTGCGCTGCTGGGGTGTTCGAGTACTTGCTTGAGTACTTGCGGCTTGATGTAGCGCTCTTCGGCCAGCGAGGGCTGGTTGGGCACGGCATCCGCGCAAACTGCGGGGGCCAGGGTTTCACTGTGCCGCGCTTCGGAGCAGCACGGGCAGTCGGCGCGGCGCTTGAAGCGGATTTCGCTGAACTTCATCGCCAACGCGTCGAAGCGCATCAGACGGCCGGATAACGGTTCACCAATGCCGATCAATAGTTTGATCGCCTCGGTGGCCTGGATCATCCCGACCACACCGGGCAGCACGCCGATCACGCCACCGGCGCTGCAATTGGGCGCCAGTTCTGCGGGCGGCGCGCTGGGGAACAGGCAGCGGTAGCACGGCCCGCCTTTGTAGTTGAGCACGCTGATCTGCCCGTCGAAGCGGTAGATCGCGCCGTACACCAACGGCTTGCCCAGTTGCACGCAAGCGTCGTTGACTCGGTAGCGAGTGTCGAAATTGTCGGTGCCGTCGATCACCAAGTCGTAGGCGCCCACCAGTTCCAGGGCGTTGTCGGCATTCAGCGCTGTGTCGTGGGCGTTGATCTGGATATGGCGGTTGAGGTCTTGCAGGCGCTGCTTGGCAGATTCGACTTTGGGCATGCCCAACGTACTGTTGCCGTGGACGATCTGGCGTTGCAGGTTGCTGCTTTCGACCACATCGAAGTCCACCAGCCCCAGGGTGCCGACCCCGGCAGCCGCCAGATACAGGCTGATCGGCGAGCCCAGGCCACCCGTGCCGATGATCAGCACCTTGGCTTTCTTGAGGTTCAACTGACCTTCGCGACCTACGCCCGGCAGGGTGATGTGGCGCACGTAGCGTTGTACTTCTTCGTTGCTCAGCGCGTCGACGTCCATGCCACCGGACGTGGCCAGCAGCACCTCGATTCTGGCTTTCTCGGGCAGTGGGTCATCCGCGCCAACCAGCTCTTCCTCGGCGGTAAACAGGAAGTGTTCCTTGAGCTGGTTGTTCTTCTCGTGAAACAGATGCGGACGCAACTGTGGGTGGCTGCTGCAGAGGTTTTCAATGACTTCGCGCAATGTCGATCCGGTGCCCTCGAGGGTCGATTCCGGCAGCTTGGCCACGCGAACCAGAATGTCGGGGAAAGAGACAGCGTTCATGGACAACTCCGTGTGCAGGTCGTTGAAGGGTTGAAGGGCGAAATGCTTGCCATCCCAGGCAAACAGCTTGGAGCCCAGGGCCTGGCCCTGGCGAACGTCGACCACCAGGTAGCTGACGGGGTAGATCGGCTCGCCCATGAACAGCGCCTTGTCCTGGTCTTCATCGCTGAAATAGGCACCCACGTCGGGGTGAGAGTGGTAGATCACCACCACCGGGTTGTCGCTGCGAAACGCCTTGTTCAGCAGCAGGGTGTCGGGCACCGAGAACGTGTAGCCGTTGGCCGCGCTGCGCGGGTACATCTCGGGGTTCTTGTGGTGCAGTTCATTCTGGATATTGCTGCCCAGGTACACGCTGCCGTCGGCGAAGACAAAACCACAACATTCCTCTGGGTAGCTGCGGCTGGCGTGGGCGTAGATCTGTTCCAGGGCCTTGGGGCGGAGGACGTCCATGTTTCTCTCGCGTGGCTGAAGTTGATGGGGCAGGGCAAGGGTCAATTTTTCTTGGCCAGGAGTTTTTCAACGGGCAGTTTGGTGATCGCAAAGCCGGCCAGCAGGATGGCCGAGTACAGCATCAGGTCGCGGGAAATCGACACGCCTTCGTACCAGGCGCCGATGATCACCGCGAACACCGGGAAGATGATGAACACGAACGACAGGATGATCGGGCTCAAGCGCTTGAGCAGCATGAAGTACACGATGAATCCGCCCACCGAAGCCACCAGGCCCAGGTAGAACAGCGCGCCCCAGGAGCGCAGGGTGATGGCCTCGAAAGTCGGCGTTTCAAACCACAGCCCGGCGACGAACAACATCAGCCCGGCAATCCCGATGGGCAGCGTGTTGTAGGTGATCACGCTGATGGCGCTGCCTTTCTGCTTGGTGATGACATAGCACAAGGCATGCATGACCGCGGCGGTGAGGATCGCCAGCACGCCGAAGAACTCAGCGTGGTCCAGGTGCAGGCCCTGGCTCTTGATGATCATGTAGAGGCTGCCGAAACCGATGCCGATGCCAACCACCTGGGAAAAGTAGATGCGCTCACGCAGGAACAGCGCGGAGAAAATCAGGATGAACACCGGCATGCAGCTGAACAGCAATGCGGTCAGGCCGGACGAGACATGCATCTCGCCGTAGTTGAGCAGGTAGTAGGGCACGCTGAAGTAGGACAGGGTCACGAACACGAAGAACCAGCGGCTCTCACGGGGAAACAGGATCGGCTCGCGGCGCACCATGGCAAAACACAGGAACAGCGGGAAGGCGATCAGGAAACGCAGGCCCGCGGACGTCAGTGGCGGCACGCTCTCCACGGCAATCTTGATCCCCAGCCACGTGGTGCCCCAACTCAGGCACACGATCAGGAACATCACGCTGGTGATCAGCCCGGCCAACCACTGTTTTTGGGTTTTGGTTTTGGCGGTGTTTTCGAGAACGGCGGACATTGGCATCGTTTATTGCTTCCCTGAGCCGGAATTGAACTCTATATTGAGCTTGTAATGAGTTGTAAAATTCGGCGATTGAACCCGTAAAAGCACACTATTAGGGCGAAAGATGGCTGTCAAAACAAATATTGACATGGTGTCAATTATGCGTGAGGGGTTGTCCAACGGTCAGGGCGTGAAGTACAAGCGCCTGTCCGATGTCATGGAGCGGGGCATCCTCGAAGGCTTGATTGAACCAGGACGAAAACTGCCGCCCCATCGGGTGCTTTCCGACAATCTGGGCGTGACCATCGGTACCATCAGCCGGGCCTACGGTGAGCTGGAACGCCTGGGGTTGGTAGTGGCGCGGGTTGGTGACGGCACGTTCGTGCGCAAGCGTGGGATGGAGCGCCAGCGTGATGAAGGCTTTCGCAACTTCAGCGAAGAGCCGCGCCAGTACTTCGACATGAGCCGCAATATGCACATCCCCGGTCAGGAAACCGTGTTCCTGGCCCAGAGCTTCCAGACCCTGTCGACCAACGCCAAATTCCTCCAGGACATCAGCGCCTACACCCCCGACGCCGGCCTGCCGCGCTACCGTGAAGCGGGCGCGCAATGGCTGGTGCAGCGTGACTTTCACCCGATTCCCGAGCAGGTCATCTGCGTCAATGGCGGCCAGCACGGCCTGCTGTGTTCGATGATGGCGCTGTTACGGGCCGGCGATACGGTGGTCACCGAGCAACTGACGTATCCGGGCCTGATTACCGCTGCGCGGATGCTGGGTATCCGGTTGATCGGCCTGGAGATGGACGAAGAAGGTGTGCTGCCGAGCGCGCTGGACGAAGTCTGTCGAAATCACCGGGTTTCAGCGCTGTACTGCACGCCGACAATCCAGAACCCGACCACGGCGGTGCTTTCGGTGGCGCGCCGCGAAGCCTTGGTCAAAGTCTGCCGTGAGCACAACCTGCTGATTCTTGAGGACGAAGCCCACGGCGTACTGGTTGAAGATCGGCCGCCGCCGCTCAGCCATTTCGCCCCCGAGCGTACGATTTTGATCAGCAGCCTGAGCAAAGCCGTGTCGGCCGGGCTGCGTGTGGGCTATGTGCACGCGCCACCGGCGTTGGTCAGCCGGATTTCGGCCGCCCTGCGTTCAACGTGTTGGATGGCCACGCCCGTCACCCTGGAACTGGCTACCCAATGGATCGAAAACGGCACGGCGGAGTACCTGTTGCGCCAACAGATCAACGAGATCAGCCGGCGTAAGGCCTTGGTCCGCGACCTGCTGGCCGGTCTGGAATATCGCACCCATCTCAATAGCCCGCATTTCTGGATCGAAGTGCCGGAGCCCTGGCGGGCGTCGGAAATCGAGGCGGAGCTCAAGCAGAATAATTACCTGATCGCCACCGCCGAGGCATTCGCCGTTGGGCAAACGGCGGTGCCACAGTTTATTCGGGCGAGTATCTGCAATACGTCGGGGGATGATCAGTTGTTGCGGGCGGGGTTTGATGCGTTGGCGACGGCGCTGGGGCAGGGGGGAGGGCGCTTCCAGCTGTAGGCCTTGATCTTTGTGGTGAGCGGGCTTGCCCGCGCGAGGCAAGCTCGCTCACCACAAAAGTGCCAGGCAGAAAATATTACTTGAAGCGCCGCTCCACGCCTTTCTCCACCAGAATCTTCGCCGAAATCTCTTCCACCGAAAAATGCGTGGAATTGATGTGCGCAATATTCTCGCGACGGAACAGATTTTCTACTTCGCGCACTTCGAACTCGCACTGCGCATAGCTGGAATACCGGCTGTTGGGCTTGCGTTCATTACGGATCGCCGTCAGCCGGTCCGGATCGATGGTCAGCCCGAACAGCTTGTGCGAATGCGCGCGCAGGGCGGCTGGCAGCGTCAGGTGCTCCATGTCGTCCTCGGTCAGCGGGTAGTTGGCCGCGCGGATGCCGAATTGCATGGCCATGTACAGACAGGTGGGCGTTTTGCCGCAGCGGGATACGCCCACCAGGATCAGGTCGGCTTTGTCGTAGTAGTGGGTGCGGGCGCCGTCATCGTTGTCGAGGGCGAAGTTCACCGCCTCGATACGCTCCATATAGTTGGAGTTGTGCCCAATGGAATGGGACTTTCCTACCGAGTACGACGAATGTTCACTCAGCTCTTGTTCCAGCGGCGCCAGGAACGTCGAGAAAATGTCGATCATGAAACCATTCGACGTTGCGAGAATCTCACGAATGTCTTGATTGACGATGGTGTCGAAAATGATCGGACGAAAACCGTCTTTTTCGGCCGCCAGATTGATTTGTTGTACCATGGCCCGCGCTTTATCCACGCTGTCGATGTATGGCCGCGTGAATTTGGCGAAGGTAATGTTTTCGAACTGCGCGAGCAGGCTTTGACCCAATGTTTCGGCTGTGATGCCGGTGCCGTCGGAGATAAAGAAAGCAGATCGTTTCATTTGAGCCCTGGGCCTTAAGCTGATGGCGAATCTTGGATATGATAGGCGCGATTTTGCCGTCCCGCAGTGGGCCGCATTCTCACTTATTTTCCAGGTCCAGGCCACAAGCGCTGGCGATTGCTCCTACTGAGCAGCCGGCGTCCTGAGCTTTTCCAACACAGTTAGTGGAGAGATCACCTTGGTAGAGTACGTAGTTTCCCTCGATAAGCTCGGCGTCCATGATGTAGAGCACGTGGGGGGCAAGAACGCATCCCTCGGCGAGATGATCAGTAATCTTGCAGGCGCTGGTGTCTCGGTGCCCGGTGGTTTCGCCACCACGGCCCAGGCTTACCGCGATTTCCTCGAACTGAGCGGCCTCAACGCTCAGATCCACGCCGCGCTGGACGCCCTGGACGTCGACGACGTCAATGCCCTGGCCAAGACCGGTGCCCAGATCCGCCAATGGATCATGGAAGCCGAGTTCCCCGAGAAGCTCAACGAAGAAATCCGCACCGCCTTTGCCGCGCTGTCGGCCGGTAACCCGGACGTCGCCGTTGCCGTGCGCTCTTCAGCCACCGCCGAAGACTTGCCGGACGCCTCTTTCGCCGGCCAGCAAGAAACCTTCCTGAACATCCGCGGCGTGGAAAACGTGATCCGCGCGGCCAAGGAAGTGTTCGCCTCGCTGTTCAACGACCGCGCCATTTCCTACCGCGTGCACCAAGGTTTCGACCACAAGCTGGTGGCCCTGTCTGCCGGTGTGCAGCGCATGGTGCGTTCGGAAACCGGCACCGCCGGCGTGATGTTCACCCTCGATACCGAATCGGGCTTCCGTGACGTGGTGTTTATCACCGGCGCCTACGGCCTGGGCGAAACCGTCGTACAAGGCGCGGTCAACCCTGACGAATTCTACGTACACAAGCACACTCTTGAAGCCGGCCGCCCGGCCATTCTGCGCCGCAACCTGGGCAGCAAGGCTATCAAAATGATCTATGGCGACGAGGCCAAGGCCGGTCGCTCGGTGAAAACCGTTGAAGTCGACAAGGCCGAACGCGCGCGTTTCTGCCTGACCGACGCTGAAGTCAGCGAACTGGCCAAGCAAGCGATGATCATCGAAAAGCACTACAAGTGCCCGATGGACATCGAGTGGGCCAAGGACGGTGACGACGGCAAGCTCTACATCGTGCAGGCCCGTCCGGAAACCGTGAAAAGCCGCACGTCGGCCAATGTCATGGAGCGCTACCTGCTCAAAGAGACCGGCACCGTGCTGGTGGAAGGCCGTGCCATCGGTCAGCGCATCGGCGCCGGCAAGGTGCGGATCATCAAGGACGTGTCCGAGATGGACAAAGTCCAGCCAGGCGATGTACTGGTCTCCGACATGACCGACCCGGACTGGGAACCGGTGATGAAGCGCGCCAGCGCCATCGTCACCAACCGTGGCGGGCGTACCTGCCACGCGGCGATCATCGCCCGTGAACTGGGGATTCCTGCGGTCGTGGGTTGCGGCAACGCGACCCAGCTGTTGAAAGACGGCCAAGGCGTGACTGTTTCCTGCGCCGAAGGCGACACCGGTTTCATCTTTGAAGGCGAGCTGGGCTTCGATATCAAGCAGAACTCCATCGACGCCATGCCAGACCTGCCGTTCAAGATCATGATGAACGTCGGTAACCCGGACCGCGCTTTTGACTTCGCGCAATTGCCGAACGCCGGTGTCGGCCTGGCCCGCCTGGAGTTCATAATCAATCGCATGATCGGCGTGCACCCCAAGGCCCTGCTGAACTACGACGGCCTGCCGCTGGACATCAAGGAAAGCGTCGACAAGCGCATCGCCGGCTACAACGACCCCGTGGGCTTCTACGTCGAGAAGCTGGTGGAAGGCATCAGTACCCTGGCGGCGGCGTTCTACCCGAAAAAGGTCATCGTGCGCCTGTCGGACTTCAAGTCCAACGAATACGCCAACCTGATCGGCGGCAAGCTCTACGAGCCGGAAGAAGAAAACCCGATGCTGGGCTTCCGTGGCGCCTCGCGCTACATCAGTGAAGCGTTCCGTGACTGCTTCGAACTCGAATGCCGCGCCCTCAAGCGCGTGCGTAACGAGATGGGCCTGACCAACGTCGAGATCATGGTGCCGTTCGTGCGCACCCTGGGCGAAGCGAGCCAGGTGGTGGACTTGCTGGCTGAGAACGGCCTGTCCCGTGGTGAAAACGGCCTGCGCGTGATCATGATGTGCGAACTGCCGTCCAACGCCATCCTGGCCGAAGAATTCCTGGAGTTCTTCGACGGTTTCTCCATCGGCTCCAACGACCTGACCCAGCTGACCCTGGGCCTGGACCGTGACTCCGGGATCATCGCGCACTTGTTCGACGAGCGGAATCCTGCGGTCAAGAAGCTGCTGGCCAACGCCATCCAGGCCTGTAACAAGGCCGGCAAGTACATCGGTATCTGCGGCCAAGGCCCTTCCGACCACCCAGATCTTGCCAAGTGGCTGATGGAACAGGGCATCGAAAGCGTCTCGCTGAACCCCGATTCCGTGCTGGAAACCTGGTTCTTCCTGGCGGAAGGCCAAGCGTCCGCCTAAGATCGTCACGTCAAAAGTGCCGGTCACCCGTGGTGGGTGACCGGCATTCTTATCTGTACAGGGCGGGAATCCTCGCGGACGCCGCCCTTTTTTGTGCAAGAGCATTATGCAAAGCAGCAGCAACTTGTTTCCCGTCGCCCTGATCAGCGCTGAACGTCGTGGCGACCTGAGTGAAGACGTGTATCGCCTAAAACCCGGTAACAGCCTCGACGGCACTGTCGAGCTGGCGGTTACCCGTTTGGGCCTGGCCGATGTCCCGGAAAACCGGGGCATCCCGGTTATTTTGTTGCATGGCAGTTTTTCCAACCGACGCTTCTGGTATTCGCCAAAAGGCATCGGGTTGGGTGCTTATCTGGCGCGAGAGGGGTTTGATGTCTGGATCCCGGAAATGCGCGGCCATGGCCTGTCCAAGCGCAATCATGACTACGCCCGCAACCGCGTCGCGGACTATGCGCGTTATGATTTGCCGGCCATCGGCGCGTTCGTGCGTGAGCAAAGCGGACAGATTCCCCACTGGATCGGCCATTCTCTCGGCGGCACCAGCTTGGCGGCGGCCCTGGGTGGGCAGCACCTGGGTGCGCCGGCCGTGGCGTCGGTGGCGCTGTTTGGCTGCCAGGTCAGTCGCACCCACTGGCCGTTGAAACTGCCACCCGTGGAATGGACCGGGCGCCTGCTGTTGAAGCGTTTTGGCGAAGTGTCCGGCTCGCGCCTGAAGCGTGGCCCCGAGGACGAACCGGCGGGCGTGATGATCGAAGCCATGCGCTGGAATGGCCTGTTTGGCCGCTTCGGCGAGGGCAAGAACGATTGGTGGAAAGGCCTGGCTGAAGTCGATGTGCCGCTGTTGGCCGTCAGTGCGGCCGGGGATCATCAAGACCCCGACTGGGCCTGCCGCAAGCTGTTCGAGCAAATCGGCTCGGAGCACCGTCAGTACCTGTGCCTGGGCCGTCAGCAAGGCTTTACCGGGGATTTCGGGCATGTGGAGATGCTGGTGAGCAAAGCCGCCCAGGCCGAAGTGTGGCCGTTGGTGGTGCAGTGGCTGAAAGATCCGCTCACACCCTTGCCAGGCGCGCAGGCCGAGGTGTTGGCTACGGTTTGAGGCAACGCTCTGCCAAGGGCGTTTCGCTCATGTGTGGTTGCGGCTAAGATATGACGCGTTAAACGCTTCTGGTCATATTCAGTCGCGCAGTGGCTATTGCGTTGCGGCGAGACGGATGGGATGTTTCGCACCTGCCCTGGCTGGCGCTTCTTTCGAAAGACACCTCTTTGACGGAAAGGAATTTTTCAATGAACCATTACGTGACCCCCGATCTGTGCGACGCCTACCCGGACCTGGTGCAGGTGCTCGAACCGATGTTCAGCAACTTCGGCGGCCGGGATTCCTTCGGCGGCGAGATCGTCACCGTCAAATGCTTCGAAGATAACTCCCTGGTCAAGGATCAAGCCGATCAGCCGGGTGCCGGCAAGGTGCTGGTGGTCGACGGTGGCGGCTCCCTGCGTCGCGCGCTGCTGGGCGACATGATCGCCGAGAAAGCGGCGAAAAACGGCTGGGAAGGGCTGGTGATCTACGGTTGCATCCGTGATGTCGACGTCATTGCCCAGACCGATCTGGGTGTACAGGCCTTGGCCAGCCATCCGATGAAGACTGATAAACGCGGTATTGGCGACCTGAACGTGGTCGTTACTTTTGCGGGTGTGACCTTTCGTCCGGGTGAATACATCTATGCCGATAACAATGGCGTGATCGTTTCCCCCAGCCCGCTGAAAATGCCCGAATAAGACAGGAGCAAGGATGTTCGAGGAAGAAAACGCGCAATGGGGCCTGGTGCATGCCCTGGTGCTGGACGGTAAAGGCGGTGCGCGTTCGATTGCCCGGACTGAACTCGACGACTTGCAACTGCAGCCCCAGGAGAGCCTGTGGCTGCATTGGGATCGCAGCCACCCGCAAACCCAGACCTGGCTGCGCAAATCCAGCGGCTTGAGCGAGTTTGCCTGTGACCTGTTGTTGGAAGAAAACACCCGTCCGCGCCTGTTGCCGCTGCCGGACTCGGAATTGCTGCTGTTCCTGCGCGGGGTCAACCTAAACCCCGGTGCGGAGCCGGAAGACATGGTCTCGGTGCGCATCTTTGCGGCTGCCAGCCGTGTGATTTCCCTGCGCCTGCGCCCCTTGCGCGCCACTGACGAGCTGTTGGTGCAGTTGGCGGACGGCAAAGGGCCGAAAACCGCGTCGGAACTCATCCTTTATATGGCGCAGTACCTGACCAATAAGGTGCAGGATCTGGTCTCCGACCTGTCTGAAATCGTTGATGCCGAGGAAGAAAAACTCGATACCGACGAACGGTATACCCCGGAACACGGAAGCATTTTGCAGATCCGCCGACGAGCGGCCGGGCTGAAGCGATTCCTCGCTCCGCAACGGGATATTTTTGCCCAGCTCACGCGGATCAAATTGCCGTGGTTCTGTGATGACGATGCCGACTACTGGAACGAATTGAACAACAGCCTGACCCGCTACCTGGAAGAACTCGAATTGACCCGGGAGCGCGTGGGGCTTGTGCTGGAGGCCGAAGACCGGCGTTTGAGCGTGCGCATGAACCGCACCATGTACCGCTTCGGGATCATCACCGGAATCTTCCTGCCGATGAGTTTTCTCACCGGTCTGCTGGGCATCAATGTGGGCGGTATTCCGTTCTCCGCCAGCCCCTATGGATTCATGGTGGCATGCCTGTTGATGGTCTCGGTGGCACTCGGACAATGGTGGCTTTTTCGACGATTGCGCTGGGTTTGAGCTGAATATGACCTGAACGTAGGAAGGGTCCTATGTGACCCCAAGAATTTTACCCTCGTCTTTTAAATCACTTGCGAGAGGTCTTTATGCACGATCCGTTCGAACAGTCTTTGCGTGACATGCTCAATGCCTCGCCGTCCAACCGCGACGACGATGCCTGCCTGGGCCGCGTGTTGAAAACTGCCAACCGCCAGGTGGGTGCGGGTGACCTGTTCGGTCTGCTCGGCCGCTGGCTGCCGGCGTTGATGATGGCCCTGAACAACGGTTCGGCCCACGTATCGCCGGTTTCCCGTCGTAAACCTCTTGCTCGCACTGCTGATAAGGCTGATTGAATATGGAACTTGATCTCTGGACCCAGAGCCTGGTCACCGCGATGACCGCATTGTGGACCAAGGTGGCGAATTTCATTCCCAACCTGTTTGGTGCCTTGGTACTGGTACTGTTGGGCTTTGTCGTGGCCAAGCTGCTCGACACCCTGCTGTCCAAATTGCTCGCAAAACTGGGCCTTGATCGTCTGATGGCCGGCACTGGCCTGACCAAGCTGCTGGGTCGCGCCGGGCTGCAAGTGCCGATCTCCACCTTGATCGGCAAGATCGTCTATTGGTTCGTTTTGCTGATTTTTCTGGTTTCTGCGGCTCAATCCCTTGGACTTGAGCGAGTTTCAGCTACGCTCGACATGCTGGCGCTGTATTTGCCGAAGGTTTTCGGCGGCGCGCTGGTGCTGCTGGTAGGCGTTTTGCTGGCGCAACTGGCCAATGGGCTGGTGCGCGGCGCCGCCGAAGGCGTGGGGCTTGACTATGCGGCGGGCCTGGGGCGGATCGCCCAGGGCTTGGTCATTATCATCAGTATTTCGGTCGCGATCAGCCAGTTGGAGGTCAAGACTGACCTGCTCAACCATGTGATTGTGATCGTTTTGATTACCGTTGGTCTGGCCGTTGCGCTGGCCATGGGCTTGGGAAGCCGGGAAATTGCCGGTCAGATTCTTGCGGGAGTCTATGTGCGTGAGTTGTATCAGGTTGGGCAACAGGTGCGTGTGGGCGAGGTCGAAGGGCAAATCGAGGAGATCGGCACAGTCAAGACGACGGTGCTGACCGATGACGGCGACCTGGTGTCGTTGTCCAATCGGATTCTTCTTGAGCAGCAGGTCAGTAGCCGCTAATCCGGCAAACCCTGCTAATGTACGCCGCCGCAAACCCGGCTGACCGGGCTGTAGCGGACATTGACCTGACTGTCGGCACGACTTGTTTTGAATAAAGCCCAAACGCTGTCCACGCGCTATGACCCCCGTGAGCTCTCTGATGAGGAGTTGGTCGCGCGCTCGCACACGGAGCTGTTTCACGTAACTCGCGCGTATGAAGAATTGATGCGCAGATATCAACGCACTCTGTTCAACGTTTGTTCAAGGTATTTAGGGAACGATAGAGATGCGGATGATGTCTGTCAGGAAGTGATGCTCAAGGTGCTGTACGGCCTGAAGAACTTCGAGGGCAAATCGAAGTTCAAGACATGGCTATACAGCATCACGTACAACGAGTGCATCACGCAGTATCGTAAGGAACGGCGAAAGCGTCGCTTGATGGACGCGTTGAGTCTGGACCCCCTCGAGGAGGCGTCTGAAGAGAAGGCGCCGGCACCCGAGGAGAAGGGCGGACTTGATCGCTGGTTGGTGTATGTGAACCCGATTGACCGGGAAATTCTGGTGCTACGATTTGTCGCAGAGCTGGAATTTCAGGAAATCGCTGACATCATGCACATGGGTTTGAGTGCTACAAAAATGCGTTACAAACGTGCTCTTGATAAATTACGTGAGAAATTTGCGGGCGAGACTGAAACTTAGTGCGTGGCAAATATCTCTTACGTGTAGGCAAGTTCTGTTAGACTTGTCGCCGAGTTGTCCCCCGGTTTGTGGGACTGCTTTACAATCACCAGATGGGGATTTAACGGATGAAACTGAAAAACACCTTGGGCTTGGCCATTGGTTCTCTTATTGCCGCTACTTCTTTCGGCGTTCTGGCACAAGGCCAAGGCGCAGTTGAAGGCGAGCTGTTCTACAAGAAGCAGTACAACGATAGCGTCAAGCACATCGAAGACGGCTTCAATCCTGGCGCTCGCATCGGTTACTTCCTGACCGACGACCTGTCCTTGAACCTGTCCTACGACAAAACCAACCACACCCGTTCGAACGACGGTACTGGTAACCAGAAGATCAAAGGCGATACCGGCAGCCTGGTTGCCCAGTATCACTTCGGTCAAGCTGGCGTAGACAGCCTGCGTCCGTACGTAGAAGGCGGTTTCGGCCACCAGAGCCGTACCAACGTTCAAGCTGACGGCCACAGCGGTCGCGACCAGACTACCTTCGCTACCGTTGGTACTGGCGTGAAGTACTACTTCACCAACAACCTGTACGCTCGTGCCGGTGTTGAAGCTGACTACGGTCTGGACAACGGCAAGTGGGACTACTCCGCACTGGTCGGCCTGGGCGTGAACTTCGGCGGTAACGCTGGCGCAGCTGCCCCAGCTCCTACCCCAGCACCAGCTCCAGAGCCAACTCCAGAGCCAGAAGCTCCAGTTGCTCAGGTTGTACGTGTTGAGCTGGACGTTAAGTTCGACTTCGACAAGTCGGTTGTTAAGCCTAACAGCTACGGCGACGTGAAAAACCTGGCCGACTTCATGGCTCAGTACCCAGCTACCAACGTAGAAGTTGCTGGTCACACTGACTCCGTAGGTCCAGACGCTTACAACCAGAAGCTGTCCCAGCGTCGTGCTGACGCTGTTAAGCAAGTCCTGGTTAAAGACGGCGTTGCTCCTAGCCGTATCACCGCAGTAGGTTACGGCGAATCCCGCCCAGTTGCTGACAACGCAACTGAAGCTGGTCGTGCTGTTAACCGTCGCGTAGAAGCGTCGGTTGAAGCTCAAGCTCAGTAATTACTGAGTGGTAGAAAAAAGCCCGGCTTAGGCCGGGCTTTTTTTCGCCTGCAATTTGCCTCAGGCGCTGGCGGCTTGGGCGAGTCTAGCGACCTGGCCTGGGGCTGCAACACGGCCGATTACCAGGATAGCCGGGCTCTTCAAGGCAAATGCCTGCGCATCTTCGTACAGACGCCACAGCTCGCTGCGACATTCCCTTTGCAGGGGCAGCGATGCATTCTCGATCATCGCCACCGGCATATCCGCCGCCATTCCTCCGTCGAGCAGTTGCTGGCGGATTTCCTCCAGCTTCGCTACGCCCATGTACACCACCAGGGTGGTCCCGCCTTCTGCCAGCGCACGCCAATTCAGGCTGCTGTCGTCCTGGGTATGCGCCGTGACCAGCGTCACGCCGCGACTCACCCCGCGCAAGGTCAGTGGCACTGCGCAATTCGTTGCGCCCGCCAGGCCTGCGGTAATGCCGTTGACCAACTCCACCTCGACACCCCGTTCACGCAGCCACATCGCCTCCTCACCACCGCGCCCGAAAATGCACGGGTCTCCGCCTTTGAGGCGCACCACACACTTGCCTTGGCGCGCATAACGCAGCATCAGGCGGTGGATGAAATCCTGCGGGGTCGACCGGCAGCCACCGCGTTTACCCACGGTAATCACCCGCGCTTCAACGCAATGTTCCAGCACTGCCGGGTTGACCAAGTCATCGATCAGCACCACATCGGCCTCACGCAGGGCGCGTACCGCCTTGAGGGTCAACAGCTCCGGGTCACCCGGACCCGCGCCTACCAGCCAGACTTTTGCATTCATAAGATGTTCCTCGTCCAGGGATGACGTCAGCGGTGAAAGAGTGAGTACAGCAGCACCAGATTGATCAGCAGCGAGAGCAGCGCCAGGGTGCGCCAGACCTTCAAGGGTTCACGCTCCAGTAATGGCTTGGGGCGGATGCTAAGTTCCCGGCGGTCAGCCTGTTCCAGCACGCGCAACCACTCTTCGGCGGTCTCATAGCGATGGGCGGGTTGGGCCGCCACGGCCCGCTCCAGGCTGAGGGGCAGCCAATCCGGCACGTCCGGGCGGTAGCGGCTGGCGCTGACAGGTTGAGTGAACCGTGGCCGTTGGAAAGCCTCGATTTCGCCGTAGGGGTAATGTCCGGTCAGCAGGTAATACAAGGTTACGCCAACGCTGTATAAATCCTGTTGGGTGGTAGGACGCTCGCCGTTGAAGGCTTCAGGTGCAATAAAGCTGGGTGTGCCCGGCAACGCATGGTCGCTGTCTTCCGACAGGCCTGGGCAATACGCCAGGCCGAAATCCAGCACCCGCAATTCGCCGTCGTCCCCGAGCAGCAGGTTTTCTGGCTTGATATCGCGATGCAGGATCTGCCGTCGATGCAGCATGCCCACAGCGCGCAGCAAACGCTCGGCAATCGACTGCCATTGCGCCAAGGGCAAGGGGCCTTGCTGCTGGAACAGTTCGGCCAAGGTTTGGCCGGAATACTCACGCATCACGTAGTACAAATGCTGGCGCCCGTTGCCGGCATGCACTTCAGGAAACGCCCGTCCCGCAACCCGCCGCAGGAACCATTCCTCCGACAGCAAGGCCTGGCCGGCATCATGATCATCGTCGCGGCTCAGCGGCAGGGTTTTCAGCAGCCAGGGTTGCTGCTGGGCATCGCGCACCCGGTAAAGCAGTGACTGCCGGCTTTGCGCCAACACGCTTTCCACCTGCCAGCCTTCAAAATGCTGCCCGGCTTTCAACGGCGGTGGCAGTGGCCATTGCCGCAACTGCACCAGCGCGTCGCCGAGGGTGGCGGCGCCGAGGGTGTCGATCCGGATGAGCAACGCGCTGGCATTGTCCTGGCTGCCGGCCAGGTGCGCGGCAGTCACCAGGGTGTTGACGGCCAATTGCATGTCCGTCTGTTCGCGCAGAATTGCCTGGATACTCTGATCGCCCAGGGTGGCCCACACACCATCACTGAGCAGCAGGAAACATTCGCCTTCACGCAACTGACCGTCGAGAAAATCCACCACCAGGTGTTGATCCAGGCCAAGGGCGCGCTTGAGCACATGCTGCATGCCCGGTTGCTCCCACACGTGATCCTCGGTAATGCGCTGCAATTGGCCGGCGAGCCAACGATACGCCCGGCAATCGCCGACATGCGCCAGGGTAAAACGCTGGCCGCGAAACACCAGCGCGCTCAGGGTGGTCAGCAGCGGCTGACCACCGCCATTGGCTTGCAGCCAGCGATTCTGTGCCAGCAGCAAACGCTCCAGGGCCTGGGCCACGCCCCAGGTTTGCGGTGTGGCGTAGTAATCCAAGGCCAGTGCCTGCAAGGTCGAGCGCGCGGCCAGGCCGCCGTCGGCGCATTGGCTCACGCCGTCGGCGATGGCGCACAGGTAGCCCTTGCTCGCCGCCAGTTCGGCCACGGGCGTGACCACCCGCAGCGCGTCCTGGTTTTCCGCCCGTGGGCCAATGGCACTGGCCTGGGCGACGCTCAGTTGCAGGCTCATCAGACCCGCGCAGCCGTCACGGCCGCCGAGCCCCAGGTGGTTCTCCAGCGACGCTTCACGCCGTGCAGGCCGAACCAGGCCAGCACGCCCAGGCTGGCGAACAACCACAGCGCCATCTGATAGCTGCCGGTGCTTTGCTTGATCGCACCCATGCCGGCTGCCAGGGCGAAGCCGCCGATACCGCCGGCCATGCCGATCAGGCCGGTCATCACGCCGATTTCACGGCGGAAACGCTGCGGCACCAGTTGGAACACCGCGCCATTGCCTGCGCCAAGGCCCAGCATGGTGCAGACGAAAAGCGCCAGCGCTGCGTAGGAACTCGGCAGATTGAATCCCACCGCCGCGATGCAGATCGCCGCCACGCTGTACATGCCCAGCAGGGTACGAATCCCGCCGAAACGGTCCGCCAATGCGCCGCCCAGTGGGCGCATCAGGCTGCCGCCGAACACGCAGGCGGCGGTGTAGTAGCCAGCGGTTACCGGGCTCAGGCCGTATTGGTCATTGAAATAGCCGGGCAGGGCGCTCGCCAGGCCGATAAAGCCGCCAAAGGTCACGCTGTAGAAAAACATGAACCACCAGCTGTCCCGGTCACCCAGCGCCTTGAAGTAGTCGGCCATGGACTTGGCCTTCGGGCGTTCCGGGGCGTTGCGCGCCAGCCAGGCAAAGACAATCAGGGTCAGCACCAGAGGGATCAGCGCGAAACCGAACACGTTGCTCCAGCCAAACGCGGCCGCCAAAACCGGTGCCAGCAACGCGGCGAACACCGTGCCGGAGTTGCCTGCACCTGCGATGCCCATGGCTTTGCCCTGGTGTTCCGCCGGATACCATTGGGAGGCCAGGGGCAGCGCAACGGCAAACGAGGCACCGGCCATGCCGAGGAACACGCCCAGCAACAGCGCTTGTTCGTAGCTATGGATTCCGAGTTTCCAGGCGCCGAACAGGGCGCAGATCACGATCACCTGACCAATCAGCCCGGCCGTCTTGGGCGACAGCTTGTCTGCCAGCATGCCCATCAAAAAGCGCAGAATCGCACCGGCGAGGATCGGCGTCGCGACCATCAGGCCACGCTGCTGAGTGGTCAGGTGCAGGTCGGCGGCAATCTGTATCGCCAAGGGGCCGAGCAGGTACCAGACCATGAAGCTCAGGTCGAAATACAGGAACGCGGCAAACAGGGTCGGGGTGTGCCCGGATTTCCAGAAGCTTGATTTCATCACGCACCTCAACGGTTGGGAGTCTTGCAAGAAGGCCAAAACGAAAAAACGCCGCCACCTGGTTCGCGATGGCAAACCGGGTGTGCGACGTCTTTGTCGGGGAGGGGCAACCGCCGTTGGCTACCTGTGATGAATGCTTAGCAAGAGCTGCGCCAAATCATCCAAGCAGCTCACTCATGGCGATAATCTGCTCCGCCACCTGGATCAGCTTCTGCTGGCGGCTCATGGCCTGGCGGCGCATCAGTGTGTAGGCCTCTTCCTCGTTGCAGTCCTTCATTTTCATCAGCATGCCCTTGGCCAGCTCGATGCGCTTGCGCTCGGCCAACTGCTGGTCGCGGGCTTGAAGCTGCGCGCGCAAGGCCTGGTCGCTTTCGAAACGGGCCATGGCCACATCAAGGATCGGCTGCAGGCGTTGGGCCTGGATACCTTCGACGATGTAGGCGCTGACGCCGGACTTGATCGCCTGGCGCATCACGTTCGGGTCGTGTTCGTCGGTGAACATCACAATGGGCCGGGGTTGGTCGCGACTGACCAGCACCACTTGCTCCATCACATCGCGGCCCGGTGACTCGGTATCGATCAGGATGACGTCCGGGCGCACCGTTTCGACGCGTGCGGGCAGGTCAATGGTCAGGCCGGACTCATCGATGACGTCAAAGCCGGCTTCGATCAGAGCCGTTCTCAGTCGGCCGACTTTACGCGGCGTGTCGTTGATCAGCAGGATTCGCAGCATGGAGGTCCTCCTGTCAGCGCAAGGCTTGGCGGTGGGTCGGATCGGCCAGCGCATGCAACCGGAAGCTGCGGGCATAGCCGGCGGGGTCGGAACCGTCCCAGACTTTGCCGTCGATCAGCTGGCTGCTGCGCATGTCCTGGTCGTTCGTGGCGATACCCAGTCCATCGGCGGCCTGGCGATACAGCGCCAGTTGTTGCACCTGGCGCGCGACGCCGAGGTAGTCGGGGTCTTCGCGCAACAGGCCCCAGCGCCGGAACTGGGTCATGAACCACATGCCGTCAGAGAGGTAGGGCAGGTTCACTTCACCGTCGGCAAAAAAGCGCAGCGCGTGGGGATCCTGCCACTGATTGCCCAGGCCGTCGTCATAGGCGCCCAACAGGCGCGGTTCGATGCAATCCAGCGGAGCGTCAAGGTATTCGCGGCCACTGAGCAGTTGCGCGGTGGAGCGGCGGTTTTCAGTGCTTTCTTCGATAAACCGGCTGGCCTCCAGGATCGCCCTCACCAGCACGCGTGCTGTGTTTGGATACTGGTCGACGAACGCCTGGGTGCAGCCAAGTACCTTTTCCGGATGATCCGGCCAGATCGCCTGGGTGGTTGCCAGGGTAAATCCTTGGTTTTGCTTGACCGCACTGGCGCACCAGGGCTCACCCACGCAAAACCCGTCGATGCGCCCGGCTTGCAGGTGCGCCACCATTTGCGGCGGCGGGACCACCACGCTGTCCACATCCTGCAAGGGGTGAATGCCCTGGCTCGCCAGCCAGTAATACAGCCACATGGCATGGGTGCCTGTGGGAAACGTCTGAGCGAAGGTCAGTTTTGTTCGGCTTTGGTGCACGTGGCGGTCCAGTGCCTCAGGAGTGATCACCCCCTGTTGTTGCAAGCCGTGGGACAGGTTGATGCTCTGGCCGTTCTGGTTGAGCCCCATCAGCACGGCCATGTCAGTGGGTGCGACGCCGCCGATACCCAGGTGCACGGCGTAGATTAGCCCGTACAGGCTGTGGGCGGCGTCGAGTTCGCCGCTGACCAGTTTGTCGCGCAGGTTGGCCCAGGACGATTGGCGCTTGAGGTTCAAGGTCAGGCCATAGGGTTGCGCGAAGCCCTGGGTCGCCGCCACCACCATCGAGGCGCAGTCGCTCAAGGCCATGAAGCCCAGGTCGAGGCTGCTCTTTTCCGGGGCATCACTGCCGTTGACCCAGGCCAGCGGGTCGTTCATCGGGCTGTTGCCAACCGAATCGTTCATCAACACCTACCTTTTCTTTCAAAAAAAAGCGTCGTTCCCTTAGATGGCGATGTAAGCCAACGCGGGTAACGACGCCTTTGTCCGTAAGCTCGCTCCGCCGTTGGCGCGTGCTCTGATACAGAGTTCATAGCAAGGCACATGCCACGGCAGGCTGGGCCTGGAGCGTCATCAACTTTCCATCAAGATTGAAAGCGGGCGGGCTCTCAGTATGGCGACTCTCCCACTGCCAGCCCCCCAGGAAAGCCCACGGTGTACGCCGAAGTCCCAGCAACGATGCCTCGCCTCTGGCTGTACCGCCGACTGTTGTTTGTCGTGCTGCTACTGATTAGTGCGCTGGCCTGGGGCGAGCTTTACCAAGCGCAGGACGAGAGCCTGCATACCGTGTTCACTGCGCTGTCGGTGCCACTTGGGTTGCCCATCGTTGTCAGTCGCGAAGTTGCACGCAAACGCCTCAGCGCAGCACTGGATTTTGATGCGCCTCAACAGGCCCTGGAGGCGGTTGCACTTGAGCAAGGGTTGATCTGGTACAGCGACGGGCAAGCGTTGTATGTCTATGACGCGGGTGAAGCTAAGAGCTCTGCGGTGACCTTGCGGCATATCTCCGTCGACAGGCTGCGTAACCTCATGCGGCGCTCCGGCCTCGATGCGTCGCGCTATCCGTTGCGTGAAAGCGGAGCACGCACGTTTTCTGTCTCCGGCCCGCCGAATTACATCGACCAGGTGCTGCGTCTGGCTCAGCTGATGGACCGGCAACGGGCGGAATTGCGGGTGGGCGCTCAGTCTTTTGCCGTCGTCCAGGTGCTCAACACTGATGTAGTGGATCGACAGTACGGCACGCGCGACAACCCGGTCACCGTGCCGGGGATGGCGTCGATGATCGAGACCTTGTTGGCCAGCGAGCAAAAGGGCTTGCTCTCGGACAAGAGCCTGGGCGTGATCGCTTACCCGGACAGCAACAGCCTGTTGATCAAGGGCAAGCCGGCCCAGGTGAGTTTCATCCAGAAACTGGTGGCGGAACTCGACATGCCCAAGCGAGCGATCGAGGTTTCGCTGTGGCTGGTGGATGTTGAGCGCGATGAATTGAAGAAGTTGGGCCTGGATTCGGACGAACAACCGAAGGCGTCGACCACGCGCGTCTTGGCTCCCCTGGACGATAGCCAGCTTATGGCGAAGGTAGGTGCATTGGAGCGCCGTCGACGGGCGAAGGTGGTGACGTTGCCGGTGATCCTCACCCAGGAGAATGTGCCGGCGGTGTTTCAGGACAATCACACGTTTTATCTGCCGCCCCGCGGAGATGATCGCGCTGACTGGAAACCGATGCGTTATGGCACCCAGGTCAGCGTGCTGCCGCGTTTTGGCGAGGGCAACCAGATTGAGATGCGCCTGGAGGTGGACGAAGGGCGCCAGGTGAGTGAGTCGGGGCAGCGCGAAAAAAATGCGGCGGTGGGGCGGATCGGCATCAACAGCGTGGTCCGAGTGCCTCAGGGCAGACGCCTGTGGCTGGGGGCGTTTCAACGGGAATCAGAAGGGCGCGCGGCAGGTCGTGCAGCCCAAGTGCGCCTGTTTGTGATCCAGGCCAGGGCGGTGGGTAGTGAATTGAAGGGGCAGGAAGAGGCGGGAGGGCCACCGCCCCTGACTGCGGCGCAATACGAGCGTGTCCAGCGTGCGTTTGTGCGACCGCAGCGCGATGTCTCACCGTAAACAAGGTGTTAACCCATGCATCTGGAAATTCTTCTGCAGGAACAACTGATCAGCCGCAGGCGGCTGGCGGCCTTTGCACCCGGAAAGGTGCTGCCGTTGGCCCCGGAGATCATCCACAGCGTGGAAGTCCGGGTGAACGGGCAACTGCTGGCCTTGGGCGAGCTGGTGCAGTTGGAGGACCGACTGGGGGTTGAGTTGCATGAGGTGTATCAAGCGTGGCTGCCTGTGGAAGAGGGGTAGCGAAACGTCTTACAGCACGTTTTCAAAAGCCGCTGGATGTATGGGTTTTTTCCTAGTGTGAGTCGTGAGCCAGGTTTTTATAGTCGTGACATGGGTGCATGGGTCAGTGATTGAAATGAGGGCTTCAATGTCAGCAGTCGGATGCCGAGGTAAGCATGGCCGTCATGGATGATGGAGAGACGGCGACTTCCCTGGTGTTCGCACGTTGGACCCTGCATCACCACGGCCGCCTGACCGGTGAGGGTTCGGATGTCCAATTACCGCCCAAGGAGTGCCAGGTGTTGCGGCTGTTGTTGGTGTCTGACGGTGCCTTGATGACCAAGGATCGCTTGCTGGAACTGGGCTGGCCGCAGGGAGAGGTTGCCGAGGAGTCGTTGACACGCTGCATCTACTCGCTGCGCAAGTACCTCGGTGCCGACAAGGGGTTTATCAAGACGATCTACGGCCGGGGGTATCGCTTTACCTGTCCAGTGCGCGCCGTGTCGGAGCGTGCGCAACAGGTGTGTGCCGCCTGCGGGCACGTCAGCCAGGGTTTGTTGAAGCGTGGCTAGGTTCTGGAGCAAGGGCTGGGTGCTGGGTGCGCTGATGGTCAGTCATCAAGCGTTGGCCTACTGCTGGGAGGAGGCCGCCAGTCACTACAATATCGAGCCGGAGTTGTTGCAGGCGATCGCCGTCGTAGAGTCGGGTAACCGCGCCCAAGCGATGAATCATGCCAACCGTAATGGCACCCGGGACATCGGCCTGATGCAGATCAACAGCATTCATCTGCCACGCTTGCTCAAGCAGGGCATCACTGAGGATCGGTTGCTCAACGAGCCGTGTTTGTCGGTTGAGGTGGGGGCTTCGATCCTGGCCGAGTTCATCCAGCGCTTTGGGTACAACTGGACGGCAGTGGGTTCGTACAATGTGGGGGCAGGCGCCGGGCCCGAGCGTGAGGCATTGCGCCTGCAGTATGCGCAGAAAATCTGGGCGTATTACGAGCAGTTGGTCGCGCATCGTTACTGACGATTGGGGTTCACGCCTCGCGCCTTACCTGTCACCCCGGCTATAATCGCCGTCACCTTTCGCCGCCTCCGAGTCTAGCCCGCCCATGTATACCCTGGCCCGCCAGCTGTTGTTCAAACTTTCCCCGGAAACTTCCCACGATCTGTCCCTGGACCTGATCGGTGCCGGTGGCCGCCTGGGGCTCAATGGCCTGGTATGCAAGGCTCCGGCAAAAATGCCGGTCTCGGTGATGGGGCTCGATTTCCCCAACCCGGTCGGCCTGGCGGCTGGCCTGGATAAAAACGGTGCGGCCATCGATGGCTTTGCGCAGTTGGGTTTCGGTTTTGTCGAAATCGGCACCGTCACCCCACGTCCACAGCCGGGCAACCCCAAGCCGCGGATCTTCCGCCTGCCGGAAGCCGAGGCGATCATCAACCGCATGGGCTTCAACAATCTGGGCGTTGATCATCTGCTGTCGCGGGTTCAGGCGGCGAAGTACAAGGGCATTCTCGGTATCAATATCGGCAAGAACTTCGATACGCCGGTCGAGCGTGCCGTTGACGATTACCTGATCTGCCTGGACAAGGTCTACGCCCACGCCAGCTATGTCACGGTCAACGTCAGTTCACCTAACACGCCGGGCCTGCGCAGCCTGCAGTTCGGTGACTCCCTCAAGCAATTGCTGGAAGCCCTGCGCCAGCGCCAGGAAGACCTGGCCGTGCGCCATGGCAAGCGCGTGCCGCTGGCGATCAAGATTGCCCCGGACATGAGTGACGAAGAAACCGTACTGGTTGCCCAGGCCCTGGTGGACGCCGGCATGGACGCGGTGATCGCGACCAACACCACTCTCAGCCGCGTCGGTGTCGAAGGCCTGGCCCATGGTGATGAGGCGGGCGGTCTGTCCGGTGCTCCAGTACGTGAGCAGAGCACTCATATCGTCAAGGTGCTGGCCGCCGAACTGGCTGGGCGTTTGCCGATCATCGCCGCAGGAGGTATCACCGAAGGCAAGCACGCAGCGGAGAAGATCGCCGCAGGTGCCAGCCTGGTGCAGTTGTACTCCGGCTTTATCTACAAGGGCCCGGCGCTGATCCGCCAGTCGGTGGACGCTATCGCAGCACTACCAAAAGCCTGAACTGCGCCCATTAAAAAGGGCTCCATCAAGGAGCCCCCTGGGCCGAAGCCCGCCGCCCGGATGGGGCGTGCGTGGTTAAGTCGTTAAATCTTCATCGGTGGTGATGTCGGAATTAGTTGCCCTTGATTAGCCGACGGCGTGAAGTTCGTTGAGTCTGTGGATTCCCGCAGTGCCAGTCATACCGTCCCAGTTGTCGCCGCGTCCTTCTCGCCAGCCGTTGATCCAGGCTTGGCGTACCGACGGTAGAGTAAATGGGCAAAGCTCACGGGATTTGCCATGAACGCCATATTGATATCCGCGTAAAAATGCTCTTTCCAACGGATCACGCTTAAGTCTTCTCATAGGGTGTTTCCCTCACTTGTTGACTGTCTTGATATCCTTCGGCCCCGCTTGGGGCCGGGCAGAGTTTTTCTGCCGTTGGTGGGCTCGCTGCCGGCGTGGCGAGCCTATGTGTCGGCGTCGTTACGGCGCCAACCTGTGTTGAGTTCTAACCAATAGGTCACATGGATTCAATGATCGTTTTGTCATAAGCACGTAACGATAACGATGCTATAGCCATAAGCTGGGATGGCTTTTCGCCCCATTTGTGGGGCAAAGCCAGCTATGATGCACCCTGCATAGAGGATGGGTTTAATCCTTTAGTGAGAATGTCCGCCCGTTGCAGTCGGTTATTATTCGACGAAGGGTCGGAATATTTCTTTTTGTTACAGCTAATTGTTTATCTGCCCCGTCAATAAAGGCCCAAGGGCCTGTCGGACGGGGTGGGACGGCACATTCGTGCCACGCGAGCACTCTTCAAGAAAAGTGCTTGATTGAAAACCGAGCCGGCGATGCGTCGCCCGTTCATTTATTGCTGAAAAGCCTGGAATGCCCCATGTCGGACCGTTTTGAACTCTTCCTCACCTGCCCCAAGGGCCTCGAAGGCCTGCTGATCGAGGAAGCCGTCGGGCTTGGCCTTGAGGAAGCCCGCGAGCACACCTCGGCCGTGCGCGGCATGGCCGACATGGAAACCGCCTACCGCCTGTGCCTCTGGTCGCGCCTGGCAAACCGCGTATTGTTGGTGCTCAAGCGCTTCCCGATGAAGGACGCCGAAGACCTCTACCACGGCGTGCTGGATATCGAGTGGGCCGACCACATGGTGCCGGACGGTACCTTGGCTGTTGAATTCAGCGGTCACGGCTCGGGTATCGACAACACTCACTTCGGCGCGCTGAAGGTCAAGGATGCGATCGTCGACAAGCTGCGCACGCCGACCGGCGAACGCCCGTCCATCGACAAGATCAACCCGGACCTGCGCATCCACCTGCGTCTGGACCGTGGCGAAGCCATCCTGTCCCTCGACTTGTCCGGCCACAGCTTGCACCAGCGCGGTTACCGCCTGCAGCAAGGCGCGGCACCGTTGAAGGAAAACCTGGCCGCCGCGATCCTGATCCGTGCAGGCTGGCCACGTATTGCCGCTGAAGGCGGCGCGCTGAGCGACCCGATGTGCGGCGTGGGCACCTTCCTGGTGGAAGGCGCGATGATCGCCGCCGACATGGCGCCCAACCTGAATCGTGAACTGTGGGGATTCACCACTTGGCTGGGCCACGTCCCGGCGCTGTGGAAGAAGCTGCACGCAGAGGCTGCCGAACGCGCCGCCATCGGCATGAACAAGCCGCCCCTGTGGATCCGAGGCTACGAAGCCGACCCCCGCTTGATCCAACCCGCGCGCAACAACATCGAACGCGCAGGCCTGAGCCATTGGATCAAGGTGTACCAAGGCGAAGTCGGCACCTTCGAACCGCGTCCGGACCAGAACCAGAAAGGCCTGGTCATCTGCAACCCGCCGTACGGCGAGCGTCTGGGTGACGAAGCCAGCCTGTTGTACCTCTACCAGAACCTCGGCGAGCGCCTGCGCCAGGCGTGCATGGGCTGGGAAGCGGCGGTGTTCACCGGCGCGCCGGACCTGGGCAAGCGCATGGGCATCCGCAGCCACAAACAGTATTCGTTCTGGAACGGCGCGTTGCCGTGCAAGCTGCTGCTGATCAAGGTCAATCCAGACCAGTTCGTCACCGGTGAGCGTCGCACCCCGGAACAGCGCCAGGCTGAGCGTGAGCAAGCCGCTTACGATCAAGCTCCGGCTGAGCCGCAAGAGCGCCAGTACAACAAGAACGGCAACCCGATCAAACCTGCTCCGGCACCTGTGGTCGAGCAGGCGCGCCTGAGCGAAGGCGGGCAGATGTTCGCCAACCGCCTGCAGAAAAACCTCAAGCTGCTGGGCAAGTGGGCCAAGCGTGAAGGCGTGGATTGCTACCGTGTGTATGACGCCGACATGCCGGAATACTCCATGGCCATCGACCTGTACCACGATTGGGTCCACGTGCAGGAATACGCCGCACCGAAATCCATCGACCCGGAAAAAGCCTCCGCACGCATGTTCGATGCCTTGGCGGCGATTCCCCAGGCGCTGAACATCGACAAGAGCCGCGTGGTGGTCAAGCGTCGTGAGCGTCAGAGCGGCACCAAGCAGTACGAGCGCCAGAGCGCCCAGGGCAAGTTCACCGAAGTCAGCGAAGGCGGCGTGAAGTTGCTGGTCAACCTCACCGACTACCTGGACACCGGCCTGTTCCTCGACCACCGCCCGATGCGCATGCGCATCCAGAAAGAAGCGGCCGGCAAGCGCTTCCTCAACCTGTACTGCTACACCGCCACCGCCAGTGTGCACGCGGGCCAAGGGCGGCGCGCGCAGCACCACCAGTGTCGACCTGTCCAAGACCTACCTGGACTGGGCGCGTCGCAACTTCTCCCTCAACGGTTTCTCCGACAAGAACCGTCTGGAGCAGGGTGACGTGATGGCGTGGCTGGAGGCCAGCCGCGATGAGTTCGACCTGATCTTCATCGACCCGCCGACCTTCTCCAACTCCAAGCGCATGGAAGGCATCTTCGACGTACAGCGCGACCACGTGCAGTTGCTCGACCTGGCCATGGCGCGCCTGGCACCGGGCGGCGTGCTGTATTTCTCGAACAACTTCCGCAAGTTCGCGCTGGAGGACAACCTCAGCGAACGCTATGCGGTCGAGGAGATCAGCGACAAGACCATCGACCCGGATTTTGCGCGCAATGCCAAGATCCACCGGGCGTGGAAAATCACCGCACGCTGATTGCTGCACCAAAAAGCCGCAAGCCTGGATTATTCCGGGCTTGCGGCTTTTTTACGCTGGTCAAACCCAGGGCCGATGGCTATAACTTAAGGCCTAGCCAAAGTGACACCCCCCGCACGCTGGCGTTGTGAGTGTTGCCTATGCCGTTGCAAGCCGTTCGCCCGAAAATCCTAGGCTTTATCAGTGAGCAGGCGTCGGCTTGGCTGGTGGCATTGGTGGTGTTACTGGCAGGGTTTGCCTTGACCGCGATTGTCGCCTGGGCGGCCGCCGACCTCTATCAGCAACAGGTGCGCCAGCGCTTTCAATTGCTGGTCAATGAGCGCTACACCCGCCTGCAGGAGCGTTTCGAAGACCAGGAGCAACGGCTGAACAGCCTGCGGCGCTTCTTCGTCAACTCCGATGATGTGTCCCGCGAAGAATTCGACGGTTTTGCCCAGCCCTTGTTGTTGCGCGCCCGTGCTTACTCCTGGGCGCCACGGGTGTATCGCGAACAGCGCAGCCAGTTCGAGCAAGAGGTATCCAGCCAACGCGGTGCCCCCTTTTTCATCCGCGAATTGAATTCGGCTGGCGAACTGGCCCCGGCGCTCGAGCGCGACGAATACGTGCCGGTGCTGTACAGCCAGACCCAAAGCTTGCTGGGCGCCCCCCTCGGTTTTGACCTTCTGGCCCAGCCCCTGCGCCGTTCAACCCTTGAACGTGCGCAGAAGACCGGCAAGCTGGCGGTGTCCCAGCCCATGCAATTGGTGGGGGTGGAGCCGGCCTATGCCACCGGGGTTTTACTGGTCGCGCCGGTCAGCCATTTGCCCACCTCTGATCAATCCCAGAACGAGCCCTACGGCTATGTAATGGCCGTAATCAGCATGCGCCAGTTGGTAGCCGACGGCTTGCCCAAGCCGGACCGGGACAACCTGGTGATGCAGATCATCGACACGTCCGATCTGCAGAAACGCGTGCTCTTCGAGTCCAGCAATGAGGTAGGCAGCAGCGACTTGGTCGGCGCGCGCCGCCTCACGTTGGGTGACCATGTGTACGCCCTGAAACTGCGCCCCAGCCAGGTGTTCGACCAGGCCAACCATTCCTCGCTGAACACCATCCTGACCATGGGCGGCCTGCTCAGCCTGCTGCTCAGTGCCTTGCTTTATGTGCTGGTCAGCCAACGCCAGCGCGCCGTGAAGCTGGTGGAACAACGCACTGCCCAGTTGCGCCTGCGTGAACAGGAATTGCGTGGCGCCCATGGCCAATTGCGCAGTGTGCTGAATGCCGCGACCCAGGTGGCGATCATTGCCACCGACCTGCGCGGCGTCATCAATACCTTCAACGCCGGTGCCGAGCAGATGCTGGGTTTCAAGGCCGATCACGTGGTGGGCACGCACACACTGGAAAGCCTGCACCTGGCGCCTGAGCTGGAGGCGCGCGCGGCCAGCCTGAGTGTGGCGTTGGGCAAGCGTATTCCCGCCAGCCAGGCGATGCTGGTAGAGAGCCCGGACACGCTGCACGAAGCCCGCGAATGGACCTTGATCCGCGAAAACGGCACCCAGTTGACTGTGAACATGCTGGCCACGGTGTTGCTGGACGACCATGGTTTGTGGATCGGCCACCTGGCGATCTACCTGGACATTACCGAACAGAAACGTGCCTACGAGGCCTTGGCGGCCCGCGACCGCCTGCTCAAGAAACTCAGCGCCCATGTGCCCGGCGGGATCTTCCAGTTCACCCTGGAACCCCAGGACAACTGGAAATTCATCTACGCCAGCGACGGCATGCGCGACATCTATGAAATCGAACCGAATGTGTTGCAGCAGGATGCGAAGCAGGTCTTCGAGCGCATCCACCCGCTGGATGCGGAACGCGTGCGTGCTTCGATCCGCTTGTCAGCATTGCAGTTGAGCCATTGGCGCGAGGAATACCGCGTGCTGTTGCCGCAACGCGGCCTGCGTTGGATTCGGGGCGAGGCGACCCCGGAAGAGTTACCCGCAGGCGGTACGTTGTGGCATGGCTACGTGTCGGATATTTCCGATCTGAAGCGGGTGGAAGAAGAGCTGCGTGCGCTGTCCATCACCGACTCTTTGACCGGCATCCATAACCGTCGCTATTTCCAGGATCGCCTCAAGGCCGAGATGGTGAGGCTCAACCGGACTTCGGGCAACTTGTCGGTGATCATGCTGGATATCGATCACTTCAAACGCATCAACGACCAGCACGGACACGCCGTCGGCGATGGGGTGTTGCAGGAGTTGTGCAAACGCATCAGCCAGCGCCTGCGGCGTACCGATGTGTTCTGTCGCCTGGGTGGCGAGGAGTTCATGGTGCTGTGCCCGCACACCGATGGCGAACAGGCCTACAGCTTGGCGATGGAATTGTGGACGTCGCTGCGCAGTGCGCCGATGGAACCGGTGGGCATCGTCACCGCCAGCTTTGGCGTGGCCAGCTGGCGGGTGGATGAGGGCATTGACGGGTTGCTGCTACGCGCCGACTCGGCCGTGTATGTGGCCAAGCAGGCGGGCAGGGACCGGGTGGAGGCTGAAAGACTGCGCGCCTGAGACCGCCGCAGGCCAATGTGGGAGCGGGCTTGCTCGCGAATGCGGTAGACCAGCCACTCCATTTGGCGACTGATACTCCGCATTCGCGAGCAAGCCCGCTCCCACATGGGGACTGCGTTACCTTTTAAAGGACGGGAGCGGCCGCCACTGCCTTCGGCTGGCGGTACAGGTCGAGCAACACCTGATCCAGCACCGACGAAGCACCCCATGGTTTTGGATCGTTGAGGATCGCCACCACGGCCCAGGTATTGCCGTTATTGTCGCGGCTGAACCCGGCGATGGCACGCACGGTGTTCAAAGTACCGGTCTTGACGTGGGCTTCGCCGCGCATGGCAGTAGTCTTCAGGCGCTTGCGCATGGTGCCGTCGGTGCCGGCGATCGGCATCGAGCTGATGTATTCGGCAGCGTAAGGGCTCTTCCACGCGGCTTGCAGCATGGCCGCCATTTCGCGGGCGCTGACGCGTTCGGCGCGGGACAGGCCGGAACCGTTTTCCATCACCAGGTGCGGCGCGGTGATGCCTTTCTTCGCCAGCCACTGGCGCACCACACGTTGGGCTGCCTTGGCATCGTCGCCGTCCGCGTCGTTGCGGAACTGCGCGCCCAGGCTCAGGAACAGCTGCTGGGCCATGGTGTTGTTACTGTATTTGTTGATGTCGCGAATGATTTCCGCCAGGTCCGGCGAGAAGGCCCGGGCCAGTACCTTGGCATCCTTGGGCACTGGCGCCTGGATATCACGGCCCTGGATGGTGCCACCCAGTTCCTGCCAGATCGCGCGCACGGCGCCGGCGGTGTAGGTGGCGTGGTCGAGCAATGACAGATAAGTCTGCGAGCTGCAGCCATCGGCCAATTGGCCGCTGACGGTGACCGTCACACTGCCATCGGCGGCGGTGACCGGGTTGTAGCGCACATCACCGGTGCACTGCTTGGCGTTGGAGACCTTGACCTGGTTGTCGATGCGAATGCTGGCAATCGGCGGTTCGACCGACACCAGTACGCGGCCGGAGTCATTGCGCGTTACAAAACGCAGGGCCTTGAGGTTGACCAGCAGCGCGTCCGGCTTGACCAGGAACGGTTTGTTCTCGTCATTGCCATCGTCATTGAACTCCGGCAACAGCGGCTGGTTGAAGAAGCCACGGTCCAGCACCAGGTCGCCGGTGACTTGCTGTACGCCGTTGGCACGCAGGTCGCGCATCAGCAGCCAGAGTTTTTCCATGTTCAGCTTGGGGTCGCCGCCGCCCTTGAGGTAGAGGTTGCCGTGCAACACGCCACCGCTGAGGGTGCCGTCGGTGTAGAACTCGGTTTTCCACTGGTGGTTCGGGCCGAGCATCTCCAGGGCCGCGTAGGTGGTGACCAGCTTCATGGTCGACGCCGGGTTCACGGAGACGTCAGCGTTGAACACGGTCGGCGTGCCGGGACCGTTCAGGGGGATCATTACCAAGGACAACGCAGTGTTTTGCAGCTTGGCTTTGGCCAGCGCCTGTTGAACATTCGGCGGCAGGGTGTTGTTGACGGGGGCAGCGGAGACGGAAAAGGCCAGTGGCAGAATAAGACCGGCAAAAAACACAGAACGCAAAGATTTGATCATAAGAAGTAAAACCCTACTGCTGAGGAGGGTGAAAAAGGCGAGGGGTAAATAAGAAAAATCCCTCAATGGTCATGAAAGTGTCGACATTATGCCCCAAGGTGGAGCCACTTGTAGCTGAACCATAGCTGGTATTCTGCGTTTTTTTTGCAGGCAAATTGCCGCCTGTCATAGAGAGTCGGGCAATCGCCGCCTTAAACTGCTAAAGTGCCGCCCGTTATTACTTATGAGGATTGTTCCAATGGCGACTAACCGTTCCCAGCGTCTGCGCAAAAAACTGTGCGTTGATGAATTTCAAGAGCTGGGTTTCGAACTGAACCTGGACTTCAAAGAAGACCTGAGTGAAGAAGCTACCGACGCTTTCCTCGAAGCATTCATCAAAGAAGCCATGGAAGCCAATGGTCTGGGCTATGTTGGCGGCGATGACTTCGGTCTGGTTTGCCTGCAGAAGCGTGGCTCGGTCAACGAAGAACAGCGCGTAGCTGTTGAAAGCTGGCTCAAAGGCCGCAGCGAACTGAAAAGCGCTGAAGTCAGCCCACTGCTGGACGTGTGGTATCCGGAAAAGCCGATCAACGCGGCTAAGTGATACTAAAAAAAACGGCGACCTCAGGGTCGCCGTTTTTTTATGCCTTGCGCCAGTTCAGAATCAGCAACGTCAATACCCCCGCCACAATCCCCCAGAACGCCGACCCGATGGAAAACAGCGTCAAGCCGGACGCCGTGACCATAAAGGTGATCAGCGCCGCTTCCCGTTCCTTCGGCTCATTCATGGCGATGCTCAAGCCATTGATGATCGAGCCAAACAGCGCCAACGCCGCAATCGACAGCACCAGCTCCTTGGGCAAGGCTGCGAACAACGCCGCCAAGGTCGCGCCAAACACCCCGGCAATCCCGTAGAACACTCCGCACCACACGGCAGCGGTGTAGCGTTTGTTACGGTCTTCATGAGCATGGGGACCGGTGCAGATGGCCGCGCTGATCGCCGCCAGGTTGATACCGTGGGAGCCGAACGGCGACAACACCAGGGAGGCCAGGCCGGTCGCGGTGATCAGGGGCGAGGCGGGCACGTTGTAACCGTCGGCCCGAAGCACCGCGACGCCGGGCATGTTCTGCGACGTCATCGCCACCACGAACAGCGGGATGCCGATGCTGATGGTTGCGGCCAGCGAGAAGTGCGGCGTGGTCCACACCGGCGTCGCCACTTCCAGGTTAAAACCACTGAAGTCCAGCAGCCCCATCAACCCCGACAATACGGTGCCGATTACCAGCGCAGCCAGCACCGCATAGCGTGGCGACAGGCGCTTGATCACCAGGTAAGTGAAGAACATTCCCAGTACCAGCCCGGTGCGATGCTGCGCGGCGACGAAGATCTCGCTGCCGATCTTGAACAGAATCCCCGCCAGCAAGGCCGCCGCCAGTGACGCCGGGATGCGCTTGACCAGTTTTTCAAAGCTGCCGGTCAGCCCGCAGATCGTCACCAGCACCGCACAGGTGATGTAGGCACCGATGGCCTCGCCATAACTCACACCGCCCAGGCTGGTGATCAGCAGCGCCGCGCCCGGCGTCGACCAGGCAATGGTGATCGGCGTGCGATAGCGCAGGGACAAGCCGATGCTGCACACCGCCATGCCGATGGAAATCGCCCAGATCCATGAAGAAATCTGCGCCGTGGTCAAACCGGCGGCTTGCCCGGCCTGAAACATCAGGACCAGGGAGCTGGTGTAGCCGGTCATCATGGCGATGAAGCCGGCTACAATGGCCGAGGGAGAAGTGTCGGCCAGCGGGCGCAAAGGCGCTTGGGTGGCGTCGTTCATGGAGAGGTGTTCCTTTTACCTGGATTTTTGCCGTTGTCGGCACGGATTCAAGCCTAAACTCAAACGTAACGACTCATTGCAATACAGCCGACGGCGCAAACAGCCGTACAGTGTGTTGGCGCATCCGGTTGTGTACAATGTGCCCTGTTTTTAGGTGATACTTGCCAGCGACCCGCTGTTGCCGTATTACCGTTAATTCGCCGCCGTTCTCCAAACCCGAGTGCCCATGAACGAACAGTTGCAACCTCTCAAGAAACAACCGCGAGCCGGCAAGGCCGGTCGCAGCGGAACCCAGGACGATATCGTCTACGCGCATATCTTCGAGGCGATCCTCGAACAACGCCTGGCACCCGGCACCAAATTGAGTGAAGAGGCACTGGGCGAAATCTTTGGCGTGAGCCGCACCATCATTCGCCGCGCCCTGTCGCGCCTGGCCCATGAAGGCGTGGTCCTGCTGCGGCCCAATCGCGGTGCGGTGGTGGCCAGCCCGAGCGTCGAGGAAGCCCGCCAGGTGTTCCTTGCGCGGCGTCTGGTGGAGCGGGCGATCACTGAACTGGCCGTCCAGCACGCCACGGCCGAACAACTGGCTGAGCTGCGCCAGATGGTCAACGACGAGCGCGACAGCTTTTCCCGTGGCGATCGTGGCGCCGGTATCCGCCTCTCCGGCGAATTCCACCTCAAGCTGGCCGAAGCGGCGAAGAACGCGCCGCTGATCAGCTTCCAGCGCAGCCTGGTGTCCCAGACCTCATTGATCATCGCCCAGTACGAAAGCGGCAACCGCTCGCACTGTTCCTACGACGAGCACACCCAATTGATCGATGCGATCGAAGCGCGGGACGCGGCGTTGGCGGTGAACCTGATGATGCATCACATGGATCACATCGACAGCAAGCTCAACCTCGATGAAGAGAGCGCATCGGATGATCTGCATGCGGTGTTCTCGCATTTGTTGCAGACCAAGAAGCCGGGTCGTTCTTCGATCAAGTTGTAACAGTCAAAAAAATCCCCGGTTCATGTGTAATGAACCGGGGATTTTTTGTTTCCGGGATTAGCGCTGGTGCACCAGCTGCCCGGCTGCATACGTCTGCAACACCGTCCGGTCATCCCCCAGCGTCATCAGCACAAATAACGTCTCGGCAATGTTCTTCGCCTGCTTCAAGCGGTAGCTCAGCAGCGGCGTGGCGTTGTAATCCAACACCAAAAAGTCCGCATCGGTGCCCGGTTGCAACGTGCCGATCTTGTCTTCCAAGCGCAATGCACGCGCACCGCCCAGCGTTGCCAGGTACAGCGATTTGAACGGGCTCAACCGCGCACCCTGCAATTGCATGACCTTGTAGGCTTCGTTCAAGGTTTGCAGCAGCGAGAAGCTGGTGCCGCCGCCCACGTCCGTGCCCAAGCCCACATTCAGTTTGTGCTTCTCAGCCATCGGCAGGTTGAACAAACCGCTGCCGAGGAAGAGGTTCGAGGTCGGGCAAAACGCGACCGCCGAACCGGTCTGCGCCAAACGTGCACACTCGTCATCACACAGGTGCACGCCATGGGCAAACACCGAGCGCTCGCCCAGTAGTTTGTAGTGGTCGTACACATCCAGATAGCCGTTGCGCTCTGGGAACAGTTCCTTCACCCACTCGACTTCCTGCTTGTTCTCACTGATGTGAGTCTGCATGTACAGGTCCGGGTATTCCCCCAACAGTTGCCCCGCCAGCGCCAGTTGCTCGGGCGTGCTGGTCGGCGCAAAACGTGGGGTGACCGCGTAGTGCAGGCGGCCCTTGCCGTGCCAGCGTTCGATCAGCGCCTTGCTTTCCTGGTAGCCGGATTCAGCGGTGTCGGTCAGGTAGTCCGGCGCATTGCGGTCCATCATCACCTTGCCGGCGATCATGCGCAGGTCGAGCTTCTCGGCAGCCTCGAAGAACGCATTCACCGACTGCGGATGCACACTGCCAAACACCAGCGCGGTGGTGGTGCCGTTGCGCAGCAGTTCCTTGATGAAAATATCCGCGACTTCTTCGGCGTGGGCCTTGTCGGCGAACTGGCTTTCGCACGGGAAGGTGTAGGTGTTGAGCCAGTCCAGCAACTGTTCGCCATAGGCGCCGACCATGCCGGTTTGCGGCAGGTGGATGTGGGTGTCGATCAGGCCGGGCGTGATCAGCGCGTCCTGGTAATGGGTGATTTCGATGTCGGCAGGCAGGGTTGGCAGCAAATCGCTGGCATGACCAAGGGCACTGATCTGACCGTTTTCGATCACCAGCAGGCCGTCTTCGAAATATTCGTAGGAGGCTTCGATCCCCACTTCAGCAGGGTCGGCGATGCTGTGCAAAAGGGCGGCACGGTAGGCTTTGCGAGTCAAAGGCATGGTGATCTCAATTCAAAGGGCTTGGCTGCGACGTGAAGCCGGCAGCAGTTTGGCAATAGGTTCGGCGCTGGCGGTGTGCTGGCCGAAATTGGCGTTATAGGTGGCGATGATTTCGCCGGCGATGGAAATGGCGATTTCCACCGGCAACTTGCCCTTCACCTCGGTGAGGCCCATGGGGCAGCGCATGCGTTGCAACTGCGCGGCATCGAAACCGCGATCACGCAGGCGGTGTTCGAACTTGACCCGTTTGGTCTTCGAGCCGATCAGGCCGAAGTAGGCAAAGTCATTGCGCTTGAGCAGGGCAGCGGTGAGTTCCAGGTCCAGCGCGTGATTATGGGTCATGACGATGCAGTAACTGCCCACTGGCAGGTCGGCGATTTCGTCGACCGGCTCTTCGCTGACGATTTTACGCACTCCCTGTGGGATATGTTCCGGAAACTCCTGATCCCGCGAATCGATCCAGCGCACCCGGCACGGCAGGCTGGCCAGCAACGGCACCAGCGCACGGCCGACGTGGCCGGCGCCAAACACCGCGATCTGCGCCTGCACCTGGCCCATGGGTTCAAACAGCAATACAGTCACGCCACCGCAGCACTGGCCCAGGCTGGCGCCCAGGCTGAAGCGCTCCAGGTGAGTGTTCTGCTGACCGCGTACGAGCATGTCGCGGGCAATCTGCATCGCCTTGTATTCCAGGTGCCCGCCGCCGATGGTGTCGAAGGTCTGCGCGGCGCTGATCACCATCTTCGAACCGGCATTGCGCGGCGTGGAGCCGAGCTCTTCGATGATGGTCACCAGGACGCAGGGTTCACCTCGGTTCTGCAGGTCGGCGAGGGCGCTGATCCAGTTGTTCATAGTCACCTCGGCTCAGAGTGAGGCCAACTCGTTTTCGGTTTCGACAGCCTTCGCCGCCGTCAACTTGCGCATCTGCTCACACCCCCACAACACCCGCTCCGGTGTCGCCGGCGCATCAATCTTGGGCTGATGGCGATAGTCACCCAGACTCGCCACCGCATCCTTGATCGCGCACCACGACGCAATGCCGAGCATGAACGGCGGTTCGCCCACGGCTTTGGAATGGAACACCGTGTCTTCGGGGTTCTTGCGGTTTTCCACCAGCTTCACCCGCAGGTCCAACGGCATGTCCGCCACGGCCGGGATCTTGTAGCTGGCCGGGCCGTTGGTCATCAGCTTGCCCTTGTTGTTCCACACCAGCTCTTCCATGGTCAGCCAGCCCATGCCTTGGATAAAGCCGCCTTCGACCTGGCCAATGTCGATGGCCGGGTTCAGCGAGGCGCCGACGTCGTGGAGGATGTCGGTGCGCAACATCTTGTATTCGCCGGTCAGGGTGTCGACGATCACTTCGCAGCAGGCCGCGCCGAAGGCGAAGTAGTAGAACGGCCGACCGCGCGACTGGCTACGGTCATAGAAGATTTTCGGGGTCTTGTAGAAGCCGGTACTGGAGAGCGAAACCTGGGCGAAATACGCCTGCTGGATCAGCGCCTCGAAGGTGAGGATCTGATCCCGCACGCGCACGTGGCCGTTGTGGAATTCCACGTCCGCTTCGCTCACGTCGTATTTGCGTGCGGCGAATTCCACCAGGCGTTGCTTGATGGTTTCGGCGGCGTTCTGCGCGGCTTTCCCGTTTAAGTCAGCGCCGCTGGAGGCAGCGGTCGGTGAGGTGTTGGGCACCTTGTCGGTGTTGGTGGCGGTGATCTGCACGCGGTCGATTTCGACCTGGAACACTTCGGCCACCACCTGCGCGACCTTGGTGTTCAAGCCTTGTCCCATCTCGGTGCCGCCATGGTTCAGGTGGATGCTGCCATCGGTGTAGATATGGATCAGCGCACCGGCCTGGTTGAGGAAGCTGGCGGTAAACGAAATGCCGAACTTCACCGGGGTCAATGCCAGGCCTTTTTTCAGGATCGGGCTGTGGGCGTTGTACAGGCGGATCGCTTCGCGGCGTTCGGCGTATTGGCTGCTGGCTTCCAGTTCGGCAGTCATCTCTTCGAGCATGTTGTGCTCGACGGTCTGGTAGTAGTGGGTGACGTTGCGCTCGGTCTTGCCGTAGTAATTGACCTTGCGAACCGCCAGCGGGTCGAGCGCCAGATGGCGGGCGATGGCGTCCATCACTTCTTCGATGGCAACCATGCCTTGTGGGCCGCCGAAGCCGCGATAGGCGGTATTGGACGCGGTGTTGGTCTTGCAGCGATGGCCGTTGACCGTGGCGTCGCCCAGGTAGTACGAGTTGTCGGAGTGGAACATCGCGCGGTCGACAATCGAGTTCGACAGGTCCGGCGAGCAACCGCAGTTGCCGGCCAGTTCCAGGTTGATCCCGTGCAGGCGGCCGCTGTCGTCAAAGCCCACGTCGTATTCGATATAGAAGGGGTGGCGCTTGCCGGTCATCAGCATGTCTTCGACGCGCGGCAGGCGCATCTTGGTCGGCTGGCCGGTGAGACGTGCAACCACCGCGCACAGGCACGCGGGGCTGGCCGCCTGGGTTTCCTTGCCGCCGAAACCACCGCCCATGCGGCGCATGTCGACGACGATTTTATTCATCGACACGTCCAGCACTTCGGCCACCAGTTTCTGCACTTCGGTGGGGTTCTGCGTGGAGCAGTAGACGATCATGCCGCCGTCTTCGGTGGGCATCACCGAAGAGATCTGGGTTTCCAGGTAGAAGTGTTCCTGGCCGCCGATATGCAGGGTGCCCTGGATACGGTTTTTCGCCGTGGCCAAGGCGCCGGCCGAATCGCCGCGTTGGTGAGTGTGGCTGTCGAGCACGAAATGCTTCTTGCGGAAGGCCTCGACCACGTCCAGCACCGGCTCCAGGTCTTCGTATTCGATCACCGCGGCCATCGCGGCTTTGCGTGCGGTTTCCAGGTCGCGAGCGGCAACCGCCAGCACGACCTGGCCGACGAACTGCACGGTGTCGATGGCCAGCAATGGATCACCTGGCATCAACGGGCCGATGTCTTTCAGCCCCGGCACGTCTTCATGGGTGATGACAATGCGCACGCCTTCAAAGGCATAGCAGGGCGCGGTGTCGATGCTGAGGATGCGGGCGTGGGCGCGGTCCGACATGCGCGCATACAGGTGCAATTGGTTGGGGAATTCCAGGCGGTCATCAATGTACTGCGCTTCACCGGACACGTGCTTGGCGGCGCTGTCATGTTTGACGCTGCGACCGACCCCGGAGGTCAGGTCCTGGGCGAACAGCTCGGCCAATTCAGCCTGGGTTTTAACGACGGCGTGATGGTTAGACATAAGCGGTCACCCGAGTCTCGATGTGCGGCGTTTGCAGTTCGATGAAGTATTTGCGCAGCAGGTTCTGCGCGCTGAGCAGGCGGTATTCCTTGCTGGCGCGGAAGTCCGACAGCGGGGTGAAATCTTCGGCCAGGGCGGCGCAGGCTTTTTCCACGGTGGCGGAATTCCAGGTGGCACCCACCAACGCAGCCTCGCAGCTTTTCGCGCGTTTTGGCGTGGCGGCCATGCCGCCGAACGCGACGCGGGCTTCGTTGATCACACCGTTTTCGATCTTCAGGTTGAACGCGGCACACACGGCGGAAATATCATCGTCCAGGCGCTTGGAGACCTTGTAGGCACGGAACAATGCGTGGCCCTTCGGCACGATGATTTTCTCGATGAACTCGCTGTCCTGGCGCGCGGTGACGCGGTAGTCGATGAAGTAATCTTCCAGCGCCAAGGTGCGGCGGGTTTCGCCTTTGCACAAGACGATCTGCGCGCCCAAGGCGATCAGCAGTGGCGGCGAATCACCGATCGGCGAGGCGTTGCCGATGTTGCCGCCCAGGGTGCCCTGGTTGCGTATCTGCAGGGAAGCGAAGCGGTGCAGCAGTTCGCCGAAGTCCGGGTATTCGTGGTGCAGCGCGGTGTAGCAGTCGGAGAGGGCGGTGGCGGCGCCGATTTCCAGGCGGTCATCGAAGTCGTCGATGCGCTTCATTTCTTCAATGTTGCCGACGTAGATCATCACCGGCAGCGTGCGGTGGAACTGGGTGACTTCCAACGCCAGGTCGGTGCCGCCCGCCAACAGGCGGGCTTGTGGGTAGGCGTCATAGAGGTCGGCCAGGTCGGCAACGGTCAGCGGCACCAGGCAGCGCTTGTCGCCGCTGTTGAGTTCACCGGTTTGCGTGGGTGCGATGGCTTTGAGGCGGGCAATGGTCTCGGCCTGGCGGCTGTCGAACTGATCCTGGGGTTTGTTGCAGCAAGCCTGCTCGGCGGCGGCAAGGATCGGGCGATAACCGGTGCAGCGGCACAGGTTGCCGGCCAGGGCTTCGTGGGCTTTTTGGCTGTCGGGCGCGTCACTGTTCTTTTGCAGGGCGAACAACGACATCACGAAACCGGGAGTGCAAAAGCCGCATTGCGAGCCGTGGCACTCGACCATGGCTTGCTGGACGCTGTGCAGTTGGCCCTGGTGCTTGAGGTCTTCAACGCTGATCAGTTGCTTGCCGTGCAACGACGACACAAAGGTCAGGCACGAATTGAGGCTGCGATAACGGATCTGCTCGGCGCCTTGAGCATCCGTATGCAACTCACCGACCACCACGGTGCAGGCACCGCAATCGCCGCTGGCGCAGCCTTCCTTGGTGCCGGATTTGCCCAAATGCTCACGCAGATAGTTGAGCACCGTCAGGTTGGGGTCCAGGGCGTGCTCGCTACGGAGTTCCTGGTTAAGTAAAAACTGGATCACGGAAGGCCTCGCAGACTCATTATTGTTGTTAACCGCTTTGCGCCGAATCTAGTCATGTCTGACTTTTCGGTCAACGATTTTCTGACCAGAAGGTCAAGAAAGTGCAGTCGCAACACTTTCAATTATGGTCCAGTCTTCTGGAACCGGTGTTTTTGGGGGCTTGTGGGTGTTCATCGCTGCTTATTCCGTGCCAAATTCTGCAGGGTGGGCGTAGCGCCATCAGCCAGCCAATGCGCTACACTGCCGCGCTTGTACCGATAGAAGATTTTGAAGGGAAAACATGACGTTCAAGGCGCCGGACAGTCTCGCCGAGCAAATTGCTCACCACCTCGCCGAACGCATCATTCGCGGCGATCTCAAGCCTGGGGAGCGGATCCAGGAGCAAAAGGTCACGCTGGCACTCAATGTCAGCCGTGGTTCCGTGCGCGAAGCCTTGCTGATCCTCGAACGCCGCCACCTGATCGCGATCCTGCCGCGTCGTGGCGCCCACGTCACCGAACTCACGGCGCACAAGGTGCAGAGCCTGTGCACCTTGATGGGCGAGCTGTACATCCTGCTCGGCAACGCGGTTGCCCAGGGCTGGCAGACCCAGGCCGACATGGCGCCGTTCATGCAGATCCAGCAGCGCCTGATCGCCAGCTTCGAGCGCCAGGACATCCGCGCCTTCGTCGAAGAAAGCTTCAATGTGATGCGCGCCGCGTACCCCTTCGCCAACAACCCGTACTTGCAGGAAACCGTCGAGAACCTGCAACCGGCGATGAACCGCGCCTATTACCTGGCGCTGGATCAACGCAAGGCGTCCATGAGCGAGTACCTGGCGCTGTTCGAGCAACTGCTCGCCGCCGTGCTGGCCCGTGACCTGCCGCAGATCCGCCAAGTGCTGTCGGCCTACGGCGAGCGCAGTTGCTCGCTGGTTATCGCCGCGTTGGCGGACGCCTAAGCGTGCGGCTCAAGTGCATCAAACTGGCGGGGTTCAAATCCTTCGTCGACCCGACCACGGTGAACTTCCCCAGTAATATGGCGGCGGTGGTCGGGCCCAACGGTTGCGGCAAGTCGAACATCATCGACGCCGTCCGTTGGGTGATGGGCGAGAGCTCGGCCAAGAACCTGCGTGGCGAGTCGATGACCGACGTCATCTTCAACGGCTCCACCAGCCGCAAGCCGGTGAGCCAGGCCAGCATCGAACTGGTGTTCGATAACTCTGACGGCACCTTGATTGGTGAGTACGCGGCCTATGCGGAAATTTCCATTCGCCGCAAAGTGACCCGCGACAGCCAGAACAGCTACTTCCTCAATGGCACCAAGTGCCGGCGCCGCGACATCACCGATATCTTCCTTGGCACTGGCCTGGGCCCGCGCAGCTACTCGATCATCGAGCAGGGCATGATCTCCAAGCTGATCGAAGCCAAGCCCGAAGACCTGCGTAACTTCATCGAGGAAGCGGCCGGCATCTCCAAGTACAAGGAGCGCCGCCGCGAGACCGAAAACCGTATCCGCCGCACCCATGAAAACCTCGCCCGCCTGACTGACCTGCGCGAAGAGCTGGAGCGTCAACTTGAACGCCTGCACCGCCAGGCCCAGGCCGCCGAGAAATATCAGGAATACAAGGGCGAAGAGCGCCAGCTCAAGGCGCAACTCTCGGCCCTGCGCTGGCAGGCGCTGAATGATCAGGTCGGCCAGCGCGAAGCAATCATCGGCACCCAGGAAATCAGCTTTGAGGCCCTGGTGGCCGAGCAGCGCAACGCCGACGCCAGCATCGAACGCCTGCGTGACGGTCACCATGACCTGTCCGAGCGCTTCAATCTGGTGCAGGGCCGCTTCTATTCGGTGGGCGGCGACATTGCCCGTGTCGAGCAGAGCATCCAGCACGGCCAGCAACGCCTGCGCCAATTGCAGGATGACTTGAAGGAAGCCGAACGCGCACGCCTGGAAACCGAATCGCACCTGGGCCACGACCGCACCTTGCTGCTGACCCTTGGCGAAGAGCTGGACATGCTCACCCCCGAGCAGGAAATCACCAGCGCCGCCGCGGAAGAAGCCGCCGCCGCCCTGGAAGAATCCGAAACCACCATGCATGGCTGGCAGGAGCAGTGGGATACTTTCAACCTGCAATCCGCCGAGCCACGCCGCCAGGCCGAGGTGCAGCAGTCGCGCATCCAGCAACTGGAAACCAGCATGGAGCGTCTGGCCGAGCGTCAGCGCCGGATGCAGGAAGAACGCGCATTGCTGTCCGCCGACCCGGAAGACGCGGCGATCATGGAGCTGAGCGAACAGCTTGCCGAAAGCGAAATGACGCTGGAAGAGCTGGAAGCCAGCGAAGAACAACAAGTGGAGCGCCTGGAGCAATTGCGTCAGCAACTGCAACAGGCGACCCAGGCACAGCAACAGGCCCAGGGTGATTTGCAGCGGCTCAATGGTCGCCTGGCATCTTTGGAAGCTTTGCAGCAAGCCGCGTTGGATCCGGGCACCGGCACAGCCGAATGGCTGCGCGATCAGCATCTGGCCGAGCGCCCACGATTGGCTGAAGGCTTGAAAGTGGAAGCGGGCTGGGAACTGGCGGTGGAGACCGTGCTCGGCGCCGACCTGCAAGCCGTGCTGGTGGATGATTTTGGCGGTTTCGACCTGGCCGGTTTTGCCCAGGGCGATTTGCGTTTGCTCAGCCCGGCCGCCGACGGCACGCGGGTGCCGGGCAGTCTGTTGGATAAGGTAGAGGCTGCGATTGATCTGTCGCCTTGGCTGGGCCTGGTCAAACCGGTCGAATCACTGGAGCAGGCCTTGGCGCAACGCGGCCAACTCGGCGCCGGTGAAAGCCTGATCAGCCGCGACGGCTACTGGGTCGGCCGCCATTTCCTGCGTGTACGTCGCGCCAGTGAAGCCGAAAGCGGCGTATTGGCCCGTGGCCAGGAAATCGTCAACCTGATCGCCGAACGCGAAGAACGCGAAGCCACCCTTGAAAGCCTGGAAACCGAACTGCAAACCCTGCGCGCCACCCAGCGCCAGCAAGAGACCGGTCGCGAACACCTGCGCCGCTTGTTGCAGGACGAAGCGCGCCAGCAAGGCGAACTGAAAGCCCAGCTTTCCGCGAGCAAAGCCAAGGTCGAACAACTCACTCTGCGTCGCACCCGTCTTGATGAGGAAGTGGCGGAGATGGGCGAGCAACGCGCCCTGGAACACGAGCAGATTGGCGAAGCGCGCCTGCAATTGCAGGAGGCCCTCGACAGCATGGCGCTGGACACCGAGCAGCGCGAACTGCTGCTGGCCCAGCGTGACAGCCTGCGCGAACGCCTCGACCGCGTGCGCCAGGAAGCCCGCCAGCACAAGGATCACGCGCACCAGCTGGCGGTGCGCCTGGGCTCGCTCAAGGCCCAGCACGCGTCCACCGCCCAGGCCCTTGAACGCCTGGAGATGCAGTCCGAACGCCTCACCGAAAAGCGCGAACAACTGAGCCTCAACCTGGAAGAGGGCGAAGCGCCGCTGGAAGAGCTGCGCCTCAAGCTTGAAGAATTGCTCGACAAACGCATGACCGTCGACGAAGAACTCAAGACTGCGCAGATCGCCCTGGAAGACGCCGACCGCGAACTGCGCGACGCCGAAAAGCGCCGGACCCAGGCCGAGCAGCAATCCCAGCTGATCCGCGGCCAACTCGAACAGCAGCGCATGGAATGGCAAGCCCTGACCGTGCGCCGCAAGACCCTGCAAGACCAGTTGCTGGAAGACGGCTACGACCTGCACGGCGTGCTCAATACCCTGACCGCCCAGGCCAATGAGAAAGACGCCGAAGAAGAACTTGAGCGGATTGCTGCGCGTATTCAACGCCTGGGCGCGATCAACTTGGCGGCCATCGACGAGTACCAGCAACAATCCGAGCGTAAACGTTATCTGGATGCCCAGGACGCTGACCTGGTCGAAGCCCTGGACACCCTGGAAAACGTGATCCGCAAGATCGACAAGGAAACCCGCAACCGCTTCAAAGATACCTTTGATCAGATTAATGGCGGTTTACAGGCCTTATTCCCAAAAGTTTTCGGCGGTGGCAGCGCTTACTTGGAACTGACGGGCGAAGATCTACTCGATACAGGGGTAACGATCATGGCGCGGCCTCCGGGCAAGAAGAACAGCACCATCCATTTGTTGTCCGGCGGCGAGAAAGCCCTGACCGCATTGGCCCTGGTATTTGCCATCTTCAAGTTGAACCCGGCGCCGTTCTGCATGCTCGACGAAGTTGACGCCCCGCTGGATGACGCTAACGTTGGACGGTACGCACGGTTGGTTAAAGAGATGTCCCAGACCGTGCAGTTCATCTATATCACCCACAACAAGATCGCCATGGAGATGGCGGATCAACTGATGGGGGTGACAATGCATGAACCGGGCTGTTCGCGTTTGGTTGCGGTGGATGTGGAAGAAGCGATGGCGATGGTGGAGTCTTGATCCATGCCGGGGCAGAATTTTTATAGCACGCGGTAAGACGCTTTACCGGTCTGGCGAAAGTGGCAAATGGACATATTTGTTCAAGGCATTTTGACAGACGGTGTAAAGTTATCTTTGGTCGTGCTAGTTTAATGTCAAATTTTCGTATGCGTGGGCAAAACGTCAGTCAGAACATAGAGTTGGCGCCACGTTTTAAAGCGGTTTGCACGTTGCTAAACCCCTTATTTTTCAGCATTTTTTATTAGAGGCACGGGATTACATGGAAATCGGTCTGCGCGAGTGGCTGATCGTCATCGGCATAATTGTCATTGCCGGTATTCTTTTTGATGGCTGGCGCCGCATGCGTGGTGGCAAGGGCAAGCTCAAATTCCGTCTGGACCGCAACCTGTCCAACTTGCCTGACGACGACGGCAGCGCCGAGCTGCTGGGGCCGCCCCGTGTGCTGGATACCCATAAAGAACCGCAACTGGACGAGCACGACTTGCCGTCGATGAGCGCGCCGGTGCGTGAAGCCCGCGAGCCGTCTTCCAAGCGTGGCAAGCGCGCCGCGCCGGTGGTGGCCGAACCGCGCCAGGCCGACCTGGACCTGGACGTCGATGACGGCCCGAGCTTCAGCAGCCGCGACGATGATTTCCCGGATGAAAACGCTGGCAAGAACGCGCCGCGCCAATCCGTGAACGACCAGCCTGCCGCCGAAGAAGTGCTGGTGATCAGCGTGATCTGCCGCGATGCCGCCGGCTTCAAGGGCCCGGCTTTGTTGCAAAATATTCTGGAAAGCGGCCTGCGTTTCGGCGAGATGGATATCTTCCACCGCCACGAAAGCATGGCCGGTAACGGCGAAGTGCTGTTCTCCATGGCCAACGCGGTCAAGCCGGGCACCTTCGACCTGGACGATATCGACCTGTTCAGCACTCCAGCGGTGAGCTTCTTCCTTGGCCTGCCAGGCCCGCGTCACCCGAAACAGGCGTTCGACGTGATGGTCGCCGCAGCCCGCAAGCTGTCCCAGGAACTGAACGGCGAACTCAAGGACGACCAGCGCAGCGTCCTGACCGCCCAGACCATCGAGCATTACCGTCAGCGCATCGTCGAGTTCGAGCGTCGCGCCCTGACACAAAAACGCTGAGGATTGCTCCTCGGCGTTGTCGGATAGAATAAGCGCACTAACATATTGAGCAGCTTCGGCTGCTCTTTTGCTTTCTGAGAGAACACCCATGACCGCCGCCCACACCCGCATCCTCGAACTGCGCGCTGAACTGGATCAGCACAACTACCGCTACCACGTCCTCGACGAGCCGAGCATTCCGGATGCCGAATACGACCGGCTGTTCCATGAGCTCAAGGCCCTGGAAGCCGAGCACCCGGACCTGGTTACGCGCGACTCCCCGACGCAGCGGGTCGGCAGTGCAGCGTTGTCGGCGTTCACCCAGGTCAAGCATGAGATTCCCATGCTCAGCCTCGGCAACGCGTTTGATGAAACCACCATGCTCGAGTTTGATCGTCGGGTCACCGAAGGCCTCGACCTGCCGGCCGGCGATCTGTTTGGCGGTGGCGCGGTGGTGGAATACAGCTGCGAACCTAAGCTGGATGGCCTGGCGGTCAGCCTGCTGTATCAGGACGGTGAGCTGGTGCGCGGCGCCACCCGTGGCGACGGTACCACCGGCGAAGACATCAGCGTCAACGTGCGCACCGTGCGCAATATCCCGTTGAAACTGCACGGCAGCGGCTGGCCGGCGACCCTGGAAGTGCGGGGTGAAGTGTTCATGTCCAAGGCCGGTTTCGAGCGGCTCAATGCCTCGCAACTGGAAGTCGGCGGCAAGACTTTCGCCAACCCGCGCAACGCCGCGGCCGGCAGCTTGCGTCAGTTGGATTCGAAGATTACTGCCAGTCGACCCCTGGAATTCTGCTGCTACGGTGTGACCACTGATATCAGCGACACCCACATCGGCAACCTGCAACAGTTGCAGAAATGGGGCATGCCCATCAGCCATGAGCTGAAGCTGGCCAAAGGCATCCAGGATTGCCTGGATTACTACCGCGATATCGGCGAGCGCCGTAACAGCCTGCCGTATGAGATCGACGGCGTGGTGTTCAAGGTCAACAGCATCGCCTCCCAACGTGAGCTTGGCTTCCGTGCCCGCGAACCGCGCTGGGCCATCGCGCATAAATTCCCGGCCCTGGAAGAGCTGACCGAATTGCTCGACGTGGAATTCCAGGTCGGCCGCACCGGCGCCGTCACGCCGGTCGCCCGCCTGAAACCGGTCAAGGTCGCGGGTGTCACCGTGTCCAATGCCACCTTGCACAACATGGATGAAGTGGCGCGCCTGGGCGTGATGATCGGCGATACCGTGATCATCCGCCGCGCGGGGGATGTGATCCCGCAGGTGGTCTCGGTGGTGCTTGAGCGCCGGCCGGAAAACGCCCGTGCGGTGCCGATCCCCGAGAGCTGCCCGGTGTGTGGTTCCCACGTGGAGCGCACGCAACTGGTCAAGCGCAGCAAGGGCAAGGAAACCGTCAGCGAAGGCGCAGTGTACCGGTGCGTTGGGCGTCTGGCCTGTGGCGCGCAGCTCAAGCAGGCGATCATCCACTTCGTTTCGCGCCGCGCCATGGACATCGACGGCCTGGGCGACAAGACCATCGAGCAATTGGTGGATGAAAAACTCATTGGCTCGCCGGCCGACCTCTACAAACTCAAGTACGAGCAGATCATCGACCTGGAAGGCTTTGCCGACATTTCCAGCAAGAAGCTGATCACCGCCATCGAAAACAGCAAGTCTCCGACCCTGGCGCGTTTTATCTACGCCCTCGGCATTCCCGATGTAGGCGAGGAGACCGCCAAGGTTCTGGCGCGCTCCCTGGCCTCCCTGGAGCGCGTGCAGAAGGCCTTGCCCGAAGTGCTCACGTACTTGCCGGACGTGGGCCTGGAAGTGGCGCATGAGATTCATAGTTTCTTTGAAGACAGCCATAACCAGGACGTGATCGGCGCGCTGCTGTCGCCGCAAGAATGCGGCCTGCAATTGCAGGATCAGGGCGACCTGAGTGCCGAATTCGCCGCCAGCACCACCCTGGGCGGGTTGCTCGACAAACTGCACGTACCGAGCGTCGGCCCCGGTGCTGCGCAGAAGCTGGCGGACAAGTTCGTCACCCTCGAAGGCGTGATCAAGGCCGACTGGCTCGACATGCGCCAGGCCCTGCCCGAGAAGCAGGCCAAGGCCGTGCGCGAGTTCTTCGACAACGCCGAGAATGCCCGCCGCGCCCTGGCCATCGAGCAACAGCTCAAGGACTTCGGCATGCATTGGGACAGCGAGAAGAAAGTCGTCGAAGGCTTGCCCGAAGCGGGCCACACCTGGGTACTCACTGGCTCCCTGGAGCTGATGAGCCGCGACGTGGCCAAGGAAAAGCTCGAAAGCCTCGGCGCCAAGGTGGCGGGTTCCGTGTCGGCGAAGACTCATTGCGTGGTGGCGGGGCCGGGGGCCGGTTCCAAACTGGCCAAGGCCAGCGAGCTGGGCCTGAAGGTATTGGACGAAGAGGCTTTCGTCGCCTTCCTCGCCAAGCACAACATCACGGTCTGATGTGGACGCTGTGGCGAGCGGGCTCATACAACAATGTGGAACGATCCAGAAGAACAAATGATCTAGTCTCAGTCACCCAGGGAGAGATCGCCATGTTCCGCTACTTCGAGCAACTCAGTTCGCGCATTGCAGCACCCTTCGTAGCTGGCACCTCCCGCGATAGCAAGGTGTGGCAGTGCCGCTGCGGCCAATCGTTGTTCTTTCGCAACAGCCAGTGCCTGGCCTGCCAAGCGCTGCTGGGCTATCAACCCCAACGAAGTCGACTCGCCTCCCTGCAACCCGGCCCGGTCGAAGGCACATGGCTACAGGACGGCAACCTCGACGCCGGCACCTTCCGCCGCTGCGCCAATCTCGACACGCCGGCCGCCTGCAACTGGCTGATCCCGGCCCACAGCACCGCGTCGCTGTGCGTGGCGTGCAGCCTGAACCGCACCATTCCTGACTTATCGATCCCGGAAAACCACGAGCGCTGGCGCAAAGTCGAAACCGCCAAGCGCCGTCTGGTGGCGCAACTGATCAGCCTGGGTCTGCAAGTGGTGCCCAAAAGCGTCGACGAAGACACCGGCCTGGCCTTCGACTTTGTCGGCATCGATCTGGAAGGCAACGCGCCAATGACCGGCCATGCCAACGGCCTGATCACCCTGGACATCAAGGAAGCCGACGACGCCCACCGCGAAAAAGTCCGCGTACAAATGCGCGAACCCTATCGCACCCTGCTTGGACACTTTCGCCATGAAGTCGGCCATTACTACTGGGACCGGCTGATCGCCAATACCCATTGGCTTGAACCGTTTCGCCAGCTGTTCGGCGACGAACGCGCCAGTTACGCCGAGGCCCTCGACCAGCACTACCAGAACGGCCCACGCCCGGACTGGCAGCAAACCTGCGTCAGCGCCTACGCCACTATGCATCCCTGGGAAGACTGGGCCGAAACCTGGGCGCATTACCTGCACATGATGGACGCCGTCGACACCGCCCTCGGCTTTGGCATGAGCGCCCGCGAGATGGACCTGGATTACCAGCCATTCCCACTCACCACCCTCTACGACCCCGAACACCCCGGCGGCGTGGCGTTCCTGTCGTTCGTCAATGCCTGGATCGAGCTGGCCGGCATGCTCAATGAACTGTCGCGCAGCATGGGCCAGCCGGATTTCTATCCCTTCGTGCTGCCACCGGCGGTGATTGCCAAATTGCACTTCATTCATCTGGTGATTCAGGAGGAGGGCGGCAGGGCCGATGAGGCGGTGATTCTGTAGGGGTACAAGTGCTTGAGCCCCTTCATATTTTTAATCCGCGCCCAACGGTTGTAACTTCCGATGAGATCGGTACAATGGCCCCGCTTGCCGAGAGGCAGGCGTCGTTATGGTGACCCCATCGGTCCCCCCGCAACGATTACCCGTGAACCTGGTCAGAGCCGGAAGGCAGCAGCCACAGCGGGAACATTGTGTGCCGGGGTGTGGCTGGTGGGGTTGCCTCCATAACGCAAGTCCTTGAAATCTCAAGGATTTCTCAGTCAGAAAATTCGAAGTGTGACAGCGTTTTGGTACACCTAAGTGGTGCACTGTACTGTCGATCCTACCTTGTCGTTTAAAAAAAAGCTCTCGTGTAATCACGCAGTCTTCCTACGTTGTTCAACATCGGCAATAGGTGGAAGGTTTTGCTACTGTGGTGGTCGATTTTTGGGTGAGTATCCACCTCTTGCTGCGGGGGATACCCTGCTTACATCACAGAGAGACGTTGACCATGAAGGCATTTATATTCGCTGCACTCATGAGTGGTACAGAGAAGGCGATTGAATCGACAAGACACCGGAGATTTGAATGATCGAAGCTGCCCTGATTGATTTCTTTGAAATTCAAGACCCTCACATTTTTGAGTTGTTCACTATGGCTTATCTTGAGCTGAAGGGCTTTCAGATCGAGCGGCGACCCGCTGTCGGGGCCGATGGCGGTAAGGACATGATCGTTTTAGAGGGCGGGATGTTCGGGAGTACTACCAGATGGATGGTAAGCTGCAAACATCGTATTTCAAGTCACGCCAGCATAGGGTCTAACGATGATGGTCTCGATGCGACAAAGATGATGGAGAACCATTGTCAGGGGGCTCTGTTTGTCTATTCAAGACCTATAACCGAGGGCCTGCTTAGACACATTGAGGCAGTAGCGGGACGTTACCGTTACCGTTATTGGGTCCTGACAAACTTCGAGATTCAAAGTGATCTTGTAAGCGATCCCAAGTTCTATAACTTGATCAGCCAATGCTTCCCACAGTCTTATTCGCGACTCATCCAGCATGTTCATGGGGGGTCGTGCGCTTGCACCTACGAGGTAGGTGGCATGTATCTCATCCCATATTTTGACCATCAGGTGGGTGTGGTCAAGCATGAGAAGGCTTGCGGGTCTTGCTACACCAACGTGCAGGAAGGGCTGCAAAGAGAAGGATTCAATTTCGGAAACGGTGTCTGCATCGCTCCAGACCTCGAAAATTAACTTCCCGCGTCACCACATCTGTCCAGCCACCGGAAATTGCGGTGCTCACATTGTAGGAGTCGAATCGCTCCGTCGGTCTACAGTATTACCTTTCGCCAACTGATAGGTGTCAGCGTTGCCGAAGCGTTGCTGTCGAAGGAGGTTCACCCACTCAGTGCGTTGCTTGCGTTTGATGGGCAGGGGTGTATGCGATTAACTACACTGGTGACTTTCCAGCTTGTGCGCGTTTAGCCTCATTAAATCAAAATGGGCAATTCATGCTGCCGATTTATGTCGGTAAGGCTGTTCCCGCTGTAGCCAGGATGGGCGGTGATCTTGGTTCTTCTCCGGGGAAAGTTCTTCACAAACGGTGAAGGAACATGCTGACAGCATTCGAGCTGCCGATAACTTAAATATCGACGATTTTCATTGCCGCTTTTTTGTCGTGGATGACACTTGGATTTCGTTGGGTGAATCGCTATTTATCGCGAGATTTACTCCAGTATGGAATTCGCTAATTGATGGCTTTGACAACCATAACCCTGGGAAGGGCCGCCATGCTGGGATGCGTCCACGCTGGGATGTTTTGCATCCAGGGCGTTCATGGGCAATGAGTCTTGCTGAACGGCCCAAGAAAGCGAAGGATATCGCAGAGGACGCTGCGACCTACCTTCGTGAGCGAACCCCAAGCCTTTCAACACAGTTTAACAGGGCGGAAGGCGAGTAACTGCCAGATACAGCCGAATACACTGCCGACGCTAAAGCGTCGGTCTCTGATGCGATGCATAACCTGTCATGCCCCTTGACAGGTGTGCGCTGGTGGCCTTGCACGTTTACCTAGCAATATCGGCTAGAACTCCTAACCGATATTATTATTGATCCTGCTCTGCCGCATTGGTCATGACTTAGAGGCAAACAGGCGGACGGTTAAACCTAGGGTTTTTGTTCTTCAGGGTCTGGTAGGGTAGATAACCCCAGCGAAGCGAGCATTTTGTTAGCCCGCGCTCTTCCTTTCGAACTTTGTCCTGCCACCTCAAATAGTGCCGCTTCAATCGATTTCTTGATGCGGTCTAGTTCAGCTTTTTCTTCGGCGGAGGTTTGAACTAGAGCCCTGTAATTTTCTGCGACTTCTGCAATAGAGGGAATCAGTTGTATATCAGCTCTGCTAACTGCCTCTATAAGTTCTAAACTAAGCTCGCCACTGATAGTCTGGTCAGCTAACTCGTCAGCGCAATTGAATTCATGTATCTTTTTTCTCAGGCCTTTCTCTAGCTTCCATTCAATCTGATCCAACGTTTCCTTATGGAGGTCTGCTCCGGCTTTGGTTAGCGTCTCAATTTCGTCACCTAACAGTTCTGCTGTCGCTGCCACTAGAGGTTCAAACACGAGCCTTACAATATCTGTGTCATCTAAACGGGCGTCACATACAAAGTCTGTTAGGACTGGAAGGGATCTCGTCATCATAGCCACATGCGGACGACCACTCCAAGGAGCTGAATCTTCGGCGTAAAATAAGGCGCGATCCTCAGTCACTAGATAACCCTTTGCCGTATAGAAAGAGGACGATTGTTTGTGCGCCATCGAAAATAGCATGCGTAGGTCTCGTTCTACTCGCTCATGCATTAGTTCATTTCCACGAAAGTCAGCCTTCAATCGACTTTGTTCTTTTTTCGTAAGGATTATATCGGTAAGTTCCCTTAAAGGTTCTAAGTCAGAATCAGGAAGTTCATGTAGGTCTTCAATCTTTGCTGGAACGCGTTTTTTCAGAATTCGAATTAGATAATTTAAGGAGTCATCTTGGTCGTAGTACCTATTGTAATATTCGCTCCAAGATGGTTTCTCGGTTTCTGTTTGAGCATAAGCATAACCACGAACAACAGCATGCCATACCTTGGAGTCGACAATCGACAGAGGTAGTTGTAGTAGGTTTTCTCGAAACTTATTGAATGTCGTTTGCGCTCTTTCTATATGGCCGTGAGCCTCTTTTAAAACGTTATCAGGGATTATTATTTGTACGCCTTCCTTGGCTAAAGATTCTAAGGCGGCTTTGATTGCGTTATGCTCTGGCAGGTCGGTGACAATTAATTTGAGAACGGCGTCTGTGTCTAAAGCTATTATGGATCTGCTTAAAATGGATGCTTGCCATTGCTTTCCGATTGGATCAAGATTTCTTATCGCGAGCGTGGTGTACGCGCGTACGAACGGTGCTAATTTTGTTCGTCTATCTTCATCTGAGACGTATCCAGCAATGGCTGCTAGGGCTTTCTTTCCTAGATCAGGTGAGATATTCTTTGACAGAATGCGGTGCAAATCTTTTTCGGTGTTTTTATCTAATGGGATAGTTGCATCAATAGCCCTGGGTGCTATCAGCCTTATAATCAGAGCTATTGCTTCGCGTACATTTCTTTCGATGTAACCTATTTCTGCATCGTTGAGCTTCCTAAGAGTTTCAACTGATGATCGAACCCATTGTTGGATATCTTCATGAGCAGACTGTACAGAAAGTATTGAAGTGCCTACTCTAATCAGTGCTTCCTTTGATGCGCTGTATCCTGAGTCTGACCCCACAATGTCGTTTGATGTCTTAAGGTTGTTTATAGCCGATGTGATTTGGGTGTCTTGGATGATATTGTTTTCAGGAAGTAATAGAGCTGCTTTTTCGAGAATTTCATTCTTTGTAATCGGCTTATCTGTAGCCGCAATTATTGCTAGCACAGTCCGCTCAAAGAGTTTCCCGTGTACGAGTCGGGAGTGAGGCGTAAGTGAGTATGTTGCCATCGATGCGAATACCGAGCGTTTCAGTTCATCCGAAGCTTGGTTTAAAGGATCTGGTTTTTCTAGTAATAATTTTACTTGTTTTTGTATATCGCCACTGAAGTGTCTGGCGAAAACCTTGGAGTCTTTTGAGCCTAGTCTTCGAACTATGTAGCTGCGATCCCGTACATCGATGTGAATGCCTGCTGCTATGCCTTGATCTCGTATGTCTCTTAACGTACTTGCAGCGCACGTGTCTCTGAATACCATTATAAGTTGCTTGGCTTTGATGTTGTAAAATGCAAGTTTTTTTAATGTATCGCTAACCTTGATCTTTTGAGCTTTTTGCGATGTGATTTGTATTGCAGTATCGATCGATCCCGTTAAAGAGTAATATGATTCTTCTGTCGCATCCATTCCATGATCGCCGCGACCTCCAAGTTTTCTTATCTTTGGAAGGTCGTCATCACCGAGAATGTCGCATATAATTGTTTCGAACTTTTCCCAGTCGATGGGGGCAGCCAGTGCAAGTTCGATCAAGTCAATGTTTGCCATATGCTATCCCTTAGTATTGATGATTTTCTCATTGGAGAATAAAACTGCATTTCGGTAAGATTCTCAAGCAAAATTGAGGCTTAAGGGCGAAGCGTCTCGCGAACTGTTGGTGATTCTCTTTTGATCAGCTTTTGTTCCAGTGACGCTTTACCGTTGCAATGCCAATACCAAGTTCAGCTGCTGCCTGTGCCTGAGTCATATTTTTTGTCTTGAGGTGTTGCACTGATGCTGTCGTGCCTTTTGCCTCGGGTCTGCCCAGCTTCTTGCCTTCAGCCTTGGCCCGCTTCAACCCTTGCTGCGTACGTTCTATCAGCAGGTCACGTTCAAACTCAGCTACGGCGCTCAAAACCTGCATTGTCATCTTGCCAGCCGGGCTGGTCAGGTCTACGCCGCCTAATGCTAGGCAATGTACGCGAATTCCAATTCCAGCTAGATATTCAACGGTCTGACGCACATCCATTGCGTTGCGGCCCAAACGGTCCAGTTTGGTCACGATCAGTACGTCACCTGTTTCCATCCGATCCAATAGCTTTTGAAACCCTTGGCGTTCACTGGCAGCAATGCTACCCGATATGACTTCTTCTATTACCCGGCTTGCCTGTACGTCGAATCCAGCTGCTTTCACTTCTTGCACTTGGTTTGCATTGAACTGAGTGGACGTTGAAACACGGCAGTATAGAAATGTGCGGGACATGGGGTGTGCTCAAGCATCATTAAACGTAGTATCACTGTATGTTGGTGTCGTTATATGTGCAAGGCTATTTTGTTGATACGTTTACGACCATCAATTTCTAGCATCACCAAACGGTCGTTTGATGATGCTATCTACGTAGCACCCTGATCATGCTGGCGATGCCTTCATTGCTCGTGTCTAGCGTCTCCAGGGCGCCGACGATGTTGGCGTGAGTCTTTATCCCGCCCTGATCCCGTACCCAGTTGCTCAACTCTTCGATGGCAGCGCCCAGAGCGTTCTGGTTCAACATAAGCAACTCCAAGGCATCGGCGGTCACTTCGTTCAGGTCATCCATGAGAGGCATCCTCGGTTGTGGTGCAAGGATCGTAGACCAGCTAAGGATTGGATGGGGTTGGGTGTTGCCATCTTGCTGATTTTTGCCATTTCGACGCGCTTCGTGCGTTCTGAAAGCTGGAAACTAGTTTGACGCTGAGTTCTCACAGAGGCGAGCTTGTCCGTTTTCGACATGCCCCACGGAAACACTGGGGTACAGACGTGCCACAAGACTTATGCCTGGAAGGGATAGCCTCACCGGGCAAGGGTATCGGGTGGGTTTAGCCCAGGATATTTTGAGATATGGCCGGGGTTTTGAGTCTCGGCCATGGATGCACTGAATCAGTCAGCGATTACAGTTGGGTCGAAGTCTCTAACCTTGTGCGTGCCATAAATATCTTCGATTTCTGCACCAACTGGGGCACTGTTACCTATCTGAAGAACATATGTAATCTTCTCTATTTTAAGTTCTTCTACAACCTCCTTTAGGAAGCGCTGAATCACACCAGATGCCTCCACAATTGCACTCTCAGTAGGCTCGTTTGGAAAAGCGAATACCCATACTGTGTCTACTCCAGTCAACTTAACAAATGCTTCGTCTTTCAAAGCACCATCAAAAGCATCGCGCTGCTGCTTTGTTGCGTTCTTGAGGTCCAGCGACAACATGACATGAATCATTCCCAGCATCCTTTCAAGGGTTAGCGACTGAGCCACGGACTGTGGAATCAGTTCGCCACCAGCATGGCAGGGAGGTTAGGCTGAGGGCAATGCCGTGATGACGAATGAACGTGTCAGGCATGGATAATTCCCTCACGATCAAGGAGAGCTTGCGAATGGGACGACTGAACGGGTGGCAAAGGTTGTGGGTACTGGTGAGCTGTCTTCTTGGAGCGGTAGCTGTTGTTCTTATCGTTGACACCATGGAAACCGAGAGCCAGATAACGACTTGGTATAAGGCCGACAAGGTTATGCAGAGTATGGAAATCGAGCACATTCAGAAAAGGGAGGCTGGTATCGAGCCTCGGAGTATTTACGATACATCCGACAGAACCGTGGCACAGATGGATGAGCGCAGCAAAGAGACAGACCAGCGCTACCAACGTGACTTATTGGGTTTGCCGGGTAAACAGTTCAAGCATGTCGCTACTGGGGTTGGGATCTGGCTGGGCATATGCGTCAGCCTCTACGTAATGGGATGGCTCATTGGGTGGGTGATCCGTGGCTTCCGACCCAACGCTGTATAGCCCATCACGGGAGAGATTCGTATGCATGGAGAGGGATGGCGAAGGCTGTGGGAGTTGCTGAAGTGGATGGCAGCCATTGCCACTGGACTGTTTGTGTCCTTCAAGCTGATTCAAACAGCGCCGCAAGTACCGCTTGCCGGAAATAATCAGGTGGGCATTGGTATCTTTCTTGGTGGTGCGATTGGGGGGCTAGCGGCCTATGGAATTTTGCAGTCCTTGGAATGGGTCTACCGGGGCTTTCGCCCTCTGCCTATCGCTCCCGCAGAAGTGGATCAACTATCACCGCTGGGTGTACGCCAGGCGTCACAGGAGCCACGTCTAGCATTGGATCATCAAGAGAGTCAGCAAAGCCCTTCAGCTTCGCCAACACCGTTACGGGAGCCTATACGGCGGGAATGACCGTAGCTTAGTGGTGCCACTTCGTAAGCAATGGCATCGACAATGTGATCTTGCCCAACGTTTTCACGTGGGCCACGTTCAGACATTAGGTCTCCGGCTACATCTACCAACTCCTTGCCATGCAGTTGGGCAAACAGCAAAGGCGGTGTCTTAGAATCGAGAATATCTTCTCCCAGGGGTTGATTCTCACACTGCACTCAGTAGTGAACGCGGCCAGGTCTGGAAGGATTGCAGCGGAGCGGGTTAGCTGTTCGGCAAAAATTCCGAACAGGTTTGCCTCACGCCATCACGCCCTTGACTTATGGCAGATTGCCGCTATTTATGTCAGGTGTGGCGGGAGTTTTCATCCGAATGCTCAATGCGATGGTTAACAGCCACGATTGAAAAACCAGTACCACAAACGAAAAGGACAGCACATGTTTACTGTTATCAAGCCCGGCCCCAAACCAGCGCGAGAAGACGGCAAGGACGACCGAAGGCGTCACGTAAACCCCGAAACCAAGCCTAAGCACCCAACGCTTCCAGTACACAAACCTTCCAAGTAGTGAATTAATACCTGCTGTAGGTAGTGGTGCTGCCAAATTCCCATTGTTATGAATTTGGTACGCCAGCTTCTTGAAAATTCACCATGCTAAGCCGCCCCGGAACCTAATGAGCCGTTGAATTTGTTGAATTGGATATAGGGCGTATGGACATGAAATTGGAAGCCCTAAGACCGACGAGAAAATTGTTGATTATCGATTGTGTGCAACAAGCGGGCATCGACGTCACTGCTTGGAGCTTCAGGAGTGATGGTCGCCCTGTAGCCTTGCCACAATCTAATGGAGGGTATTGTTACGAATGGTCATTCCGGAGCAGCAACGGAAGCATACTGCTATTGTGCGTTTGGTTTGAAGAGCTGCAAGTTGATGATCATGGGAGAATTTTCTTCTCAAGAAATCTGAAGGTATATGCGGAAGATTTGATTCGGCAACTTGAGAAAGCGCCCAAAAACAGGAATCGAACAATCAAGGACCCGAGCATTAGTCGTGCAGGGCATTTTCACTCGACTGTTCAGCTTGCACATCTAAATGCAATTCCTGTCCGAGTGGTAATCGTGTCTGGCCCCGTAGGTGAGTCGGATGAAATCGACCCTGGAACTGATCGTGCCATCGGCCGTTATTTAGATGATGAATTCTGGCACGTGGAAGGTTTTAACGGCGATACAGGGGCTTTCAGCCTCGTGCGAGGGGATAACAGTCGCCAGACTTTAGCGCCTGTAATGGACCCTATCGATGGGATGCCGCACATACCCGAAAAATACGAATCTGTTGATGCTGGGAAAATTGTGGACCAGTTTCACGCCGAAGCGCGACCTTCTGCTTACACCTACCAAGGCGTCCAGCGATATCGTGATCCGAATGTCCGAGCAATCGTGTTAGCGAGGTCGAAAGGTATTTGCGAATTGACAATGGCGCCGGGGTTTCGGATGGCAAACGGCGGCACGTATCTAGAAACGCATCACATAATCCCACTCTGTGAGGGTGGTCCTGACACCGTTGAAAATGTCATTGCGTTGTCTGCTGATGCACACCGCCAGGCTCACTATGCCTTGAACCGTGACGAGCTTAGGCAGCGATGCCTTGAGATTGTCAGATCGTACGAATCTGCGGTGAACGTCTGATCAAGAAGGCTACGTTAGGGTTTCAATGAATCATAACTCGATGAGTTAACGACCCGAATGCTGGCTAGTCCCCATTGTAGGGGCAAAGCAGCAATCAATTTGACTCAGGGGTGTCGCTAACTGCTTTCTCTAAATCCGATATGAGAACGGATGGAGGGCACCGCAATGCATGTGCAAGCTTGAACACAACTGCAATTGTGGGATGGTGAATTCCTCGTTCGATCAAGCTGACATAATTGCGCTGCACGTCAGCCTCATGGGCAAGCTGTTCCTGGGTCAGTCCGGCGTCCTTACGCTTCTGGCGAAGGACTTTTCCGAAAGCTACGCCAATATCCACTTTTACAGTCCGGTCTCAAAGACGGATCACTGTCGGTGATGGCTGTGGATACGTCCTCACAGTATACTGTGAATATTGAAATCAAATTCACTGAAACCGAGGTCAGTATGAAGCTCTACACATCCATATTTATCGCCGCAATCAGCATGCCGCTAGCCAGCATTGGCGGTATCTGTTCTTTGGAGTTCGGATACGTTTCCAGTTTCCGGCAAGCACTAGGCGTTGGCGTCCTGGTGGGCTCTGTGATGCTGCTGGTGGCCTTGACCTTGTTCCTGGCAGGGGTCCCCTCGACATTGCGGCGTTTGCGCTCACCGATCAATACCAACTGATTTTCAAGGACGAATCGCATGACCCTTTTTCGACGGGCCTGGCTGTTGATGACATTAGCAACCGCATCAAGCGCTGTATCAGCCGCCCAAACTGGTAAGGGCACATCTGATGATCTGCTATGGGCATTCCTTCTAGCCGCTCCACCAGTGGCTTATGCACTAAACAAGTGGTGGCGCTGGGGCATTGGCTTCAGGTTCGGTGCTGCAAACGGTACGGGTTTTCTGTCCGCACTGAAGTGGTCATTGATAGCAACCATCTGGGTAGCAATTGTGATGGGGTTAGTATGGTTGACGTACAGGAACTGATACTTGTGATCCAGATTAGTAACCATAACAAAACGCCTGTTCGGTAACACATATCGCTAAATATTTATGCCCGTCAGCAGGGACTTCACATGGGAGGCTTCCTGCTAATAACGTTATCTGGCTCGCTAATGATTAGAACAAGGGAAGTATTATGCGAAAGTTTATATCGGCTTTGATGCTTTTGCCCGCGATTGCACTTGGGCAGAATGATAGTGAAACTAATTTGAAAGCACTTGAAGACGCCAATAACGTGAGCTATTGGGGTGGGCTCTCAAGGGCTTTTGCAAGCAACCAAAACCAAGACTTGAGTTGGTTCAAAAACAAAGCATTTGAACTGGATAAAGAGTTCGCAATCACTGCGTGCGGTGATGGGCTTTGTTACATATGGGAAAGCAGTGGCCGGTTGAGGGTTGCAGTCAAACAAGAACAAGGTGATTTCAATGGGCGAAAACTCCAAGGGCAGTTTGTTCGCGTGGTAGGCACAGATGTGTACGGAACCCTAGTTATTGAGCGGCTAACTACTGATAAGAAAAAAATCGTAAAGCAGTCAGCAAAACTGCTGACTACCGCTCCTGTTCCTGCCCCCCCACCTGTATACATCAAACAGGAATATCCTGATCTGGCTGCTCACTTTGACGAACTTATTAGGGCCAGGGCTTCCGAAGGCTGGACACGGCCGCCATCGGCAAGGCAGGGAATGGTCGTTGAATTGGAAATCAGCATCAATCCAGATGGAACTGTGACCTCGGTTGACGTAGCCAAAACCAGTGGTGACTTGGCATTTGATAAATCAGCAGTAGCCGCAGTCAAGAACATTGGTATTCTCACTGAAATGCAGGAAATGAAGCTTGCTGATAAAGTCAAATATCGACTATTTGAAATGTCGTTCACCCCCGGTGACTTAACTTTTTAACGGGTGTTTTAGGTCGTACATGAACTTGTGTATTAGTGTGTACTGATTTTGGTTATAGAATGCAGCGCGAAACTGGTTTGCGGTAGTCGAGGTTGTAGTGTGGTTAGCCGGTTTTTCAAATGCAGCATACGTGCTTTCGATACTGTAACCATACTTTGTGGCTAATGTAGTTGGCTGTAAGGCGGTTTGCAGTCGAGGAATGGCGAATCAATTAATGTGGTGGTGTGACATTACATGTAGTGCTGGCTCGGAAGTCTGCTGAATACTATACTGTATGTGTGATTTGGTTACTGGCGTTAGTGTTAACGAATCATTTGAATTGCACAGGAAAAACTTGGCTGTAATGCTTGAACGATACAAAGCATTACAGTCAGAGTGAGTAACTGTTATGGTTACAATTTGAATGAGAACTGTTTTAGGTGATTGTGTTTTCTCCACAGGCATGCACGATTGTAGATTGGAGGTAAAGCCTGTAGCTGGAAGGTATCACTGGAACGCAGTTCATGCGAAGCCGGTAGGCGAGCATCAAATTAAGTAGATATTATTTTCTGTTCACCTTCCTCGCTTTGCTTCGGAAGCACCTACGGTGCTGGTACTTTTTGTAAATAGATACCTTATAGTGTTCTAGGGAACTGTTTACGCTCACATGATTTGAGTTTCGGACTTACAACCACTGTTCAAGGGTATGGGTGGAGTTTGCCCTGTTTTCTTCTGCTTTGATCCGATGAATGAGTTTTGCGTATTTGCAGATGGTCATCTTATCAAGCATGGTTTCCCGTGCAACATCTGCCTGCTTCATACCGTTTTTGAGCAAAATAATCGCCCGTTCGCGTTCCGGGTGTGGTGCTGGCCCAGGCTTTTTCTTCTCCTTGTAGGTTCTAGCCATACTGTTTTCAATTTTTGCATTTGGAAGGTACGTGTTTTTCAAAAATTCGGCGGCTTCATTATCTTGGACGTACAGTTTGACCGGCTTGTCGATTGTTTTGCTTCGCAGCGACGTCCGAAAGACATTCTGCAAAGTCATTTCCAACTTGTATGTGAATTTCCATGCTTTTTGCAGTGCATCTGTTGGTCTGTTGTATTTTTTTGCAATGTATTCAAGCGATTTGTATGCCAATGGATTAGGGTTTCCATGGAATGCTGTGAATGCGCAATGTGTATCTGTAAAATTATTGAGTCCACGGCTATCAATTTTGCACTGAATGAATTTACCACTACGGACATTTTTGCCCCATTTGTACGCAAACATCAGGCAGGATTCCCGGTTAGTCAATTGTTGGCTAATAAAATTTGCCATCGATTGCAGGACTGTGCATCCGTCATTGGAAGCACTGTCCACTGAATCCAATACTCCTCGTGAGCAGTGGTTCTTGTCGGACAGCATTGGAAAAATAGTTACATCTTTTCCGTTGTCGACGGTGCTTTGAGCGAAGTGTGAGTGTGCATACGTAAACCCATTGGCTCTCGCGAACCAATCGAACAGTGAGCCCTTGAGCGTGGCTGACAAAAGATGTACTTCTTGTGCCATGTGGAATCGTTCGAAAAATCCATATTCTTCAATGATTCGAATCACGGTTTTTTCACGGCCTGAATAATATGTATCAGCGAATACGGGAAGCTTGTTCAAAATCGCGCTGTAAATATCTTGCGCGGCAGGGGATAATGTGGTGTCAATTTGATTGTATCCCTGGTTGTTAGATTTTTTGAACGTGGCTACTTCATTTTTGATGGCTTCGTATTTGTTTTGTTTGATTTTGATTTGGTTGTCAATGATCTCAATGAGGTCCAAGCGCTTGAGTTGTATTTGGTCGAAGGTCATATGACGAAGACTGATGGGCATAGGCAGCTCATCAATGATGATCGTCCAGTCGCGCAAGTGTTTTGTTGAACACTTTTGGAAAGTGATATGCTGGCAGATAATTAAATGCGAAATTTCTTTTGGGTTCAGCATTTTGTTCAGGTTTGCCTCTGCTGATCCTTCACAGCGTGAATCAATAATAATAGGTTCAAGAAAACTACAAATTCTACGGATGTCTTTAAGAACTTGGTCTGCCAGTGCAAGTGTTGGTGCTACGTAGAGAATTTTTTTTCCATGAGCAAGCATTCCAGGAATAGCAGAAATTGCCGCCATGGTTTTACCTGTGCCAGGTGCTGCAATAGATACGTGAATGATTTTGCTGTTCATTGGTTTTCCAGTGGTTTTTTCAGTTGTAGGATGGCGTTGATTGCCGGATGTGCGTTCGAATGTCTGGTGTGCTTGTTACTCATTCGATGGGGCAACTATACAATGCGGGGGGTGCCATTCTAAACATTCAGTCTGAATAAAGTTGGATCGATCTTTATGGTTGTAGATTTCTAACTTAATCGTGGACTGGTACTGGTTGTATTGTTTTTGTTTGATGTAAATGATCTGGTAAATGATGTAAACGGCCAGGTGGTGTGCTAGTTTGGTTAATTGGTTGCTTTTGATGATTTTATGAAATTAATCTGTGGAGTTGCTTCACCCCTAGCGAAGTGCATTGGGTGAAGCGTGGTAAGAGTCCTAGGACGATATTCAGTCAGATTACCGTGGTTTTCACGCGGCGTTCATCACCGTATGTAGGTCAGGGCTTTTAGCATTGCTTTTATCGGTATCCTGCTTCCATAAACGCGAAAGGTAATACTGCTGTCTTCATGCCCAGCAATGCGCTTGATCAAGGAGTCTTGTACTCCGGCATCCCTAAGATCATCGATCATTGTGTGGCGGAAGCTGTGAAAGGTTTTCTTTGGGTCGGTGACGCCCATTTTAATCCTATATCGACTAAACCACTTCGACGGCGCGTGGCCTAGCTTTCCGCGAACAGGCTCCAGTTCTGGGAATAAACGATCAGAGCCCTGAATACGCTGATTATTCAGGTGATCAAGCAGTCCAAGCTGAATCAACGTTGGATGGATTGGGAGAGTTCGGCGACTGCTACTGTTCTTCAGGTTTTGGGCGTGGTGACCATCGTCAATCCGGATGCACTCGAATCCTTGCAGCGTGACGAAGTCGGTAACGTGCAACTGGCAAAGTTCTTCCAGTCGGGCGCCGGTGAACCTACCAAGCAATGGGAGCCAAAACCTCCATGGATGCTTACGTGATTCTTCCTTGAGTGCATTTAAGTCGAGAAGGATGCTCAGGTCGCGTTGATCAAACGACAGTCGTGCATCTTTCGCCGACCCCGTCATCATCTTGAGTCCCAACAAGGGGTTGTCGGTAATGTAACCATTGGATTTGCACCAATTCATGAATGCCGAGAGTTTACGTAGACGGTTGTTCACGGTCACGGCGGTGATGCTTTTGTACTTGCCACCAGAGTCAATCACTTGAGTTAACGTCTTGCCCTTAAACTGGGGTAGCAGAGCGAAGTATTGGGGGCAACGGCTCAGACGATCCTTCAACAGTCGGGCCTGATGCACATCGAACTCAAATACAGGCATATCGCCCATCAGTTCGAACAAATCTCGTAATGCACGTTCAACTTCGTGTGTGCTGACCTCACGCCACGTGCCACCACGTTTTCCTTCCTCGATATACAGCTTGGACAGGGTGGTCAGTGTAGGTCCGTCCACATTGCACTTCACGCTGATGGCTGGAACCTTCCGTGATGCGTTTTGGATGGTCGGCATGGGTGCTGAATCACGCCACTCCGAACACAGCCTACGCAGCGTCTGAAAGCCATCCAGGGGGTGTTCTGATAAGTGCTTATGCACCCGCTGGGCCAGAAATGCAGCAAGAAGCAACGCGCTTTGCCGGTCCCGGATGTTCAGGCTCAAACGTAAGGTGTGACACCTTAGGAAGAGGTGCTTAGGTAGTCGCAGATTCAAATAGTAGAAAGCCCCGCGACGGATTATGTAGGCCATATGTGTGACACCGATGTGTGGCAGCTGTGTGTGACAGTGCTGGCTACACCCCGATTTCTGACTGTCCGCACCGGGTGTTGGCACGGAAGAATAGAGACAACCTCAAAAGCCTGTTACCCTTGCCCCATATGGCTTTCAACGATTACCCGTGAACCTGGTCAGAGCCGGAAGGCAGCAGCCACAGCGGGAACATTGTGTGCCGGGGTGTGGCTGGTGGGGTTGCCTCCATAACGCTCTTCCTTGCAACACCTCCTTAAATTCAATTCAAAAAATGCATTCAAGCCATCTGCCATCGAGCAGTCCATGGCGGCATACTCCAGTGCCTGGCATCCGGAGACAACACACGTGGAAAAAGTCGACGACCTCACGCGCGAGAAGCTGCGGGAGTGGCAGATGCGGCGCCTGGAGATCAAGGACCGCATTCAATCCCATCCTGAACAGACCCTGGAATTGTCACGGGTGCTGGACCTTATGGACGACGAACACGCGGAAATCCTCAGCCAGGCGGAAATGATCCGGACGGGGGAGGTGGCCAACGAGCCCGCACCGCCTGCCGATCCAGCAGCGCCGCCCCTCACAGGTGCCTACACGCTGCAATTGAATGTGGCCGCACAGAGTGCCGAAGACCTGCGCCGGCTACTGGATATGGCGGTCTTCGAACTTCAGCAGCAGGTCACTGCGATGGTTACTACGGCTGACGCGGGTCCTCATTGGGGCGGTATGTCAGGCTCCCTCGGGGAGTATCGGTTTGAACTGGGCGGTCAGGGCAATGCCTGATTCCCTGGCGGCGAGGCGTTATGCAACCGGAACACTTTGATTTAGCCAGCCCGGTCTTCCTGCCTGTCACGGAGGAAACCTGCACGGCCCTGCTCGGCGCGGACGCTGCCAAGGCCCTGGTCGGCCTGACGGACCCGGAGTTGGCCGCCGTGCTGGTGATCCAGAACCTGGCCCAGGCGGCGCAAAAGGACCTGACGTGCGCGGGTGCCGAGCGCATCCTGGCCAAGTTGCTCGATTGGTCGGTGGATACCCAGGCAGAGGGCGCCGCCACGTTGTTGTCCGAAGCCCAGCGGCTGTTCGATCCGCGCAAGCTGTACTTCGGCTTCAATGCCCTTAAAACCGTCAATCTGCGCCTGCTCTCGGCTGAAGAAGTCGCGGCGCGGGATTACCTGCTGCCTACGGGTAAATGGGATATCGGCTACAAGGTCCGCCATTTGCGCAGCAACGATCCCTTCAGCCAGCAGATGGTCACGCCCCGGCACCGCGAGCGCTGGCTCAGCCCGGCCCAGGACAAGCTGGTGCGGACCTTTCGCGCCAACCTGAACGAAGACCTGCATGTCCAAGGCTACGCGGGCATCGGCAAGAGCCACCTGCTCGGCGCGTTGATGGAGTGCCTGCGGCCGGCCCAGACCCTGATATTGGCCCGCACGGGGGCAAAACTCGCGACTTTGCGTGAACGCATGGGGCTGGCCAAGGACAGTAAGACCGGTTCGACCTTTGCCGCCTTCGCCAAGGCACTCTTGCAAGGGCAGCGCCCCGCCGCGCAGGCCACGCCGGCCCGGTTGCCCGGCAAACACGAAGTGTCGCAGACCCTGAATATACATGGCTGGCGCGGACACGATGGCGCGGCCACGCTCGATATCTGCCTGAAGGTGCTCGACAGCTATTGCCACTCCAACCATCACAGTCTGTCGGCCCGGCATTTGCCGCATTTCAAACAGCCTCTGTCCAGCGTGGATGCCCAGGCGTTGCTGGAGTACTCCAGCCGGTTGTGGACGTACGTTCAAGCCAACCCGCAATGGGCCGGTCAGACGGCCTTTGCCGCGCTGTTACTGATCAAGCGTGCAAGCCTCGATGGATGCGTGGTGCCGCCTCGCTACACCCATGTGCTGATCGATGAAAGCCAAGACATTCCGCCTTCGTTGTTGCAGATTATCGAACGCGGCCGCCAGGTGTTGATCACCCTTGGCGATGAGTATCAATTGGCCAGCGGTGTAATGGTCAGGCGCAAGCGCGAAGTCCGGCACACCGATATCAATTACTCCGTGCGTTCGGGCCGCAACGTCGAGCGCCTGGTCAACCCGCTGATCAGCGTGCACTCGCAGAAGGGCAAGACACCCTTCGAAGGCGCGCGGGATGCCGACGTCGGCATTGAGCATTACCCCCAGGGTTTCGTGCCGCCCGAAGGCTGCGTGGTGTTGACCGCGTCCCCTTGGGACACCATGAAATGGGCCATCCAGTTGCAACAGGCCAACTGCCCGTTTGGCTTCTTCGACAGTGCCGCGCAACAGGATCTGCAGCGCTTCATGATCAGCGTCATCGCGCTGTTCAAGCCGGAGTTCTACAGCAACGAGCACAACGACAATGGTCCCCATGCGTACTTCAGTGACATGGATGACTGGCAACAGGTGCGCGATGCCAGCCAGTACGACGAGTCGTTCCTGTGGGTCGAGAGCGAGCTGGAAAAAGGCTTCAACGTCGCTGATATCACGCGTTTGAACCGCCTCAGCGGCATCCCCGGCAAACGCTGCCTGCTGATGTTGGCGGAGGAGGCGGGTGGCATGGAGTTCGACCGGGTGTTGCTCACGCCAGAGTTGTTGACCAACGTGAAGTTCAAGGACGCCTATGCGTTCGACCAGCGACTGTGTGCGGTGTACATCGCCATTTCACGGGCTCGGGTGCAGCTGTACCTGCCTTACGACGTGGTGGAGTGGATTGATTTCCACACCTATCAGAAAACCCGTGAACTCCACGGCTATTGATTGAGCGATTGTGTGTGATTACGCCAGATAGGGCGCGTCCTGCTCTATAACCTCTTCGGCAATTTGGCCGAAAAAGTTTCGGGTAATACTGAAGAATGGACTCAGTTGGTTTTCTCGAGGTACGAGGTCAATACCTGCGAGGCAGTGAAGGCTCATATCCTGCTCAATGTGCTCATCGAAAAGCGTTTCCAGTTCATCCCACCATCGTTGGCGTAAATCCCGAAGAAATGGGCTATTCAGATTGAGTAGGGCGATGGTGTAGGACGCTCGCTCTTGATCTTCTACGGATAATCCATCGGCAGATACAATGCGACCATCGGAAAGGTATGCAAAAAAACGACTGCAATCGGGTTGGTGGCAGGATACAAAGCGATGGATATCTACCGCTTCTGACTTACCAGGGGCGTGGCCACCGAACACTTCTGAAGCGAGCCCTCTGAATGCGCGCAGATCTGTTTTGCTATCCAATGCGCAAGCAGCGAGATTGTTGTAGTCGAATGTACGGTGCGGGTTCTGGCTTTTATTTTCTACGTGTTCTATGTGCAGGCCTAGACCGGCTTGGTCGGGTCGTACCTCGCTATAGCAACACAGACCATATTGCTCTTCGAGTAGGCAGTCTAAAACTTGCTGCTTATGGCCAAACCCCGACCACCGACTGGTAGCCGCCTTGGCAGTGCTGGGTGGATTTGCATGTGAGTTATTCAAGTGATAGGGGCCATGTCCGCGCTTATGAATAGGCCTCATTTGTTAAGTGCTCTCTGCCGTTTGATGCTGCGCTGCAGGCGCTGAAGTTGAGGGTGCTGCTCACTCAATGCCGTTGTGAGCGCCTTCATCAATTCAATAGCAGGCTGTTCATCGTATCGCCCCTTGTCTACCCATTCGGTGAGTAACAACAAGTCCGCTTTTTCAATTACCGGAGGTTGCGGATCTACCTGCATTACACTGTGTAAAACGTTATTGCTCGGCTCGCCATAGGTCATTGCCAGGGGAGGTGAGGCAATCAGCTTGCCCTGAACATCTTTGCCAATGACTCGAATATTTTCGCGCCGCACTGTACTTAAAACTTGTGGGCTGTGGGTGGTGACAATGAATTGCATGGCCGGAAAAGCCGATCGCAAGGACCCCAGGATTTTTTGTTGCCAGTGCGGGTGTAGAAACATATCCACCTCGTCAATCAATGCGATACCGGGAGTTTGTAAAGGGGCCTGATCACCTAAATGTGGATTGAGCTTGCAGGCTCGAAAAGCTAAATCGGCAACCATGGCAATGGCATTCCGCAGTCCGTCACTGAGCATCTCTACAGGTAATATGCCTTGCTCAGGATGATGCATGATCAACTGCTGCTGATGGCTCTCACTGTATTCCAGGCTGTGCCAGCCGGTCGGGGCTTGTATCAGTCGATCAATTGCCTCTTTGACAGCCTTGATTATCTGCGCGAAGCGAACACCAAGATCGGACAGCTCAGTACTACGCTCAAGAGAAATCACCTGTGCTTCCCGATAGCTGCGGTAGACCCAGCCATACCATGCCGTAAACGTTTTGAAGCTTGACGAGTAGGAGAGGCAGTTCAGATAGCCAGATGTTCTGGAATATTCAGATCTGTCGAGAGTGGTTTGAGCCGCTGCAGAAGTAAAACGGCCTTCGTACCAAAGACGTGATGTGCCGAGGTAGCTCACCAATGGCAAGACGATAGACTCATCACGGCGTACTTTTTCCTGAAGAGACTTGCTGTATCCCGTCAGTGCTTTCGAACCTAAGTCACCAAGGGTGTTGGTCGATTTTTTCAAGCTCGTACGCTGCTGTAACCAGATGTTTTCAGCCTCGTTTGGCTCCCAAACCCCCTTGGCTTCAATAACGCTGGCGATTTGGGGCTCCATGTTGCCACTGGCGAGATGGGCTAGACGCACGTCGTCGATTTGAATTGTCGCGGATTTTCCGGTTTGGCTGCCGAGATCGAAACCTTTGACAAAAGGCCATAAAGCAACGCGCGCGGCATCCAGAATAGTGGTTTTGCCGCCCCCGTTGGATGCGATCAAGACGGTTAGATGAGGGTCGAAGTCAATTTCGAACTCTCCAAAGCAGCGGTAATTCTGCACGCGCAGTTTGTCGAGTCTCACAGTCGTTTCTCCGATTCGATCATCTGGCCAAGCGTAGGGCACATCGCTTTGCTCGGCGGGGTATTGCATATTAAATGGAAAAGATGAAAACGCTAAGCAAACCTGGCGGTACGGGCATGCCTCTCCCGTGGCTCTCCAAGAAGATCTCATGAGACTGGTAAGCCAATGCTAGCGGCCAATCGGTGTTCGATAGCTATTTCACAACTTTGAAACTCGTGGCTTTACAACCTAAAACCACCTTGTTAGTTTCCGCCAGCCACTTGTTTCAGAGTATGACAAGGTGTGGAGTTGATATTGAAGTGCCATCACTTCTTTAACTAACAAGGATGTCTTTGATGAAAAGCCTGCAAGGGTTGCCCCGTCTTATCAGTGCTTCGGTAGGTGCGCCCGGTAAAGCCCGCAACTTGCCCGCCGATGTGCAGTGCATCCAATATTTATTCAATCTGATCATTCCAAAACTGGGATTTCCGCTGACCGAAAACGGCAAGTGCGACGGCCAGTTGGTGCAGTGCATCAGCCAGTACCAGTTCCGTCATCTCAAATATGCGCACCCCGATGGGGTGATCGACCCGACCGGTAAAACCTTCAACAGTCTGATCGAAGAGGCGGTGAAGGTGCCGGTGAAGGCGTTTCCGAGCATGCGCATCCCGACTTTCCTGAATGTGTTCGGCAACAACCAGGGCGATGCGGTACAGGCCACGGTCAATGTGTACCTGGACCGCATGCGCGCGATGATCGAGGCCGAGAAGCGCAACCGCCAGTTGATGCTCCAGGCCACGTGCGACGGGGGCATGACCCTCAGCGAGAGCGATTTCCAGAATGCCGCCACGCAGTTGGGCGGCGGTATTTCGGTGAATATCATCAAGGCGTTCGCCACCGTGGAGTCCGGCGGGCGTTCGGGGTTCGGGCCGGCCCAAGCTGCCGGTGATCGCGTTTGAAGGGCACCTGTTTCGCAAGTACACCAAGCACATCTACGACCAGGCGCATCCGCTGCTGTCCTACCCCTACAAGAAAAAGGCCGGGCCGCAGTGGCAGGCCAATAACAAGGACCAGGCCAAGGCCTGGGAAACCATGGCCACCGCCTTTGCGCTGGATCAGGAAGCCGCGTTGATGTCGGCGTCCTGGGGCATGTTTCAGATCATGGGCTTCAACTACGCGTCCTGCGGTTACAAGACGGTGTTTGAATTCTCGGCGGCATTAAAAGTGAATGCCGGCAACCAACTAAAGGCGTTCCTCGGTTTTTGCAGCAAGAGCCCGGCATTGATGAAAGCCATGAAAAGCAAAGATTTCACCGGCATGGCGCGTAACTATAACGGCGAGGACTACGGCAACTATGACGTCCTTATGCAAAAAGCCTACGAGAAACTTGAAGGGAAAAAATAAGATGATGCGTTTTCTAGCAGTAGGTGTGTTGTCGTTGTGCGCCGTTGTCCCCGCATTTGCTGGTTCGCCTGCGTTGCATTCTGGCAAGTACGAAGGGCTGATGCTGGCGGTGACGCCTGAGCACCAGGTGGAAGGTTATTACTCGGAAGCGATGGGCGAGGGCGTGACCCGCAGCTGCGCGTTCTACCTGCAAGGCAAGCCCGCCGCGCTGACCACCTGGCTCGATGAGGCTTATCCCGGCAGCGTGGCGCCTTCATCCGACGGAGTGACCCTGACCGTGGCGGAAGGCCGTCAGCACCCCGGCTGCCTTAATGTGCTGATGCCGGAGATTGCTACCGGTTTGGACTTGACCCAGACTGCCAGCACGAAATGGATCGGCTTGGTGAAGGTGTCCGCCGACAAGGCCTACCTGTTGAAGAGCCCGAGTGCCAAGGCCGCCAAGCGCCCCTACATTGTCAAGAATGACGTGGTCGGTGTGCTGGCCTTCAAGGATGGCTGGGCCCAGGTCGAGTTCATCAATGCCGATGACCGCTCGTTTACTGGCTGGATCAGCCAGGACCAGTACGCGCGTTTGGCGGCCCCTAAAAGCTGATCAGCCGAAGGTTTCACGCAACAACCCAGCAAACGCATCCCGCGCCAGATGCCGCTGGGTGTCCTTGTGCCAGAACAGCAGGTTGTCCACCGCCTGTAGTTCTTCGAACCGGTACGATGCCAGCTGATTGGCCTGCTCATAGCGGGCCAGGATGCCTTCCGGCGCCAGCGCCACGCCGATCCCGGCACTCACGCAACCAATGATCGTGCCCCAACTGGCATAGCTGGCAATGGTCGGCTTGAAGGCGTGGGGCTTGACCCAGTTCTCCAGCGCCGCCCGATAGGGGCAGCCCGGTGGCCACACCAACAAGGTGCGGCCAGCCAGGTCTTCGGCGCTGCGAATCGGTTCGCTGGAGGCGCTGGCGATCAGCACCAGGCGCTCGCTGTAGACCACGCTGTGGTCGAGCTTTGCGCGTTTGTTGCCGGCGGCCACCAGCGCCACATCCAGGCGATGGTGTTGCAGGTCATCGAGCAGCTCGCCCCAGGCGCCGGTTACTAATTCCAGGCTGACATCCGGGTAGCGCCGGTGATACTCCGCCAACAGCGGCGGCAGGCGGCCACTGGCGCTGGACTCCACCGCGCCGATGCGCAAAGTGCCGCGGGGAATGGCGGTGGCGTCCACGGCGCGTTTGGATTCGTCCACCAGGGCGAGGATGCGTTCGCAGTAATCGAGGAAAATCTCCCCCGCCGCACTGATCGCCAACCCACGCCCCGCGCGGATGAACAGCGGCGTGCCCAACTCGCTTTCCAGTTGCTTGATCCGCGTGGTGATGTTGGACGGCACGCAATGCAGTTGCACGGCGGCCTGGGCCACGCTGCCGGTTTGCGCCACGGCTCGCACCATTTTCAGTTGGGCCAGTTCCATTGCTCAGTTCCAGTGATTTCAGAAGTCAGAAACGCTTAATTGTCCTACGACTTGTGCGGGCCAAGACTGACGGCATTCCTTCTCAGTTTTCGGATGCCGTCGATGAACACCCCGTCACCCCTGAAGCTTACGCTAGTCATCGCCAGCGTCATCCTCTGTTGGGCCTATTCGCCGATTGGTGTGCACATGGGGCTGCACAGCTACAGCCCTGGCCAGCTGGCGCTGCTGCGGTTCTTGATCGCCTCGGTGTTCATGGCCGGTGTGGCGCTGGTGATGGGCATTGGTCGGCCACGTCTGCGGGATCTGCCGTGGCTGCTGGTGTTGAGTTTTTTCGGGGTGTTCCTGCATCACACCAGCCTGAATTACGGACAGCAATTCGTCACGGCGGCGGCGTCCAGCGTGTTGGCGCAATCGGCGCCGCTGTTCAGCGTGCTGATCGCATTTTTCTGCTTGAAGGAACGGGTCAGCCTCTGGCGCTGGAGCTGTGTGTTGCTCGGGCCTGCTGGGTGTGCTGGTGGTGATCTGGGGCGATCACGGCCTGGGCGATATCGACCCGCGGGGCCTGTTGATCCTGCTGGCGGCGGTGTCGTGGAGCCTGTACTTCGCCATCCAGAAACACTACGCCCATCGCTATAGCCCGCTGACCATGGCGTGCTACATGGTGTGGGCGGGCACCTTGATGCTCTGCGTGAATCTACCGGGCCTGCCCGCTGCGGTGGTGCAGGCGCCGTTACCGGAAAACCTCGCGGTGCTGGTGCTCGGGATATTTCCCAGTGCCCTGGCGTACCTGGCCTGGGGTTATGTGTTGAAACATGTCGAGGTCAGCCGCGCCTCGGTGGCGATGTACCTGATCCCGCCCGTGGCCATGACGATGGCGGCGACACTGCTGGGCGAGCACATCCCCCTGCAAGTGGTGCTGGGCGGTGTGCTCGTGTTGGCCAGCGTGGCCGCCATCAGCCTGGAAGGACGCTGGCGGTCACTCGCTCAGGCAAAACGCGCGCAGCCGGTGGCCGTCGAGGTCCTGGGCGACGAAGGTGTAGCCGAAATCCAGGGTGGTCGGTGACTGGATGATCGTCGCGCCGCGTGCTACCCACTGGTCGTGCAGGGCATCCACGGCGGCCTTGTCGGCCAGGGACATCCCCACTTCACCGCCACCGCCCGTGAGCTGCGCGGCGGGTTCCACGGTATGGCGCGACCACAGGCCCAGCTTCACGCCACTGTCGAGAATGAACAGGGCGAAGGTCGGGTTGAGCTCCACCGGCGGCTTGTCCAGCAGGCGGCTATAGAAGTTGGCGCTGGTGGCCGGGCTGTCGACGTAGAGCAAAAAGTAATGGGCGACGGTGTGCATGCGGGCTCCTTGGAAGGGCGTGTTGTGAGGGAGCCGAGTCTATAAGGCGGTGCTGTCAGTTCCTGTCAGGAGTCTCACCGGTGTAGAGCTGGATGATCTGGTCGATCTCGCCCGACATCTTCATCCGTAACAAGGTGCGCAGGATCAACTGCACCGGCACGTTCGGGTCATTGCGCACGGTGCAGCCCAGGTTCTGCTCATCGATCACCGCCACCTTGTGCAGGCGTTTGCCCACCGGCATCCGCTGGTTGAAGCGGTCGAGTATCCATTCATTGATCACCGCGAACTTGAAACGCCCGGCCACCAGTTTGTGCAGCACCTGCTCTTCGCTGCGCGCATCGTCGCGGCTGAGCTGGCCGCTGGCAAACAGCGGGTCGAGGGTGGCGTAGCGGTAATTGAGCACGGTGCCGATGGCTTGCGGCGCGAGTTTGTCGACCTGTACCGGCTGCGCAGGAATGTGCGTGCTGACCAACAGGTTGCGCTGCACCATCAGCGGAATGCTCCAGGTGTAGTCACCGGACTGGTCGTCGACCCAGGCCTGGGTGACATAGCAGCGCACATCGATATCACCGTGTTCCATGGCGCTGGAGATGCGCGCCCGTGCCAATACGTGAAATTGCGCCGGGCGGCCGACCTGGGTGGCCAGGCTTAACATCACGTCATACAAAATGCCCTGAGTGGGCCGGCCGTCCTCCAGCTGCACCATGGGCATCGCCCAACTGTCGGAAACCGAGAAGCGCAGCGGTGCGGGCGCTGCAAGGCTGGCCGTGGCAATCATCCATAAAACGCCCAGGACTGCGCGCATAAGCTCTCCGGGTTCAGGCCTTTTTGGGGCCAGTCACAAGAGCTTAGTCAGATTAGGCAAGCGTGCCGGATGCAATTTCCCCCTTGCTCCGCTAGCATTACCGGCTTCTGTTTCCCAGTTGCGACGGTTTTCCATGAGTTATCAGGTTCTTGCACGTAAATGGCGTCCGCGCTCGTTCCGCGAAATGGTCGGCCAGACCCATGTGCTCAAGGCTCTGATCAATGCCTTGGACAGCCAGCGGCTGCACCACGCGTACCTGTTCACCGGTACGCGAGGGGTGGGCAAGACCACCATTGCGCGCATCATCGCCAAATGCCTGAACTGTGAAACCGGTATCACTTCCACGCCATGCGGCACCTGCTCGGTGTGCAAGGAAATCGACGAAGGGCGCTTTGTCGACCTGATCGAGATCGACGCCGCGAGCCGCACCAAGGTCGAAGACACCCGCGAGCTGCTCGACAACGTGCAGTACGCGCCGAGTCGCGGCCGCTTCAAGGTCTACCTGATCGACGAAGTGCACATGCTCTCCAGCCATTCCTTCAACGCCCTGTTGAAAACCCTGGAAGAGCCGCCACCGTACGTCAAATTCATCCTGGCCACGACCGACCCGCAGAAACTTCCTGCAACGATTCTGTCGCGGTGCCTGCAGTTCTCCCTGAAAAACATGACCCCAGAGCGGGTGGTCGAGCATTTGACCCATGTGCTGGGCGTCGAGAACGTACCGTTCGAAGACGATGCGCTGTGGCTGCTTGGCCGCGCCGCCGATGGCTCGATGCGTGACGCCATGAGCCTCACCGACCAGGCCATTGCCTTTGGTGAAGGCAAGGTCATGGCTGCCGACGTGCGCGCCATGCTTGGCACCCTCGACCACGGTCAGGTTTTCGATGTGCTGCACGCGTTGATCGAAGGCGACGCCAAGGCGTTGCTCGAAGCCGTGCGTCACCTGTCGGAGCAAGGCCCGGACTGGAATGGCGTGCTCTCGGAGATCCTCAATGTGCTGCACCGCGTCGCCATCGCCCAGGCCCTGCCTGAGGGTGTCGACAACGGCCATGGCGACCGCGACCGCGTGTTGGCCCTGGCCCAGGCATTGCCGGCCGAAGATGTGCAGTTCTATTACCAGATGGGCCTGATCGGCCGCCGTGACCTGCCCCTGGCGCCCGACCCGCGTGGTGGCTTTGAAATGGTGCTGCTGCGGATGCTGGCGTTCCGGCCCGCCGATTCGGCCGATGCGCCGAGACAGCCGCTAAAGCCAGTGGGGATCAGCCAGGCCACAGTTGATTCCGCCAAACCAGTGGCTGGCGCGGCGGTGGTCGCGCCAGTGGTGGCTGCGCCTGCGCCGGTCGCTCCGGTGCCCGAGCCGGAGCCTGTGGTCGCTGCGCCGGTGGTCGAGCCGGAACCGGTTGTCGAGCCTGAGCCGGTCGTCGACCTGCCCTGGAATGATCCGGTTGAAGCTGAAGTCGAAGCCGAGCAAGCGCCCGCCGTGGAGCCTGTGCTGGAAACCACCGGCGAGCAGCCCGAGCTGACGCCGATGCCTACGCCGACCCCGGACAGTGTGGTGCCGGACGCCCCGGAATGGGTGTCCGCGCCGGTCCCCGAGCCGACCGTGGCCCAGGTGGAAGCCGCCACGCCGGGCATCGACCTCGACGACGAACCGCCGCTGGACGAAGACTACATCGAGCCGGACATGGATTCGGCCCTACAGCTACCTGGACGACCTGGCCAGCGAACACACCGCCGAACCGGCCCCCGAGCCCGAGGCGGAACCCGCTGCCGCGCCGGCCACCGGCCTGGCCCTGCAATGGCTGGAATTATTTCCGAAGCTGCCGATTTCCGGCATGACCGGTAGCATCGCCGCCAACTGCACGCTGATTTCCATCGACGGCGATCACTGGCTGTTGCACCTGGACCCGGCCCACAGCGCCCTGTTCAACGCGACCCAGCAACGTCGCCTGAATGACGCACTGAACCAGTACCATGAGCGCACGCTGACCATTGCCATCGAGCTGATCAAGCCGGAGCAGGAAACCCCGGCCCAGGCCGCGACGCGCCGGCGTATCAACCGCCAGCGTGAGGCCGAGGACTCGATCCATGGTGATCCGCTCATCCAGCAAATGATGCAACAGTTCGGTGCGGTCGTCCGTCACGATACTATTGAACCTGTCGAAGCCCCGGTGCCCCAGGCGTCATAAACCGGGCTACTAACTTGATCCACGTACTTTGAGGTGATTCCCATGATGAAAGGTGGCATGGCCGGCCTGATGAAGCAGGCGCAGCAGATGCAGGAAAAGATGGCCAAGATGCAGGAAGAACTGGCCAACGCCGAAGTCACCGGTAAAGCCGGTGGCGATATGGTCAGCGTGGTGATGACCGGTCGTCACGACATCAAGCGCGTGAGCATCGACCCAAGCGTATTGCCTGGCGTCGGTGAAGATGACTTGGAAATGCTCGAAGCCTTGTTCGCTGCGGCCGTCAACGACGCCGTGCGCAAGATCGAAGCCAACAGCCAGGAAAAAATGGGCGGCGTCACCGCTGGCATGCAATTGCCACCGGGCATGAAGCTGCCGTTCTGATCCGGTAGCGTTAGCTAGACTCCAATGCCAGGCCTCGTGCCTGGCATTTTTGTTTGTGCCAAATCTGATCGAACCCTGGCACGGCACGCATGGTCTGCACCCTATACCGATGGATTCGATAAAGGAGCCCCTTCATGCCTCAAGAACCGACCCTGAACCAGCGCATTGTCCTGGTCTCACGCCCCCAGGGCGCACCGACCCCGGAAAACTTCCGCCTGGAACGCGTGAATCTGCCGGAGTTGGCCGACGGCCAGGTCCTGCTGAAGACGTTGTACCTGTCCTTGGACCCTTACATGCGCGGGCGCATGAGCGACGCACCGTCCTACGCCGCGCCGGTAGAAATCGATGAAGTGATGACCGGCGGGGCTGTCAGCCGTATCGAGCAATCGCGTAATCCGAAATTTGAAGTGGGCGACCTGGTGGTCGGCTCGACCGGTTGGCAGAGCCACAGCATTTCCGATGGCCGTAACCTGATGCCGGTGCCCAAGGGCCTGGCCAGTCCGTCCATGGCCCTCGGAGTGCTGGGCATGCCGGGCATGACCGCCTACATGGGCCTGATGGACATCGGCCAGCCCAAAACCGGGGAAACCCTGGTCGTCGCCGCGGCGTCTGGCGCGGTGGGCTCAGTGGTGGGGCAGGTGGCCAAGCTCAAGGGCTTGCGCGTGGTCGGCATCGCCGGAGGCGCAGACAAGTGCCGCTACGTGGTGGATGAGTTGGGCTTCGATGCCTGCATCGACCACAAAAGTGAACACTTCGCCGATGAATTGGCCCAGGCCTGCTTCAAGGGTGTGGACATCTATTTCGAGAACGTCGGCGGCAAGGTGTTCGACGCCGTGGTGCCCTTGCTCAATCCCAAGGCCCGGATTCCACTGTGTGGGCTCATCGCTGGCTACAACGCCCACCAACCCCCCAGCGGCCCGGACCGGCTGCCGGCGCTGCAACGGACCTTGCTGACCAAGCGCGTGCGTATCCAGGGCTTTATCGTGTTCGATGACTACGGTGATCGCCAGCCCGAATTCCTCAGCGCGATGGCGCCGTGGGTGCGTGACGGCAAGATCAAGTTCCGTGAGGACGTGGTCGAGGGCCTGGAGCAGGCGCCCGAAGCCTTTATCGGTCTGTTGGAAGGGCGCAACTTCGGTAAGTTGGTCGTGCGCATTTGACGCTTATCCGGGGCGCGGGTATAAACCGCGTCTCGTTGTTTTGTCGGACCCTTCGCCCATGAGCTTCAGCCCCCTGATTCGCCAACTGATCGACGCCCTGCGCATTTTGCCGGGTGTCGGCCAGAAAACCGCCCAGCGTATGGCGCTGCAACTGCTGGAGCGTGATCGCAGCGGCGGCGCCCGGTTGGCCCAGGCCTTGAGCCAGGCCATGACCGGTGTCGGCCACTGCCGCCAGTGCCGCACCCTCACTGAAGAAGAACTCTGCCCGCAGTGCGCCGACCCGCGCCGCGACGATACGCTGCTGTGTGTTGTCGAAGGGCCGATGGATGTGTACGCGGTGGAGCAGACCGGCTATCGAGGTCGCTACTTCGTGCTCAAGGGCCACCTGTCGCCGCTGGACGGCCTGGGCCCGGAAGCCATCGGCATTCCGCAGTTGGTGTCGCGCATCGAAGAGCAGGGCACTTTTACCGAAGTGATCCTGGCCACCAACCCGACGGTGGAAGGTGAGGCGACCGCGCACTACATCGCGCAATTGCTGACCAACAAAGGCCTGATCACCTCGCGTATCGCCCACGGCGTGCCGTTGGGCGGCGAGTTGGAGTTGGTGGATGGCGGCACGCTGGCGCATTCCTTCGCAGGCCGCAAACCCATCGCCCTCTAACGGATGGCTTGATAACCAAGCAAGCGCTTGGTAAGTTCCCTCCACCTCACCGTGGAGCTTGCCGATGTCTGCCTATCAGGACTACTTCGACCCCAGCCACCAATTGGTCCGCGACAGCGTGCGTCGCTTCGTCGAGCGCGAGATGCTGCCGGGCATCGAACAGTGGGAGGAGGCAGAGAGCTTCCCCGAGAGCTGTACCTCAAGGCGGGCGCGGCGGGGATTCTTGGCATCGGCTACCCGGAAACGTTGGGCGGCAGCCATGAAGGCGATCTGTTCGCCAAGGTGGCGGCCAGCGAAGAGCTGATGCGTTGCGGCTCCGGTGGCGTCGTGGCGGGGTTGGGATCGTTGGATATCGGCCTGCCGCCTATCGTCAAATGGGCGCGTCCAGAGATTCGCGAGCGTGTCGCCCCGCAAGTACTGTCGGGCGAGAAGATCATCGCCCTGGCGGTCACCGAGCCAGGTGGCGGTTCGGATGTGGCCAGCCTGCAAACCCGCGCCATTCGTGACGGCGAGCATTACCGCGTCAGCGGCAGCAAGACGTTCATCACCAGCGGCAGCCGCGCCGACTTCTACACCGTGGCCGTGCGCACTGGCGGGCCGGGCTTTGCCGGCATCAGCCTGCTGTTGATCGAAAAAGACACCCCCGGTTTTACTGTCGGCCAACCCCTGAAGAAAATGGGCTGGTGGGCGTCGGACACCGCTGAATTGTTCTTCGACGATTGCCGCGTGCCTGTCGGCCACCTGATCGGCGCTGAAAACATGGGCTTTGCCTGCATCATGGGCAACTTCCAAAGCGAGCGCCTGGCCCTGGCATTGATGGCCAACATGACGGCGCAGATGGCGCTGGAGGAAAGCCTCGAATGGGCTGCGCAGCGCGAAGCCTTCGGCAAACCCATCGGCAAATTCCAGGTGATCAAGCATCGCCTGTCGGAGATGGCCACCGCCGTGGAGGTTTCACGGGAATTCACTTACCGCCAGGCGGCCAAGATGGCCGCGGGCATCAGCGTGATCAAAGAGATTTCCATGGCCAAGAACCTCGCCACCGACACCGCCGACCGCGTCACCTATGACGCCGTGCAGATACTCGGGGGCCAGGGTTACATGCGCGGCAGCCTGGTGGAGCGGCTGTATCGCGACAACCGCATCCTGTCCATCGGTGGTGGCACCCGTGAAGTGATGAATGAAATCATCAGCAAGCAGATGGGGCTTTGATCACTGTTCGGTCAGTGCAAACTGCGTCAGGCAAAAAGTCGGGATGCCCATGTCTTCCAGGCGCTGCGAACCGCCCAGCTCCGGCAGATCAATAATCGCCGCCGCTTCGAAGATCGTCGCCCCCATGCGCCGCACCAGGTTCGCCGCTGCGATCAGGGTGCCGCCGGTGGCGATCAAATCATCGAACATCAGCACCGAATCGCCTTCGCACAGGCTGTCGGCATGCACTTCCAGGAACGCCTCGCCGTACTCGGTCTGGTAACCCTCGGCCAGCACGTCAGCCGGCAGCTTGCCTTGCTTGCGGAACAGGATCAGCGGCTTGTTCAGTTGGTAGGCGATGATCGAACCGATCAGGAAACCCCGCGCATCCATCGCGCCGATATGGGTGAATTCGGCCTCGACATACCGATGGGCAAAGCTGTCTGCCACTAGGCGCAGGGCGCGGGGCGATTGGAACAACGGCGTGATGTCACGGAAGATCACCCCAGGCTTGGGGAAGTCGATGACGGGGCGGATCAGGGATTTGATGTCGAACGAATCAAAGGTCATCGTCGAAGAGTCCTGGGGCTGGAAACGGACTCGAAGTATACCTGCGGCCTCGCCGGTTGGCGCGGCCGCAAGTGTCTGCATCAACCTTCCAGCGAGCCACCCGCCAGCGCGCACAGCTGGATCGGGTCGAGGATATGCACTTCTTTACCTTCGGCGGCGATCAGCTCGTTCTGCTGGAAGCGGGTAAACACGCGGGACACGGTTTCCACCGCAAGGCCCAGGTAGTTGCCGATTTCATTGCGCGACATGCTCAGGCGGAACTGGTTGGCCGAGAAACCACGGGCCCGGAACCGCGCCGACAGGTTGACCAGGAAGGTCGCAATGCGCTCGTCGGCGGTTTTCTTCGACAACAGCAGCATCATTTGCTGGTCGTCACGGATCTCGCGGCTCATCACGCGCATCAACTGGCGGCGCAGTTGCGGCAGTTGGATGGCCAGTTCGTCCAGGCGTTCGAAGGGGATTTCGCAAACGGATGTCGTTTCCAGCGCCTGCGCCGACACCGGGTGAATCTCGGTGTCCATGCCCGACAAACCCACCAGTTCGCTGGGTAGGTGGAAACCGGTGATCTGCTCTTCGCCGCTGTCGCTCAGGCTGAATGTCTTCAACGCACCCGAACGTACTGCATAAACGGAATCGAACTTGTCGCCCTGGCGGAACAGAAACTCGCCTTTTTTCAGCGGGCGGCCACGTTTAACGATGTCGTCCAGCGCATCCATGTCTTCCAAATTCAACGAAAGTGGCAAGCAGAGGGGGGCCAGGCTGCAATCCTTGCAATGAGCCTGGCTGTGAGCGCGCAGTTTAACTGGCTCGGACATTTCTTAAATCCTTGTGGGAAAACACACATAAGACGTAAGGGTAACGCACTGGGGGGCCGTGAGGCCAGCCTGTACAAAAAACCGGCAGCGGTATAAAGGTTTTTGTGTCGGGGTCGATACAGAAGGCATACCTATTGAGTCGGAGCTTGGATCATGTCTGTTATAGCTGCCTACAACCCTGCCATCCGCATTCCGACCGTCCCGGATGCAAAGCCTGCGGCTGAGGCCAAGGAAGCAGCGCCGGAGGTTGAAACCACCCATGCACCCAAAGTGGTGGAGGGTGTGACGGTGACTATTTCTGCCGATGCGTTCAAGGCGGCAGGTGCGGCCAAAAGCTCCAATGCGGATATCGATGACAGCGGCCTGGACGACAACGTCAAGCAGGTGCTGAAAATGATCCGTCAGTTGAAACAACAGATCGCCGAAAAACAGGCGGAGCTGGCGGCTGTTGCTGCAGCCACTAACCTCTCCCCCGAAGAGGCTCGCGCAAAGGCCAGCGCTTTGCAGAGCGAGATCAGTTCATTGCAGGCGGGCCTGATGTCGGCCCAGACCTCACTGGCTAAGTCGATGAAAGGTATGAGTGCCGAGGATTCGATGAAGACCGCCTCACTGGCGATGTAATCAGATCACCCGTGAAAACCGTTGCCTGTTCTGGTGCTCCAGGTAGGCATCGAACACCATGCACACCGAACGCACCAGCAATCGCCCGGCCGGCAATACACGAATGCCCTGGGCGTCGAGTTCGATCAGGCCATCCTCGGCCATCGCCGTCAGTTGCGGCCAGATGTCGTCGAAATACCCGCGAAAATCCATGTTGAAGGCCTGCTCGATCGTCTCGAATGCCAGGCTGAAATTGCAGATCAACTGCTGAATCACTTCCCGCCGCAGCCGATCGTCCGTGGTGCAAACCAGGCCGCGACTGGTGGCCAGTTGCGCGCCGGCCAGGGTGTTCTGGTAGCCGTTGAGGTCGCTGCTGTTCTGGCAGTACAGGTCACCGATCTGGCTGATCGCCGACACGCCTAGCCCGATCAAGTCGCAATGGCCGTGGGTGGTGTAGCCCTGGAAGTTGCGTTGCAGGGTGCCTTCTTCCTGGGCGATGGCCAGTTCGTCGTCGGGCAGGGCGAAGTGGTCCATGCCGATGTAGCGGTAACCGGCCTGGGTCAGTTGCTCGATGGTGGTTTGCAGCATCAAGAGCTTTGACGCGGGGGAGGGGAGTTCATCCGTGTTGATGCGCCGCTGGGGCATGAAACGCTCCGGCAGATGCGCGTAATTGAACACCGACAGACGGTCCGGTTGCAGCCTGATCACCTCTTCTACGGTGCGCGCGAAGTTGATCGGCGTTTGCTTGGGCAGACCGTAGATCAGGTCGATATTGATCGAGCGAAATTGCAGGGTGCGCGCTGCATCGATCACCGCGCGGGTTTCCTCCAGGCTCTGCAGGCGATTCACCGCCCGTTGCACTTCGGGGTCGAGGTCTTGCAGGCCGATGCTCACGCGGTTGAAGCCGAGCTCACGCAGCAGGCCCATGGTCGCCCAGTCCGCTTCGCGGGGGTCGATCTCGATGCCGTAGTCGCCGGAGTCGTCATCCAGCAGATTGAAGTGCTGGCGCAGGCAGCCCATTACCTGGCGCAGTTCATCGTGGCTGAGAAAGGTCGGGGTGCCGCCGCCAAAATGCAGTTGCTCAACCCGCTGTTTCGGGTCGAGATGGCAGGCCACCAGTTGGATCTCTTGCTCCAGGCGTTGCAGGTAGGCCTGGGCGCGGCCACGGTCCTTGGTAATGACCTTGTTGCAGGCGCAGTAGTAGCAGATGTTCGCGCAGAACGGCACATGCACATACAGCGACAACGGTCGCACGGCTTTGCGGCTGTCGCGCAGGGCGTGGAGCAGGTCGAAGGTGCCGACCTGGCTGTCGAATTGTACGGCGGTGGGGTAGGACGTGTAGCGCGGTCCCGCCAGGTCGTAGCGGTGAATCAGATCGGTGTCCCAACGAATGGCGTCGAGCATGCGGGCGTTCCCCCGGATAGGCTAGTGGGCCGAGTCTAGGGGCGTGGCGCAGGTGCCATCTTGATTTGCATCAACGGGGAGCGGCGCTATGCCACATGGCGCTTTAATGGCCCATTAGCCAGTGCTGGTGCGGACCGGGCAACGTCCAGATACCGAACAGAATCACCAGCAAACCTCCGGCCATCCGAATACTGCGTTTACGTAAAAGCGCCGTCACTCGTTCAGCGGCCAACCCCGTCGCCAGCAACACCGGCCAGGTCCCCAGCCCGAACGCCAGCATCAGCAACCCGCTGTCCAGCGCATTGCCCTGGCTCGCCGCCCATAGCAGGGTGCTGTAGACCAATCCGCACGGCAACCAGCCCCACAGCGCGCCCAGCAGCAAGGCGCGCGGCACGCTGGACACCGGCAGCAAACGGTTGGCGACTGGCTGTATATAGCGCCACAGGCCGCGCCCGAGGCTTTCGATACGGGTCAGGCCGCTCCACCAGCCAGCCAGGTACAGGCCCATGCTGATCAACAGCAACCCGGCCAGTACGCGCATGAACATCGCCGCCGGGCTGTTGGCGACTGCCCAACCGGCCAGGCCGATCAACACGCCCGCAGCGGCATAGCTGAAGATGCGCCCCAGGTTGTACGCCAGCAGCAGTTGAAACCTGCGGCCGCGCTGTTCCTTGGGGATCGCCAGAGTCAGCGCGCCCATCAGCCCGCCGCACATGCCCAGGCAATGGCCGCCGCCGAGCAGGCCGAGGATCAGCGCGGAGACCAGCAGTGGCGCCAGTTCAAGCATGGGGCGGGTCTTTCGGCGGTTGTTCTGGGTGGTTGGCCTCTTCGATGCCGGCCAGGTGGTTGGGGTCCTGGTCGTCGAACAGCACACTATGAGCCGGGCCGTCGAGGTCGTCGTACTGGCCGCTGTCCACCGCCCAGAAGAAGATGTAGATGGCCACGCCCACTAACAGCAGCGCCGCCGGAATCATCACGTATAAAGCTGGCATCTGCACTCCATGGCCGTGCGGCTCACACCGGCAGCGGGCGGGTTACTGAGGGTGCTCGGGCCGTTGGCGCGCTCGGCAGGCGAGTCAGGCGCAGGGCATTGAGCACCACGGTCAACGAACTGAGGGACATGCCCACTGCGGCCCAGATCGGGGTGATCCAACCCAGGGCGGCAAACGGCAGCATAAGGCCATTGTACAGCCCGGCCCACAGCAGGTTTTCAATGATCACCCGACGGGTGCGCCGTGCCAGGGTAAAGGCTTGTACCAGGGCGTCCAGGCGGTTGGACAGCAGCACCGCGTCGGCGCTGGTCTTGGCCAGGTCGGTAGCGGTGCCCATGGCCACGCTGATATCCGCGGCGGCGAGGACCGGCACATCGTTGACCCCGTCGCCGAGCATCAGCACCTTGCGGCCTTCCTTGTGCAGTTGTTGCAGCACGTGCAGCTTGTCATCGGGGCGCAAGCCGCCGTGGGCTTCGTCGATTCCCAGTTCGGCGGCGACGCTGGCGACCATCGGCGAACTGTCGCCGGACAGCAACAGCGTGCGCCAGCCACGTGCCTTGCACGCGGCGAGCAAGGCCGGTGCGTCGCTGCGCAGGCGGTCGTCGAGGACGAACCAGGCCAGGGCGCCTTCGCGGTCGCCCAGGAGCAGCCATTGGCCAGAAAGCTCAGGCGCAGCTGGGATTGGGCAACCACTGAGTTCGCAGACGAAACCCGGTTGGCCAATGCGCAATACGCGCTTGCCGACACGGCCTTCAAGGCCCAGCCCAGGCGAACTGATGACTTCATCGGCGGCCAGTGGCGCGCGGCCAAAAGCGCGGGCAATCGGGTGTTCGGAGCGGTTTTCCAGGGCGGCGGCGAGGCTAAGGCACAGGTCGGTGCTCAAGCTGCCCAGGGGGCGGATGGCCCGCAACGCCAGGCGCCCTTCGGTGAGGGTGCCGGTCTTGTCGAAAATCACCGTGTCGATCTGGTTCAAGCCTTCCAGCACATGGCCGCGCGTCAGCAGCAAGCCGAGTTTGTGCAGGGTGCCGGTGGCAGCGGTGAGGGCGGTGGGGGTGGCGAGGGACAGCGCGCAGGGGCAGGTCGCCACCAGCATCGCCAGCACAATCCAGAACGCCCGCGACGCATCCAGCTCCCACCACAACAGGCCGATCAACGCAGCGGCGATCAGCGAGCACAACAGGAACCACTGCGCGGCACGGTCGGCGATCTGCGCCAAGCGCGGTTTCTCGGCCTGGGCCCGCTCCAGCAGGCGCACGATGGCAGACAAGCGCGTGTCGTGGCCCAAGGCGCGTACTTCGACGGTCAGCGCGCCCTCGACGTTGAGGGTGCCTGCGGTGACCGCGTCGCCGCTCTGGCGCGGTTGCGGCAGGTATTCGCCAGTCAGCAGGGACTCATCGATGCTCGATTGCCCATCGAGGATCACGCCATCTGCTGGCAGCACGGCGCCAGGGTGGACCAATACGCGGTCGCCCAGTGCCAGTTCAGGGAGCAGGATGCGTTCACTTTGGCCATCGGCTTTCAGGCGCAGGCATGAGGCGGGCAGTAAATTGACCAATTGCGCAGTGGCGGCCGCCGTGCGTTCGCGGGCGCGGCGCTCCAGGTAGCGACCGGCCAGCAGGAACAGCGCAAACATGCCCACCGCATCGAAGTACAACTCGCCCACGCCGGTGATCGCGGTCCAGATCCCCGCCAGATACGCGCCGCCGATGGCCAACGACACTGAAACATCCATGGTTAGGTGACGCGTGCGCAAGTCGCGCATGGCACCTTTGAAAAACGGTGCGCAGCTGTAGAACACGATGGGTGTTGTCAGAAACATTGCGACCCAGCGCAGGATCACGTGCAGCTCCGGGCTCAGGTCGATATTGAATTCCGGCCAGGTGGCCATGGTTGCCATCATTGCCTGGAACCACAGCAGCCCGGCGACCCCCAGTTGGCGCAGGGCCAGGCGGTTTTCGCTGGCCAGTTGCTCGGCGGCGCGGTCGGGCTGATAGGGGTGGGCGGCGTAACCGATATGGCGCAATTCGCTGAGCAGTTGGCTCAGCGGCAGTTGTCCGTCGGCCCAACGCACTTGCAGGCGATGGTTGGACAGGTTCAACCGCGCCTCCGCCACGGCGGGCAGGCTGCGCAGGTGTTTTTCGATCAACCAGCCGCACGCAGCGCAGCTGATGCCTTCCATCAACAGGGTGGCTTCGGCCAGTTCGCCTTCGTGGCGCACAAAAGGTTTTTGCACGTCGGCGCGGTCGTACAGCGCCAACTCGTCCACCAGTTGCACCGGCAATGCCTCGGGGTTGGCCGAGGCTTCGCTACGGTGTTGGTAATAGCTTTCCAGGCCGACGGCCACAATGGCTTCGGCCACCGCCTGGCAGCCTGGGCAACAGAGCTCGCGGCGTTCGCCGAGGATCACTGCGGTGAAGCGGCTGCCCGGCGGAACGGGCAGGGCGCAGTGGTAGCAGGGGATTGGGCTGGTCATCGCGCTGCTATTTTTTCAGGTCTTCAGCACCCTGCAACGGTTCATCGCCCAGCAGCAAGTCCTTGTCGTGGCTGACCTGTTCTTCTTCGAACATGCGCCAGGTGCGGTCGCCTTCCACACCCAGCAACTCGACGAAGCGACGGCCTTCGACCTTGTCGGTGACTTGGCCGATGTAGCGACCGGGTTCGCTGTCGCTGCGGGCCAGGTTGATCTTGCGATCTTTCTCCGGCTGCGTCGGGGAAATCAGGTTCAATTCCAGGGTGGTCGGGTTGCTGTTGCCGGTGAGGTTCACTTCGACTTCACCGGTCAGCTCATCCAGGTGCACCTTGGCGCGCAGTTGCAGGGTCTGGGCCAGCAGTTCGCGGTCCAGGGAGCGGTTGATGCCTTTGCCGGCCTCGTAGTAGTTGTCGTTGACCAGGTTGTCCGGGTTGTTCACCGCGATGGTCACCATGGACAGGGTCAAGGTCACCGAACAGGCGAGGATCCCAATGATGATCCAGGGCCAGAGGTGCTTGTACCAGGGGCTTGCGGCAGTGGCTACGGACATGGTTCTGCTCTCTTCTAACGAACTTGTGGGCCGATAAATCGGCTCTTGGCTTCAATATGGACGCTGGCATCATCGGCATCGGTGAGGATGAATTTCACCTCGTTGGTGCTCGACGGCAACTGTTCCGGCGCACTCGACAGCTCCACCGGCATGCTGACGATATCGCCGGCGGCCACCCTGATTTCGCGGCGGCCTTGCAGCTTGAGGTCGGGCAAGCCTGCGGCGTCGAGCACGTAGGTGTGGTCGCGCTGGTCCTTGTTCATGATCTTCAGGCTGTAGACGTTTTCGATGCGGCCTTCGGCGTTTTCGCGGTACAGCACGCGGTCCTTGCTCACGTCGAAACCCACCAGCGAGCGCATGAAGAACGCGGCCACCAACAGGCTGATCATCGCCAGCAACACCAATGCATAACCAATCAGGCGCGGGCGCAGCTTGTGGGTTTTCTGCCCCGACAGGTTGTGCTCGGTGGTGTAGCTGATCAGGCCGCGTGGGTACTCCATCTTGTCCATGATGTTGTCGCAGGCGTCGATGCACGCGGCGCAGCCGATGCACTCGATCTGCAGGCCGTCGCGGATGTCGATACCGGTCGGGCACACCTGCACGCACATCGTGCAGTCGATGCAATCGCCGAGGCCTTGGGCCTTGTAGTCGACACCTTTTTTGCGCGGGCCACGCAGTTCACCACGGCGCGGATCGTAGGAAACGATCAGGGTGTCCTTGTCGAACATTACGCTCTGGAAGCGTGCATAGGGGCACATGTAGATGCACACCTGTTCGCGCAGCCAGCCGGCGTTGCCGTAGGTGGCGAGGGTGAAGAAACCCACCCAGAAATATGACCAGCCATCGGCCTGGCCGGTGAAGAAGTCAAACACCAGTTCGCGGATCGGCGAGAAGTATCCGACAAAGGTCATGCCGGTGACAAAACCGATCAGCAGCCACAGGGTGTGCTTGCTGAATTTGCGCAGGAACTTGTTGACGCCCATCGGCGCTTTGTCGAGCTTGATGCGCTGGTTGCGGTCGCCTTCGGTGACCTTTTCGCACCACATGAAGATCCACGTCCACACGCTTTGCGGGCAGGTATAACCGCACCACACACGACCGGCGTACACGGTGATAAAGAACAGGCCAAATGCCGCGACGATAAGAATGCCCGACAGCAGGATGAAATCCTGGGGCCAGAAAGTCGCACCGAAAATAAAGAACTTACGCTCCGGCAGGTTCCACCAAACCGCTTGGTGGCCGCCCCAATTCAGCCACACGGTGCCGAAGTAAAGCAGGAACAGACCGGCACCGCCGAGCATGCGCAGATTGCGGAACAGGCCAGTGAAGGCGCGGGTGTAGATCTTCTCTCGCGAGGCGTAGAGGTCGACAGTTTTGGCAGGCGGGGTAACGTCATGTACCGGTATTTGGTCGCTCATCATTGCATCCCACGGCGGTGGAGATTTGCCTCGGCCAGTACGTGCCAACCGGGGTCAAATTAGGGGTGTTGCAGTGGCCTAATGATACGCCCCCGATGCTGCGCAAAGGGTGCGACCTTTGGTCGCGTTGGGGGAAATCAATTGATGGTGTACGTGATCTGGATCAATTGACTTGGGAAGTATGGACGGTTTTGGCAGTTGTGGTGAGCGGGGCAAGCCCGCTCACCACAAGAATGTGCTCGTCTTTCTTTTCATTAACTGGCACTAGGGCTTGCCACAAAATCGTTGCTTCATTTAGAAGCTGCAAACGTTCCCTCATCATTGCAGAACTCATTGTGAGCCGGCCGATTGACGATGGTTACGCGCTCAGGATCGAAGTCGATGCTGTCTTCGAGCATGCGCAACATGTCGACTATATCTTCCTGATCGTTTTGCTGAAGTATCCTGTCACTGTCACTCATGAACGACCCCCTTTGAATCGGTAGGGCTTAAAACTTATCGCCTACCGCCATGCAGAGCAATTAAAACGGCCCCGTCAGTGTTTGCTGAGGGAGCCGTTTTAATTGCTATTTTTTACTGCTCTTCAGCCTTCTTATCCCCATGGGACAAGCTGTACACATACGCCGCCAGCAAGTGCACCTTGTCATTGCCTTGCAGTTGTTCCTGCGCTGGCATCTGGCCCTGGCGACCCCAACGGATGGTCTGTTGCAGTTGGGCGAAGCTGGAACCGTAGATAAACGCACCGGGGTGGGTCAGGTCAGGCGCACCCATGGCTGGGGTGCCTTTACCGGCCGGGCCGTGGCAGGCCACGCAGTTGGCAGCAAAGAGTTTTTCACCGTTGGCCACATCGGCTTTCACGCCTTCGGGCAGCTTGCGGCCGTCGAGGTTGGTCACCACGAATGCGGCGACGTCGCTGACACCTTGTTCCTTGAGGATATCCAGCCAGGCCGGCATCACGGCATGGCGGCCTTTCATGATGGTTTCCTTGATGGTGGCGGGCTCGCCACCCCAGCGCCAGTCGGCGTCGGTCAGGTTGGGGAAGCCATAGGCGCCTTTGGCGTCGGAACCGTGGCACACCGAGCAGTTGGAGGCGAACAGGCGGCCGCCCATTTTCAAGGCTTGCGGGTCCTTGGCCACTTCTTCAATCGGCATCGACGCGAATTTGGCGAAGATCGGGCCGAACTTGGCGTCCGACTTGGCCATTTCCTTTTCCCATTCGTGTACGCCGGTCCAGCCGGTCTGGCCGTTGGCGAACGGGGTTTGCTTTTCGGTATCGAGGTAGTTGTAGCCCGGCAGCAGGCCTTTCCAGTTGCCCAGGCCGGGGTACAGCGCCAGGTAGCCGAGGGCGAAGATGATGGTGCCGACGAACAGCATGAACCACCATTTCGGCAGTGGGTTGTCGTACTCCTCGATGCCGTCGAACGAGTGGCCGACGGTCTCGTCGGTTTGCTCGGCGCGCTGGCCCTTGCGGGTCGACAGCAGCAGCCAGGTCAGGGCGAAGATGGTACCCAGACTGAGGACTGTGACGTACAGACTCCAGAACGTAGTCATTCTTTGTTACTCCTAGAAGCTTGCTCGACGTGCTTGATGGCTTCGGGATCATCCGCAAAGGGCAGCAAGGTCGCGTCTTCAAACTCCGACTTGCGCTTGGGGCTGAACACCCACAACGCCAGGCCGATAAAGGCCACCATCACCACAACGGTGCCCAGGCCACGAATCATCCCGATATCCATGAAGAATCACCGTTTGCTTTTGATGATGGTGCCCAGGCCTTGCAGGTAGGCCACCAATGCGTCCATTTCGGTCTTGCCCTTCACGGCTGCGGCTGCACCGGCGATGTCTTCGTCGGTGTAGGGCACGCCCAGGGTGCGCAAGACTTCCATCTTCTTCGCGGTGTCCTTGCCGTCGAGCTTGTTTTCCACGAGGAACGGGTACGCCGGCATTTTCGACTCAGGCACCACGTTGCGCGGGTTGTACAAGTGCGCACGTTGCCAGTCATCGGAGTAACGACCGCCGACACGGGCCAGGTCCGGGCCGGTGCGCTTGGAACCCCACAGGAACGGGTGGTCCCACACGCTTTCGCCAGCGACCGAGTAGTGGCCGTAGCGTTCGGTTTCGGCGCGGAACGGGCGGATCATCTGCGAGTGGCAGCCGACACAGCCGTTGGCGATGTAGACGTCGCGGCCTTCCAGTTCAAGGGCGGTGCGCGGCTTCATGCCTTCGACCGGCTTGTTGGTCACGTCCTGGAAAAACAGCGGAACGATCTGGGTCAGGCCGCCGATACTCACGGCGATGACCATGAAGAAGGCCAGCAGGCCGATATTCTTCTCGACTACTTCATGCTTCATCAGTGGGCTCCCACAACGGCGATCTTGGCGGCGGCTTCGGCTTCTGCAGGGTCGGAGGCACGCACGGTGCGCCAGACGTTGTAGGCCATGAACAACATGCCGGCGGCAAAGAACGCACCGCCCAGGGCGCGGACGATGTAGCCCGGGTGGCTGGCTTGCAGCGCTTCGACGAAGGAGTAGGTGAGGGTGCCGTCATCGTTGATCGCACGCCACATCAGACCCTGGGTGATGCCGTTGACCCACATCGAGGCGATGTAGAGCACGGTGCCGATGGTGGCCAGCCAGAAGTGCGTGTTGATCAGCGCGACGCTGTGCATCTGCGCACGGCCGAACAGTTTGGGGATCATGTGGTACAGCGCGCCGATGGAAATCATCGCCACCCAACCGAGGGCGCCAGCGTGTACGTGGCCGATGGTCCAGTCGGTGTAGTGGGACAGCGAGTTGACGGTCTTGATCGCCATCATCGGCCCTTCGAAGGTCGACATGCCGTAGAACGCCAGCGACACCACGAGGAAACGCAGGATCGGATCGGTGCGCAATTTATGCCAGGCGCCCGACAGGGTCATCATGCCGTTGATCATGCCGCCCCAGCTCGGGGCGAGCAGGATGATCGACATCGCCATGCCCAGCGACTGCGCCCAATCCGGCAGCGCGGTGTAGTGCAAGTGGTGCGGACCTGCCCAGATGTACAGGGTGATCAGCGCCCAGAAGTGCACGATGGACAAACGATACGAGTAAATAGGACGTTCGGCCTGTTTGGGCACGAAGTAGTACATCATCCCCAGGAAACCGGTGGTCAGGAAGAAACCCACCGCGTTGTGGCCGTACCACCACTGGATCATCGCATCCGTGGCCCCGGCGTAGGCCGAGTAGGACTTGAACAGGCTCACCGGCAACGACGCGTGGTTGACGATGTGCAGCATCGCCGTCACCAGGATAAAGGCGCCGTAGAACCAATTGCCCACGTAGATGTGCTTGGTCTTGCGCTTGACGATGGTGCCGAAGAACACCACGGCGTAGGTCACCCACACGATGGCGAGCAAAATGGCGATCGGCCATTCCAGCTCGGCGTATTCCTTGGTGGTGGTGTACCCCAGCGGCAGGGTGACGATGGCGCTCACGATGACGGCTTGCCAACCCCAGAAGGTGAAGGCCGCGAGGCTGTCGGAGATCAGTCGCGTCTGGCAGGTTCGCTGCACGACATAGTAAGAGGTGGCAAACAATGCACAGCCACCGAAGGCGAAGATCACCAGGTTGGTGTGCAGCGGGCGCAGGCGGCCAAAGGTCGTCCATGGCAAACCGAAATTCAATTCCGGCCAAACCAGTTGCGAGGCGATGAACACCCCGAGCCCCATGCCAAGGATCCCCCAGACCACCGTCATGATGGCGAACTGGCGGACTACCTTATAGTTATAAGCAGTCGGACTGATTGCTGTGCTCATTCTAAGGTTCCACGGTTTAGGTTTTTTTATAGGTAAAATCGGCCGCAAGTATGTAGAAAGCGAGGGGCCATTGCAACGCAATGGCTGACCTGTATCAATGCGTTCCACGCCAGATTCTGCGCCCTTTCCATGTTTAGCGTAAGGACAAAATCCGAAATCGAAAGCTGATCGAGTGGACAGGAAAATTTTGGGGTCGCAACGAATGCCGTCGCGTACGCCAGGATTGGTCCGCTGTGGGAACAAGCGTAGACCCGAAAGTGAGGAGGGGAAAGTTGTGCTTTGGAAGGGTGCGACACTTGGTCGCTCAGTATCAACCTACTGTCGGAACGAGCTTGCTCGCGAAGAATTCAAGAACGCTACGTTCATTCTGGGTAAACGGGGTGTCCTCAGGTTTTTCGCGAGCAAGCTCCACCGACAGCTCATCGCGGGACACGATTCGTTTTTTCTCTCCACATACTTTGCAATAAACTCTCATAGCCCCACCCCATAAGCCCTGACTGAACGGAATTTCATCACTCCCACATGTCTTATTCGTTCGTGGGTTGCGGCGTTAGATACATAGCGTTATCTTCCCTCCGTCGCTGCTCATCAGCGAACGGGCGTGGAATCCCGTGGGGAAAGACGTTACAGCGTCGCCAAACAATAAACAGATGCTATTTCAGATCTGTTTTTTGTGCGTTTTGGCGGCTGTACGTGGGAGACATTCGTGTCTGCCGAGTAAATTCCCCTCGGATTCCAACCTGCGTACAGCTGCCACCTTTACGCGTGGAATCGTAAATGGCAGTTCTTTTTGTTCATACAAAGGGAATTAAGCTGTAGTGGTCAACTAATCCCGGACACGACGTTAAGTTTTTCTTCGGCCCGAGCTGGCGCCAGCCCACCGTTGAATTGATGGGGTCGAATCCAGTTGTACCGATCCATCAAGAATTGGCTGATATCGCGCTGGGCTTCTTGAGCCGTTCTGTAACCCGTGGTCGGTACCCATTCCGTTTTCAAACTGCGGAACACGCGCTCCATTGGCGCATTGTCCCAGCAATTTCCCCGGCGACTCATGCTCTGGCGCATTCGATAGCGCCACAGCCGCTGGCGAAATAAACGACTCGCATATTGCGACCCTTGATCCGAGTGAAACAGCAGGCCCTGAGGCCTTCCTCGTTGTTCGTAAGCCATATCCAGCGCCTTGATAACCAGATCGGCGTCCGGCTTTTCCGACAACGCCCAGCCCACTACCCGGCGCGCGCAAAGATCCAGCACGACCGCCAGATAGTGCCATTTCCCCTGGGCCCAAATGTAGGTGATGTCGCCGCACCACACCTGGTTGGGTGCCGGAACATTGAACTCGCGGTTCAAGGTATTCGGGATATCGAGTCGTTCTACCGTCGCTCTTTTGTAGGCATGTGATCCGGGTTGTTTGCTGACTAGATCAAGCTCGCGCATCAAGCTGCGCACTTTGAATCGACCGAGCTGCTCACCGTCGTCACGCATCAGCGACAGGATGCTGCGGCTGCCCGCAGCACTACGACTTTGCGTGAATAACTCGCTCACCCGACTGCGCAACCGAAGCCGTTCGACATCAGGCGTGCGGCGCCTAAGGCGCTGGGCGTAGTAGCACGAACGGGTGACTTCAAACACCTTGCACAGCCAGTCAACCGGCTCATGGACGCTCAACTGATTGATCAGCGCGTACGCTCGTGATCTTCCGACATCAAGAGCGCGGTAGCCTTTTTTAATATCGATTTTTCCCGTTCCAGGCGGGCGATCCGGGCTTCTAACTCCTGGATTTTCTGCTGTTCCGGGGTCAGCGCTTTGCTCTGCGGGGTAACGCCTTTGCTCTCTTGTTGAACCTGGTCGACCCAACGGCGTAGTGCCGACTCGCCGACGCCGAGTGAACGGCTGGCTTCGATGTAGCTGTAGTTTTGCTTGAGCACGAGGTCGGCAGCCTCGCGTTTGAATTCAGCAGAAAAGGAACGGCGTTGTTTGGTCATTTGACACCTCGATCTGGCGAGCATTCTCGCCTAAATGGGTGTCCGGTTTCATTAGACCACTACAAGCTATGCCGTACGAAATATCCGTAATTGCTTTCACAATTGTTCGTAACGATTGCCCACCTCAGAAATCGGGAGGTGAGCAATGAGCATCCCACCCTCAGCAAAAACCATTGGCGTTCAAACCTTCGCAGACTGCGGAGAAAACAAAAGTCATCTGAAACTGTTCCGTGTAAACGCCGGGGTCCCACTGCGTGAAGCGCTTGAACACGCAGCGCACGTCCTCGACTGCGCCACCACCCTCTCGCTTGAAGTTGCCATGGACCCCAGAAACGCGAGGCTCGCATTTGCCGCGCACTATCTGTGTGAAATGGGCAAAGCAGTTCTGGATGACCTGCATCTGGCTATCCAGCCGGGCGTCCCTCACCCGCAGTAACTGAAGTTGACCGGCGCCTGATACGAACTATCAGGCAAAGGCCAAAACTCAATTCCCGTCTTTGCGTCTTCCACTATCAAAGCCACTCTATTTCAAATCGTTTCTAATCTAACGAATTTAATGGTAACTACCCGCTAATCACCTCGCACTAGAGCCTCCGACATAAAAAGTAATAACCCCGCATTTTAGCCATGGCTAACGACGATTACTCTTCCGTATCCCTTTCACGAGGGAAATAAATATCTCGGCTGAACCCAATCAGGAAGATAATCAATGCGCCTAATTCACTGGAATGAACGTGAACGCGAAGGGATAAGTTTAAGCCAAATAGAATCCCCATTTTTTGCTGTTTCTACTGTAAGAAATGCCTTTCAGAATTCTGCATCTTCACTGATGTATGGACTACAGTTCCACTCCAACGGGAAAGTCTGGAGCCAAAAAGAAATTCTAAGCGCGCTCGAAAACTGCGATCTTTTTTTGGTGACCAACGACCCGTTCAGCCCATTGAGCAATGACACCTTAGGAAGGTATTCATTCTTCACCGGCAAAGGCAGGACCGGCAGTATTCAAAGGCCCCAAGCAAGCGAACCGTCCCCCGTTCCAACACGCCGGCCAAAAGTTAGACCCCGCCCGCAAGAGCCCGGCTTCTACATCGTGCCAAAAAGCACGACCGTCGATGAATTGAAAACCACGTTATTTCCCGCCCCAAGTGCCGAGGTGCTTGAGAAGTTTCAATCGCTGAACCCCAATCTCGGCGAAGTGAAAGCGGGCTCAATGATCGTATTGGCCGACCCAAACAGTCCTCGATGCACCCGAGAAGACTCCATCTTGATGGAAGCCGCTGCACAGACCAATGACGCCCTTGAGCCCCTTAGCACGGATGAGGCTGACTTCATGCAGCGCCATCGCGAAGAAATCCAAGGCTTCCTCGCCCTAGGTTCCACTTCAATTGGGGCAGGCGAAGCCATGTTCGCCAGAAATATGGGCAGCCTCAAAAGTGTCCTTCAGGAAATCGAAACATTGCATCAAACAACATTCCTCAAGGATGGGCACCTTCGATCGCCTGAGTTTTTCAGTGAACGCAAACGCCTGCTCGCCCAGCTCGATACCCAACTGACGTCCCTTGTACGCAAAGGCATCGGCTTGCCCGATCATCCAAACCTGAAGTCCGCTTTAGGCATCTCAAGTCGAAGCCTTGTTCATCGATGGACACAGGCCGGCGCACCTGGGCAGATACCTGGATACGCCACCCACATTCAAAAGCTGGCCAAGGCAGCGACGGTGATCAAGTACGGCGGCTGGGTCGGGACGTCTATTGGTGGGGGCGCGTCTTACATGAAGGTCCAAAACGTGTGTTCGGCAGGCGACGACGAGGCCTGCCAGAAGGTCAAATTTACGGAAACCGGTAGTTTTACCGGTACGATCGGGGGCGGCGCCGTTGCGGGGGCGGCGCTATCAACGGCTGTCGTTGGCGGTTTGTGTGTTGGGCTGGGCGTGCCTACGATGGGCGCTGCTACTCTGGCGTGCGGCCTGATTGTGGTGGGCGCAGGCTCTGTCGCGGGAGGCGCCCTTGGCGGCGCATTTGGCGAGTGGGTCGGCGAGAAGATCTACGAGGCTGTGAAATGACACTAAGCACCGGCGACACAGTTCTTTTGACTATAGCGCTAGCCGACTTCGCTGGGATTTTCCTTTGGATTGGCGTCTGCCTGCACTTGGCATACACCAAAGCGGAAGTGATGCTGGAACACCTCAAAAATAGTCCTGCAATTACATTTTGGGCTCCCATGCGACACGGCGGCCCCTGGGGCAAACTGCTCTTGATAGGTGGCATTTCCGGGCTGATCACGTTTCCGGGCTACCAGCTCAGAAAAGGGAATTTAAGCGCCAAAGACTTTGCAGGGTTTCCTGCAGATCTCAAACGCAAGTTGGTTTTTTTGCAGTGGTGCATGATTGGGCTTTTGGTGGTGATGGTGAGCTTCGGCATCGCCGTTAAGCTCGGCGTGATTTAAATCTGCAACCCTCAAGCGCCTCCCCCCCGGGCCGGGCGAGGTTTCAAAAACGCGAGTACCCCGGAAGAATAGAGTCCGGTCCCCATTCCCCCCATTTTCCTGAAGGAGCAAGCTCCTTGGAAAAACGGTTGCCGCCCCGGATGAGGGGCGGCAGTTAAAGGTTATCGCGCGGGGCTTTCTGGCGTTGCGCCATCAGCGTTGTGGGACAGGCTGTAAACATAGGCGGCCAACAGGTGCACCTTGTCATTGCCTTGCAGCACTTCCTGCGCCGGCATCTGGCCTTGGCGGCCGTGACGGATGGTCTGCTGCAACTGCGCGAGGCTGGTGCCATAGATGTAGCCGGCCGGCTTGGTCAGGTCAGGCGCACCCATGGCTTCCATGCCGTGGCCTTCCGGACCGTGGCAGGCGACACAAGTGGTGTTGAACGCCGCTTTGCCGGCGGCCAGGTCGGCGCTGTTGTCGGCCGGCAGAGGCAGCTTGGCCACGTCGTGACGAACATAGGCCGCGACGTTTTTCACCCCTTCATCGCCAAGCATGTCACCCCAGGCCGGCATCGCCGCGTGGCGGCCATTCAGGATGGTGGTCTTGATCGCTTCGGCCGAACCGCCCCAACGCCAGATATTGTCCGCCAGGTTCGGGAAACCAAACGCGCCCTTGGCATCCGAGCCGTGGCACACCGCGCAGTTGGAGGCAAACAGGCGGCCGCCCATTTTCAGCGCTTGCGGGTCCTTGGCCACTTCTTCCACGGGCATGGCCGAGAATTTGGCGAAGATCGGCCCGAACTTGGCGTCGGCCTTGGCCATTTCCTTGTCCCATTCCTTGGTCTGGGTCCAGCCGTCTTCATAGCCCGGCAACACGCCTTTCCAGTTGCCCAGGCCCGGGTAGAGGATCAGGTAGCCGACCGCAAACACCAGGGTGCCGGCGAACAGCATGAACCACCACTGGGGCAGCGGGTTGTCGTATTCCTCGATACCGTCGAAGGCGTGGCCCATGGTCTGGTCGACGCTGCCCTTGGTCTCGCCCTTGCGGGTGCCGACCAAGAGCCAGGTCAGGCCGATCAGGCTGCCCAGGGTCAGTACGCAGATCCATGTACTCCAGAATAGGGTCATGGCCGAGTGCTCCTTATTGCAGGCTCTTCTTGAGCGTCAGATGGAGAAGGTTCATCGGCGAACGGCAGCAGGCGCGCCTGCTCGAATTCCGCATTGCGCCGGTTGTTGAACACCCACAGCGACAGGCCGATAAAGGCGATGGCGACGACCAGCGTGCCAAGGCCGCGGATGGTGCCCGCATCGAATTCAAATCCCATGGCTCACCTCTTGCTCTTGATGGCAGTGCCGAGTACTTGCAGGTACGACACCAGCGCGTCCATCTCGGTCTTGCCCTTGAGGCTGGCGACGGCGCCACTGATGTCGTCGTCGGTGTATGGCACGCCGAGGGTGCGCATCACTTTCAACTTGGTCTCGGTGTGGCTGCTGTCGACCGCGGCGGTGACCAGCCACGGGTAGGCCGGCATTTTCGACTCGGGCACCACGTTGCGCGGGTTGTACAAGTGCGCGCGGTGCCAGTCGTCCGAGTAGCGTGCGCCGACGCGTGCCAGGTCCGGCCCGGTGCGCTTGGAGCCCCACAGGAACGGGTGGTCCCACACGCTTTCACCGGCGACCGAGTAGTGGCCGTATCGTTCGGTCTCGGCGCGGAAAGGGCGGATCATCTGCGAGTGGCACTGCACACAGCCTTCGCGGATGTAGATGTCACGGCCTTCCAGTTGCAGCGCGGTGTAGGGCTTCATGCCCTCCACCGGCTTGTTGGTGACGTCCTGGAAGAACAGCGGGACGATCTGGGTCAGGCCACCGATGCTCACGGCCAGTACCATGAGCAGCATCAGCAGGCCGACGTTCTTTTCAATCGTTTCGTGTTTCATCACAGACTCCTCAGGCCAGCTGCGCAGTGGTGGCGGCTTCGACGGGCTGCGCCGAACGCACGGTGCGCCAGGTGTTGTAAGCCATCAGGAACATGCCGCAGAGGAACACCGCACCGCCCACCAGCCGCACGATGAAGCCAGGGTGGCTGGCCACCAGGGTTTCGACGAAGGAGTAGGTCAAGGTGCCGTCTTCGTTGACCGCACGCCACATCAGGCCCTGGGCGATGCCGTTGACCCACATCGAGGCGATGTAGAGCACGGTGCCGATGGTGGCCAGCCAGAAGTGCGCGTTGATCAGGCCGAGGCTGTACATCTGCTCACGACCGAAGACTTTCGGGATCATGTGGTACAGCGCGCCGATGGAGATCATCGCCACCCAACCCAGCGCCCCGGCGTGTACGTGGCCGATGGTCCAGTCGGTGTAGTGGGAGAGGGCGTTGACGGTCTTGATCGCCATCATCGGGCCTTCGAACGTCGACATGCCGTAGAAGGCCAGGGACACCACGAGGAAGCGCAGGATCGGGTCGCTGCGCAACTTATGCCAGGCGCCCGACAAGGTCATCATGCCGTTGATCATGCCGCCCCAGCTCGGTGCCAGCAGTACCAGCGACATCACCATGCCCAGGGATTGTGCCCAGTCCGGCAGCGCGGTGTAGTGCAAGTGGTGGGGACCTGCCCAGATGTACAGGGTGATCAGCGCCCAGAAGTGCACGATGGACAAGCGATAGGAATACACCGGACGTTCGGCTTGCTTGGGCACGAAGTAGTACATCATCCCCAGGAAGCCGGCGGTGAGGAAAAAGCCCACGGCGTTATGCCCATACCACCACTGCACCATGGCATCCGTCGCACCGCCGTAGAGGGAGTAGGACTTGGTCAGGCTGACCGGGATTTCCAGGTTGTTGACGATATGCAGGATGGCCACGGTGATGATGAACGCACCGAAGAACCAGTTACCGACGTAGATGTGCTTGGTGTTGCGCTTCATCACCGTGCCGAAGAACACGATGGCGTAGGCCACCCAGACAATGGTGATGAGGATGTCGATCGGCCATTCCAGCTCGGCGTATTCCTTGGAGCTGGTGTAGCCCAGCGGCAAGGAGATCGCGGCCAACAGGATGACCAACTGCCAGCCCCAGAAGCAGAACGCGGCGATCTTCGGCGCGAACAGCTGGGTCTGGCAGGTGCGTTGCACCGAATAGAAGGAGCTGGCGAACAGCGCGCAGCCGCCGAAGGCGAAGATTACCGCGTTGGTGTGCAACGGGCGCAGGCGGCCGAAGCTGGTCCACGGCAAGTCGAAGTTGAGTGCAGGCCAGACCAATTGGGCGGCGAGAAAAACCCCGAGCCCCATGCCGACGATGCCCCACACCACCGTCATAATGGCGAATTGGCGGACCACCTTGTAGTTATAGGCGGTACTTAATGTAGTGTTCATGGTTCCCCATCCACGGTTCAACCCAAGCCAATGCGGCACTTGGGCTGGAGTTATAGGCAGACTAAAAAGCGAGGCAAGCATGGGCAAAGAGCACAAGGCCAGTATTGACGGGGATCAATGGGCGCAGTGTGTGCGGGAACGCGGCTGGTTGTGGGATGTCGCGGCGGACGTTGCAGGAGGTACACCTGTGACGCTGATCCTGGCCCACGGCGCCGGAGCACCGATGGACTCATCCTTCATGAACGACATGGCTGCACGCCTTGCCGGGCATGGCGTCAACGTGTTGCGCTTCGAGTTTCCCTACATGGCCCAGCGCCGTGTCGACGGCGGCAAACGCCCACCCAACCCGGCGCCGAAACTGCTGGAAACCTGGCGCGAGGTGGTGGCCGAGGTGCGACGTCATGTCGCTGGGAAGCTGGCGATTGGCGGCAAGTCCATGGGCGGGCGCATGGCCAGTTTGCTGGCGGATGAATTGGGCGCGGACGGGTTGGTGTGCCTGGGGTATCCGTTTTATGCGGTGGGTAAACCGGAGAAGCCGAGGACTGAGCATCTGGCTGGGTTGAAGACGCCGACTTTGATTGTGCAGGGCGAACGGGATGCATTAGGGAATCGAGCTGCGGTTGAGGGGTATGCGTTGTCGCCGAGCATCGAGGTGATGTGGCTGGTGGCGGGGGATCATGACTTGAAGCCGTTGAAGGCGTCGGGGTTCAGCCATGAGCAACATCTGGAGGCTGCGGCGGTGAAGGTGGGTGATTTTCTCGGCGGCTGTTAGGGCCTCTTCGCGAGCAAGCCCGCTCCCACATTCGACCGCATTCCAAGGGACGTGCACGGTTAAATGTGGGAGCGGGCTTGCTCGCGAAAGCGGTCTACCGGTTAAAACGCTCGACCAGGGAGTACTGGGTATTGGCTGTGTGAGTCAATTCTTCACTCAACTGCGCCGAATTCAACGCCTGCTCCGACGTCTGATCCGCCAGCAATGCAATGGTGCTGATGTTACGGCTGATCTCTTCGGCCACCGAGCTTTGCTCTTCAGTTGCCGCCGCGATCTGCGTGGTCATGTCGGTGATATGCGCCACCGCCTCACTGATGCCCACCAGCGCCTGATCCGCTTCCATCACCCGCGCCACACCTTCTTCAGCCTGGCGGTGCCCGGCGTCCATGGTTTGCACGGCGGCGGCGGCAGTCTGTTGCAGCTTGGCGATCAGGGCGTGGATCTGCCCGGTCGATTCAGCCGTGCGTTGTGCCAGTTGACGGACTTCGTCCGCGACCACCGCAAAACCCCGGCCCATTTCACCGGCGCGTGCCGCTTCAATGGCCGCGTTCAGTGCCAGCAGGTTGGTTTGGTCGGCAATGCCTTTGATCACGTCGACCACGCCACCGATTTCGTCACTGTCCTTGGCCAGTTGGGTCACGGTCACGCCGGTCTCGCCCACTGCTACGGACAAGCGCTGAATCGCCTCGCGGGTTTCCCCGGCGATATCGCGGCCGCGACCGGTCAGGCGGTTGGCCTCCTGGGTCGCATCGGCGGTACGTTGCACGTGGCTGGCGACTTCCTGGGTGGTGGCTGCCATCTGGTTGACGGCGGTCGCCACCTGCTCAGTCTCGACGCGCTGGCGCTCCAAACCGCTGGAGCTGTTATGCGCCAGGGTGTTGGACTGCGCCGCCTGGTCGTTGAGGTGTTCGGCGGTGTCCTGCAAGCGCGTCAGACAGGTCTTCAGACGTGCCTCCTGGCTGAGGATCGACATCTCCAGCCGCGCCTGGGCGCCACGGCTGTCGGTGTACATCTGCGCGATCAGCGGGTCGGAGGTGGTCTGTTCGGCCAGGCGCAGCAAGCGCTTGAGGCCGCGTTGTTGCCAGCTCAGGCCCAGCAGGCCCAGCGGCACCGACAGCCCCGCCGCCAGGGCAAAGCCCCAGTGGGAGTTGAGGGACGCGCCGATCATGAAGCTCAACTGGCTCACCAGGATAAACGGCAGCCAGTCCTGCAGCACCGGCAGCCACTTGTCCCGCTGAGGGATCGCTGACTTGCCTTGGTTGATGCGGTGGTAGAGCGCTTCGGCCCGACGGATCTGCTCGGCGGTGGGCTTGATGCGCACCGATTCGTAGCCGACCACCTGGTTGCCTTCGAAAACCGGCGTTACATAGGCGTTGACCCAGTAATGATCGCCAGTCTTGCAGCGGTTCTTGACGATGCCCATCCATGGCAAGCCTTGTTTGAGCGTGGACCACATGTGCGCGAACACCGCCGCCGGAACGTCCGGGTGACGGACCAGATTGTGCGGGGCACGCACCAGTTCGTCACGGGAGAACCCACTGATTTCGACGAAGGCGTCGTTGCAGTAGGTGATCACGCCTTTGGCATCTGTGGTGGAGATCAACCGTTGCTGAGCGGGGAAGGTACGTTCGCGCTGGGTAACGGGTTGGTTATTACGCATGATTGTTCAATCCGCAAGGCTTTCAGGGGGTATCGGCAAGAACGGCGGTTTATTTAACTTATTTTTGCAACAATCAACCGGCGAGCATCGGGTAGGTAAACAAGCCGAAGTGAAGCAGATTCAAACCAAAGTGCGTGGCCACTGCCGCACCCAGGCCACCAAAGCGATACGCCAGGCCATACCCCACCCCGGCGATGCTCGCCAGCAACACCCAGTGCCAGCCCGCGCCGAGGTGCACCAGGCCGAACAATAGCGAGGCCAGCAGCAGTGCGAGGTTTTCGCCATAGGGCAGGTGTTTGAAGCGCCGGCTCAAGCCGCCCTGGACATAACCCCGGAACAGCGCTTCTTCCACCAGGGTCACCAGCAGCAGGTTATTCAGCACCCACAGCCAGGCCTGTTCCGGCCATTTCGGCGCCCAGGTGATCATGCCCAGCAAGGCGGCACCGCCCAAGGCCGCGATGGCGGTGAGCGTCAAGGCCAGGGCGGTCACGCAGATCGACAGGCGCAGCGAACGCCGCGCCACGATCCACGGGCAGGCCAGCAACAGCCAGAAGCCGATCAGCGGTTTGTCCTGGTTCAGGTACATCGAGAAGGGCACAGCATCGTCGGTGAGCCGTTGCGGGGCAATACCGCGCCCGTTGTAGAAACCCGGCAACCAATGCATCGCCAGGCTCAGGGCCAAGACGATAAACAACCCGTGACCCAGGTAGCGCGCCCAGGGCGTGCGTTGCTGGCGTACGGCGTAACCGGCGATCAGCAACAGGGCGACGGACACCCCCGCCAGCACCCCCAGTTGTCCGTAGATCAAGGCCAGCAGATAGCCGATGGAAAGAAGCGCCAGGTACAGCCAGGGCAATGCGATCATGGGGAATCCTTGGAAAAACCTGGGCAGCATTATAGCGACCCGTCCTATAGGGCCCACATGAAAACTCCTCCATTCAGGGTGATTGCAAAACCTGTCACCGGCTGGTTATAGTCCGAGCCTCTTTATCCCTTCACACAAGATCAGCCCATGCCAGCTCGCCAGCGCACAGCGGTAGTCGATTCAGCGGTCAACGCTGCGGTCGTGCCGTGCGGGGACAAGCAGCCTGCGCAGATCAGTCACTACCCCCCACCTGTCCGTAGCACGCCGGTGTACGCAGTCGTATCACCGCCGGGTGTTGGCATTTCGGGCTGACCAGCTGATGGCTGTTCCCGTCTGCCCGCCTGAAAAAACCTACTGAGTTTCAGCGTCTGCTGAATTGGCTTTTTTGCCTGATGACAGGTGGTATCCATGTCTGTTCTTTCGAAACAATCCGTGGCCGCGGCGGCCTCGACGAGCCTGTTTGTCCTGCTGTGGAGCAGCGGGGCGATCTTCTCCAAATGGGGCCTGGCCCACGCGTCACCCTTTGCGTTTCTGTTGATCCGCTTTGCCATCGCCCTTGTGGGCTTGGTGATCCTGATACCGATCCTCAAGTTGAAACTGCCGCGTCCCGGCAAGCCCATGCGGTACGCGGCGGCAACCGGGTGGGTGCTGCTGGGGGCTTATCAGATTTTCTATCTGCTGGCCCTGGACCTCAACGTCACCCCCGGCGTGATGGCGACCCTCATGGGTGTGCAGCCGATCCTCACCGTAGTGTTGATGGAGCGCCAGCGTTCGCTGAGCCGGCTGTTTGGCCTGGCGCTGGGGTTGGCGGGGCTGATCATGGTGGTCTACCAGGGTATCGGTTTGTCCGGCATGTCGTTGGCGGGGATGCTGTTCGGGTTATTGGCGCTGGCCAGCATGACCTTCGGCTCGATCATGCAGAAGCGCATCACCGACAACCCCCTGGGCACGTTGCCGGTGCAGTACCTGGCAGGGTTGCTGCTGTGTTCGGTGTTCGTACCGTTCCAACCGTTCCACTTCGAGCACGCCAGCGGTTTCTACCTGCCGGTGCTGTGGATGGGGGTGGTGGTGTCGTTGCTGGCCACCTTGTTGCTGTACCGCCTGATCGCCCGGGGTAACCTGGTGAATGTCACCAGCCTGTTTTACCTGGTGCCAGCGGTGACGGCGGTGATGGATTACCTGATCTTCGGTAACCGGCTCGCGATGTTGAGCCTGCTGGGGATGGGGTTGATCATCATCGGCTTGGCCTTCGTTTTCCGTAAAGCCTGATACAACTCCCCTGTAGGCGTCCACTAGCGGGCGCCTACAGGGTTTTTTTCGGCCGCAACACCAGCCACAACGCCCCGGCAATCAACACCCCGCCATACAGATGCGCCATCGACAACGGCTCATCCAGCAACAGTGCGCCCCACAGTACGCCGAACGGCGGGATCATGAAGGTCACGGTCATCGACTTCACTGGCCCGATGGACGTCAGCAGGCGGAAGTAAAGAATGTAGGCAAACGCCGTACACACCAGCCCCAAGCCCAGCAACGACAACCATACCTGCCACCCACCCCAACTCGCGGGCGGCTGGCTGATCGCGCTGTAGGCGAAGAACGGCAACAGGAACAGCGTTGCACCGAGCATGCTGCCCAGGGCCGACAGGCGACTGTCCAAGCCGCCGCGCTGATCCAGCCAGCGTCGCGCGAGGAACCCGGCAAAGCCATAACAGGTGGTCGCTAGCAAGCAGGCCAGCGCGCCCATCAACAATTCCAGGTCAAACGCCACCGGCCCGGCGCGGGTCAGTACACCCACACCGAACAAGCCCAGGCACACGCCGGCAATTTTTGACGGCGTCAGGCGTTCGCTGAAAAACAGCCCGCCGATCAACACGCCCATCAGTGGCGTGGTGGCGTTGAAGATCGCCGAGTAACCCGCCGGCAACACCTGGGCCGCCACCGAGTACATGGTCGCCGGGATCCCGGAGTTGATCACGCCCAATAGCAACACCGTCTTGAACTTGCCCTGGAAATCCCAGCTCACGCGCATCATCGCCAAAATCACCAGCAACCCGGCGGCGGCAATCGACACGCGGAAAAACGCCGTCGGCACCGTGCCGATCTCCGGCGCAATGATGCGCATGAACAGGAAGCTCGCCCCCCAAATGGCAGCAAGCCCCAGCAAATACAGGCTATCGACAGGTCTCACGCAACACTCCTACCTCAATAAGCCCGCGAGTGTTGCATGACATTTCCAATGATTACAGGACAAACCGCGTCACCAGCCCATTCAGGTCCACCGCCAGGCGCGACAGTTCCTGGCTGGCCGCCGACGTCTGGGTGGCGCCGGCGGCTGTCTGGGTCGACAGGTCGCGGATGTTCACCAGGCTGCGGTCTACATCTCGCGCTACCAGCGCCTGCTGTTCGGCGGCGCTGGCGATCACCAGGTTGCGCTGGCTGATTTGTGAGATGGCTGCGGTGATTTTCTCTAGGGCAGTGCCGGCGCTATTGGCCCGTTGCAGGGTCTGGCCGGCATGCTCGGCGCTGCTGTTCAAGGCTTCGACGGTATCTTGGGTGCCCTGCTGGATACCGGTGATCATCTGCTCGATTTCTTCAGTGGAATCCTGGGTGCGCTGCGCCAGGGAGCGCACTTCATCGGCGACAACGGCAAAACCACGGCCGGCTTCGCCCGCGCGGGCGGCTTCAATGGCGGCGTTGAGCGCCAGCAGGTTGGTCTGCCCGGCGATGCCACGGATCACTTCCAGCACCTTGCTGATGTCCTGGGCCTGTACTGCCAGGCCTTCGGCTTTGTTTGAAGCACCGAGTACTTCGTCTACCAGGTTCTGGATCGAGCTGATGGTTTCGCTGATCTGGTAGTGGCCGTGCTTGCTGTCCTCGTCGGAGGCCTGGGACGCCTCGGCGCTGGACACCGCATTGCCCGCCACTTCGTCCACGGCCGCGCTCATTTCGGTCACGGCGGTGGCGGCCTGCTCGATCTCGTCGTTCTGCGCTTGCAGCCCTCGGGTGCTTTGTTCCATCACCGAACTCATCTCTTCGGCCGCAGAAGCCAGCTGCTGCGCCGACTCGCTGATGCCACGGATGGTGCCTTGCAACTGCGCTTGCATGGTGGCCAACGCCGTGAGCAATTGCGCGGGTTCGTCCTTGCCGCTGACGGCGATCGGCTGGCTCAAGTCGCCGCCGGCAATGGTGCGTGCCACGTTCAGGGCCTGGCCGAGCGGGGCGGTGATGCTGCGGGTCAGCAGCCAGGCCAGCAGCAAGGTGGCGATCAGCGCGAACACGATGATCGAACCGACGATCCACTGCGCGCTGGAATAGGTTTGCGCGGCGGAGTCCACGGCGGTCTCCACACCGCTCTGGTTGAAGGTGATCATGTCCTCCAGGCTTTTGTTGAGGATCACGCCCTGTGGCGCCAGGCGGCTGTTGAGCAGGTCGATGGCGTCCTGTTGCTGATCTTTGTCCACCAGGGCAACGATCTGTGCGACGAGGGTCAGGTAGGCATTCACGTTACCTTCGAGCTGCTTGAGCATTTCGCGCTCTTCATCGCCGCTGAGCAGGGTTTTGTGATGGTCAAGCAAGGTTTGCAGCTCGGTGCGCTGGCGGGTGATCAGGGCTTTGCTGTTGTCGCGGATCCGCGATTCGTCGGTGGTTGCCAGGCGCAACGCCTCCAGGCGGATACTGGCCACGAAGGCCGCGCTGTCGTGGATGTTCTCGATGCTCGGCATCCACGATTCTTCGATGACCAGTGCGCTCTGCCGCAACTTGGCCATCTGGCCCAGCCCAAACATCCCGACGATCACCAGCAAGCTGGCCAAAACCCCAAAACTCAGACTGGCACGCAGACCGATCCTCATGTTCCTCAATGACATCTCAATGCTCCTTGGGCGATTAGAACCTGTTCCCGGATCGGTCTTTGGACCTTGTTAGGGTGGGAGAGGGCGCGCTATATATCAAAGTGCCATCAGCGTGGTAATCAGGGTTTCCCTTAGTTGGATCCAAAGCGCTGAGCGGAGATCGGGCCCGGCGTTGTGCGAGGTTTTTCGGCATCGACCTGGCAAGCCCCGCCGTTGCAGGCGTGCGGGAAAAGCGCAGTGCGACTTTTGGGTACGTTTATTGACCGGATGGTCGAATTAAAAAAATTGAAAATAAATGTACGAAATGAACGAAGTTGTACAAGGCAGTGCAAGAAATGACCCTTCTCCTGTTCTCGTACACTGGCTAAGCTCAGGGCTTCCAGATGCCCGTAGAGGTTTCCCGCATGTCGCAATCCGCCCTCGCTGTCGCCCGGATGATCCTCGATGGCTTCGACGATTACCGTGAGCACTTCCGCCAAATCACCGATGGCGCCCGCGAGCGTTTTGAAAAGGCCCAGTGGCAGCAGGGGCAGGCGGCGTCGGCGGCGCGCATCAACCTCTATGAAGAAAAGGTCAGCGAAGTGATTGCGCGTTTGCGCAGCAGCTTTGATGACGGCGCATTACTCGATGTTGACCAGTGGCCCGTGGTGAAAAGCGCCTACATCGGCCTGATCGACCTGCGTTTCGACGATGAGCTGTCCGAGACCTGGTACAACTCGATCTTCTGCGGTCTGTTCAGCCACGACCTGATCAGCGACGGCTGCATGTTCATCCACACCACCCGGCCCAGCCTGCGCCGGGCACGGGCCGCGCAGACGCGTACCTACACGCCTGCCGGGAAAATCCCGGAAATGCTCGCGCAGATCTTTGCCGACTACCGTTTCAGCGAGCCTTACGCCGACCTGGCCGGCGACCTGCGCCGCCTCGAGACCCAACTGCGGGAAAACCTGCCGGACTGGGTGTGCAAGGACCCGGACCTCAAGGTCGAGCTGTTTTCCTCGGTGCTCTACCGCAATAAAGGCGCCTACCTTGTAGGACGTATCTACACCCGCGACGAACAATGGCCACTGGTGATCCCACTGCTGCACCGTGAAGGGCAGGGCATCCAGATCGACGCACTGATCACCGACGAAGCCGACGTGTCGATCATCTTCTCGTTTACCCGTTCCTACTTCATGGTGGATGTGCCGGTGCCGGCGGAATTCATCGGTTTTCTCAAGCGCATCCTGCCGGGCAAGCACATCGCTGAGCTGTACACCTCCATCGGTTTCTACAAGCACGGCAAGTCAGAGTTCTACCGCGCCTTGATCAACCACCTGGCGACCACCGACGATCAATTCATCATGGCCCCCGGCGTGCGTGGCATGGTCATGAGCGTGTTCACGCTGCCGGGTTTCAACACGGTGTTCAAGATCATCAAGGACCGCTTTTCACCGTCGAAAAACGTCAACCGCGCCACCGTGATCGAGAAGTACCGGCTGGTCAAAAGCGTCGACCGGGTCGGGCGCATGGCTGATACCCAGGAGTTCGCCGACTTCCGTTTTCCCCTGAGCAAATTCGAGCCCGAATGCCTGGCCGAATTGCTGGAAGTCGCCGCCGGCACCGTCGAAGTCGAAGGCGACAGCGTGCTGATCCGCCACTGCTGGACCGAACGACGCATGACCCCGCTCAACCTCTACCTCGACAACGCCAACCCCGCCCAAGTGCGCGAAGCCCTGGAAGACTACGGCCTGGCGATCAAGCAACTGGCGGCCGCGAATATCTTCCCCGGCGACATGCTGCTGAAGAACTTCGGCGTCACCCGTCACGGCCGCGTGGTGTTCTACGACTACGATGAGATCTGCTTTCTCACCGAGGCCAACTTTCGCCACATCCCCGCGCCGCGTACCCCCGAAGATGAAATGGCTTCCGAGCCCTGGTACTCCATTGGACCGCTGGATGTATTTCCCGAGGAGTTCCCGCCGTTCCTGTTTGCCGATGCTGGCCAGCGCAAGTTGTTCGACGAGCTGCATGGCGAGTTGTACAACGCCGATTACTGGAAAGGGCTGCAGGAGGCGATTCGCGCCGGCAAGGTGATTGATGTGTTTCCTTACCGGCGCAAGGAGCGCGATCACTGTTCTTGAACTTGATTTACGGACCGATCTGTCTTCAGAAAACACCCAATTGGCTTTTGGTCGACTTCACGCCGATTTTTTCCAAGTAATCCTGTGCGGGCCTCATGTTCTCCTTTGTGGGAAGGTAATGGCCCGAGGTATTGGATAGGTGAGTTCTCCCTGTCATGGTTTGCTTTAAATAGCCGGCACTGACGATGTTATTCGACTGTCCGGCACCGACGCCTAGTTCGGCGGTGGCGGGGTGGGATATCATTTTTGGCGCTACGTCTTTACTGATGTTGGCGATCGCCATCTGTCCGTCTCTCGTCACGACAAACTTGGTAATCGTATTCGGTGTCTTAGCGATGTTCAGATCCTCTGGCTTTTTTACGTTTGTCACCGTTGCCGTGCGGGTTCGGGGGGTTGTAGCCCATCCCGCCAAATGCAGCTCAGCGTCCAGATCTCTCTCCTTGGTATTGGGTAGCTTCGGATAGTCCTTGGCGGCGTAGGACGACCCAGAGGGGTGTGAGGTCCAGGACCCGGTTGTCGATTGGGATGTAGGTGCAATGTCCTGGTATTTGTTGGCGTAACTATGAAAGTTTTGGGTGGATGCGTTGAGGTAGCGGCTGGAGTCAATGGGCATAAGAATTCCTCGGGCGTCAAAGGCGATATCAATCAGGTTTTTGCCGTTGAGTTACAGGCTGCTCATGAAATTCATGCCGCGTACTGCCTGACTGGTCGTGTGGAAATTCGAGATTCGATTGGCCGTCAAATTGGTGGGCGGTGTCGACGCGCTCTGCGGGGCTGCGTTGGACGACGGCTTTTCTGTGTAGGCGGGCGGGAACTCATATTTGGGCGGTGGTTGCGACGCTGCCGAGCGCGGTTGGGCCTGCATGGATACAGAGTAGCTGGGTAGATAAGGTTGGCTGTTTGTCGAATCGATAGGCATAAAAGCTCCGGTTTCATGAACGATACAGCGATCTGCCAATGGCTTCTGGCAGGTTGATTTGGCCCTGCGTACGTCACTCAAACCATCGGATTTGCATGGTGAGATGGTCGGATGAGCGACTTTCTCTCGTAAGAAATATGTTCATTCACAGGCGCGACGAGGCCAGTCACTGACTGAACATCTCCAGAAATGTAGAAATCTGCGACAATCGCCCCTCGTTTTTTCCGTCCACCGTTATGCAGGCGCGCCCTGCCTCACCCAGAAGACCTTTGCCACCCTGATGACCGACCAAGCGCCCACTATCGACCAACTGCTCAAGACCCTCGATCACGCTATGCTCGCCGACCGCCACCGCTTGCGGCGGCAGTTGCTTGAGCTGCGCAAGAAGCCCGACGAGGAAAAGCTGGCGCAGTGGGTTGCGCGCATGCAGGCGTCTTGCGCCCAGGTCACGGCGCGTCGTGCCAGCGTGCCGGTGATCCGTTATGACGACAGCCTGCCGATTGCGGCCAAGCGTGATGAGATCAAAGAGGCGCTGAACAAGCACCAGGTGCTGATCATTGCCGGTGAGACCGGCTCGGGTAAGACCACCCAGTTGCCGAAGATCTGCCTGGAAATCGGTCGTGGCCAATTCGGCCTGATCGGTCACACCCAGCCACGGCGAATTGCGGCACGCAGCGTTGCCAGTCGGGTGGCCGAGGAGTTGGCCACGCCGTTGGGCGCGTTGGTCGGCTATCAGGTACGTTTTGAAGACCAGAGCGATTCCAATACCCTGATCAAGCTGATGACCGACGGCATCCTGCTGGCGGAAACCCAGAACGATCGCTACCTGGAACGCTACGACACGATCATCGTCGATGAAGCGCACGAACGCAGCCTGAACATCGACTTCCTGCTGGGCTACCTGAAGACCCTGCTGCCGCGTCGTCCGGACCTCAAAGTCATCATCACCTCGGCAACCATCGACCTGGAGCGGTTTTCCAAGCATTTCGACGACGCGCCGATTGTCGAAGTGTCGGGCCGCACCTTTCCGGTGGACATCTGGTATCGCCCGCTGACCCTGGAACAGGACGAGGAGGGCAACCGCGTCGAGGATGACTTGACCGTTGACCAGGCGATCCTCGCCACACTCGATGAAATCGCCGCCTATGAGCGCAGCGAGCGGCGCAGCCCTGGCGATGTGCTGGTGTTCCTGCCCGGCGAGCGCGAGATTCGCGACGCCGCCGACATGCTGCGCAAGGCCCAGCTCAAGCACACCGAAATCCTGCCGCTGTATGCGCGGCTATCGCCGGCTGAACAGCAGCGCATTTTCCAGTCGCATCCGGGCCGGCGCGTGGTGCTGGCGACCAACGTCGCGGAAACCTCGCTGACGGTGCCGGGCATTCGTTATGTGATCGACAGCGGCACCGCGCGCATCAGCCGCTACAGCTACCGCGCCAAGGTGCAGCGCCTGCCGATCGAGGCGATCTCCCAGGCCAGTGCCAACCAGCGTAAAGGCCGTTGCGGCCGTGTTGAACCGGGCATCTGCATCCGCTTGTACAGTGAAGAGGATTTTATCGGGCGTCCGGAATTTACCGACCCCGAGATCCTGCGCACCAACCTCGCGGCCGTGATCTTGCAGATGCTGCACCTGCGTCTCGGCGAGATCACCGATTTCCCGTTTATCGAGCCGCCGGACGGCAAGGCCATCAGCGACGGTTTCAACTTGCTGCAAGAGCTGTCGGCGGTGGACCGCAACAGCCAGCTCACGCCATTGGGCCGTCAGTTGGCGCGCCTGCCGGTGGACCCGCGCATGGGCCGCATGCTGCTGGAAGCCGCCAAGCTCGGCAGCTTGCAGGAAGTACTGATCGTCGCCAGCGCCATGTCGATCCAGGACCCGCGCGAGCGTCCGCCGGAGCGCCAACAGGCGGCTGACCAGGCGCACGCACAGTGGAAAGATCCGGATTCGGACTTCGCCGGGTTGGTCAATCTGTGGCGCGGTTTTGAAGAGCAGCGCCAGGAGCTGACAGCGAGCCCGTTGCGCAACTGGTGCCGCAAGAACTTCCTCAACTACCTGCGTTTGCGCGAGTGGCGCGACTCCCATCGCCAGTTGAGCCTGATCTGCCGCGACATGCAGCTGACCGTCAATAAAGAGCCGGCGGATTTCCCGAAACTGCACAAGGCGGTGCTGTCCGGCCTGCTCAGCCAGATCGGCCAGAAAACCGAAGACGGCGATTACCTCGGCGCACGCCAGCGCCGTTTCTGGATTCACCCGTCCTCGGGCATCGGCAAGAAGCGTCCGCAATGGCTGATGACCGCCGAGCTGGTGGAAACCACCAAGCTGTATGCGCGCATGGTCGCCAAGATCGACGCCGACTGGATCGAGCCGCTGGCCGGGCATTTGATCAAGAAAAACCACTTCGAACCCCATTGGGAGAAGAAGCGTGGCCAGGTGGTAGCTTTTGAGCAGATCACCCTGTTCGGGCTGATTGTGGTCGGGCGTCGCCCGGTGCATTACGGGCCGATTGACCCGGTGGTGTCTCGCGAGTTGTTTATCCGCGAAGGCCTGGTGCGTGGCGAGATCCAGTCGCGAGCCAAGTGCCTCACGGCCAACCAGCAACTGCTGGAGCAACTCGACGAACTGGAAGCCAAGGCGCGCCGTCGCGACATCCTGGCGGACGAAGAAACCCTGTTCGCCTTCTACGACGCGCGGTTGCCGGCGGAGATCCACCAGACCGCGACCTTCGACAGCTGGTACAAGGTCAACAGCCAGAAAGACCCGCAACTGCTGATCATGCGCGAAGAGGACGTACTGGCCCGTGAGGCCAGTGAAGTCACCGCCGCGCATTATCCGGATACCCTGCACCTGGGCGACCTGGAACTGGCACTAAGTTACCACTTCGAACCCAACCACCCGCGTGACGGTGTGACCCTGCGCGTGCCGGCGCCGCTTTTGCCAGCGTTGCCGCCAGAGCGCCTGGAATGGCTGGTGCCGGGGGTGATCGAAGCCAAGTGCATTGCCTTGGTGCGTAACCTGCCCAAAGCGCTGCGCAAGAACTTCGTGCCGGTGCCGGACTTCGTAAAGGCTGCGCTGCAACGCATCGAGTTTGGCCAGGGCTCGTTGCCTCAGGCGCTGGGCCGCGAATTGCTGCGCATGACCGGGGCGCGGGTCAGCGATGAAGCCTGGGCCGAAGCCGCGCAGCAGGTCGAAAGCCACCTGAAGATGAACCTGGAGGTGGTCGATGGCCAAGGCAAGTTCCTCGGCGAAGGTCGCGACCTGGCCGAACTGACGGCACGTTTTGCCGAGGCCAGCCAGGCCGCGCTGGCCGTGCCACAAACCGCGAAAAGCCAACAGCCGGTGGAAGCCAAGGTGTTTGCCGCGGTGGCGGAAAAGACTCAACAGAAGATCGCCGGGCTGTCGATGACGGTGTATCCGGCGTTGGTGGAAGAAAACGGCACGGTCAAGGAAGGGCGTTTCTCCACGGCTGCCGAGGCGGAGTTCCAGCATCGCCGCGCGTTGCAGCGTTTGCTGATGCAACAACTGGCGGAACCGGCGAAATTCCTGCGTGGCAAATTGCCGGGCCTGACCGAACTGGGTCTGATGTATCGCGAATTGGGCCGCATCGATGCGCTGGTGGAAGACATCCTGCTGGCCAGCCTCGACACCTGTGTACTCGAAGGCGAAGCCAACCTGCCGCGTGATGGCGCGGGCCTGGCCGCCTTGGCCGAGCGTAAGCGCGGCAGTTGGACCGAACACGCCGAGCGCCTGGCGCGCTTGACCCTCGATGTGCTGAAACTGTGGCACGGCCTGCAAAAGCGCTTCAAAGGCAAGATTGACCTCGCCCAGGCCGTGGCCCTGAACGACATCAAGCAGCAACTGAGCTACCTGGTGTACCCCGGTTTCGTGCGGGAAACCCCGGCGCAGTGGTTCAAGGAATTGCCGCGTTACCTCAAGGCCATCGAGTTGCGCCTGGAGAAACTGCCAAGCCAGGTGCAAAAGGATCGGGTGTGGAGCGGCGAACTGGCCGGTTTGTGGACGCAGTACGAAAATCGCCTGAAAAAGCATGCCCAGGAAGGCAAGCGCGACCCTCAGCTGGAGCTCTATCGCTGGTGGCTGGAGGAATATCGCGTGTCGTTGTTTGGCCAGCAACTGGGCACCAAAGTACCGATTTCCGACAAGCGTTTGAGCAAGCAATGGAGCCTGGTCGAAGCTTGACCCACACCGTCGTTCACCACAGGGTTATGTGTAAGCCTCTGACAAGGGCGTTTATCTGGCATATGGCGCCAAATCCCAGGGTTTGTGGCAAACTTCGCGGTTATAAATGCCGGGATCGTCGTGAAGGGCTGCGACGCGATGGAATAAAGCGATGCCAGTTTGATGTCCGCTGGGCGGGATCGAACTACTTATAGTTTGGTACGACGGTACCAATATCTTCTGCCTGACAGATTTAGAGGAACGACCGTGCATAACGTCGTCATCAGCGGCACTGGCCTGTACACCCCGGCCAACAGCATCTCCAACGAAGAGCTGGTGCAGTCTTTCAATGCCTACGTGCATCAGTTCAACAGCGACAACGCCGCCGACATCGAGCGCGGTGACGTGCAGCCGCTGACCGAATCCAGTGCAGCCTTTATCGAAAAAGCCTCGGGTATCAAGAGCCGTTTCGTGATGGACAAGGACGGCATTCTCGACCCGCAGCGCATGGCTCCACGCCTGCCCGAGCGCAGCAACGATGAATGGTCGGTGCTCTGCCAGATGGCCGTCGGTGCTGCCGAACAGGCCCTGCAACGCGCCGGCAAGACCGCCGCCGACATCGACGGTGTGATTGTCGCGTGCTCCAACCTGCAACGCGCCTACCCGGCTATCGCCATTGAAGTCCAGGAAGCCCTGGGTATCCAAGGTTTTGGTTTTGACATGAACGTGGCGTGTTCCTCGGCCACCTTCGGCATCCAGAACGCCGCCAACAGCATCCAACTGGGCCAGGCGCGGGCGATTCTGATGGTCAACCCGGAAGTCTGCACCGGCCACCTGAATTTCCGCGACCGTGACAGCCACTTCATCTTTGGCGACGCGGCCACTGCCGTGGTCCTGGAGCGCGCCGACCTGGCGACTTCCGAGCATCAGTTCGATGTGGTGAGCACCAAGCTGCTGACCAAGTTCTCGAATAACATCCGCAACAACTTCGGTTTCCTCAACCGCACGGCGGAAGAAGGCATCGGCGCGCCCGACAAGCTGTTCGTGCAGGAAGGCCGCAAGGTATTCCGCGATGTGTGCCCGATGGTGGCCGAGCTGATCGGCGTGCATTTGCAAGAAAACCAGCTGAACGTAGCTGATGTGAAGCGCTTCTGGCTGCATCAGGCCAACCTGAGCATGAACCACCTGATCGTGAAGAAACTGCTGGGCCGCGAAGCCTCGGTGGAAGAAGCGCCGGTGATCCTCGATACTTACGCCAATACCAGCTCGGCGGGCTCTGTCATTGCATTCCACAAATACCAGGATGATTTGACCAAGGGCTCCGTGGCGGTACTCAGCTCGTTTGGCGCGGGCTATTCGATCGGCAGCGTGATCCTGCGCAAACGCTAAGACAATCGAGGTCTTGAATGGCAGCAGCGGACGACGCGCACCTGCTTGAACGCCTGCTCAAGGGTGAGCAGCGGGCCTACAAGGAATTGGTCACCACCTACCAGAGCGCCATGCGGGCGGTGGCTTATGCCATTGTCGGCCAGCGTCACGCCGACGAAGTCGTGCAAGATGCCTGGCTGTCGGTGGTGCGCAACCTGGCCAAGTTCGAAGGGCGTTCCAGCCTCAAGACCTGGCTGCTGACCATCACCGCCAACGCCGCCAAGGGGCGCTATAAGCAGAATCGTCGCGAAGTGTTGCTCGACGACCTGCCTTCGCCCCATGGCACGATTGGTGATGATCGCTTTTCCCCCGACGATGGCCACTGGGCCGTCGCCCCCTACGCCTGGCACCAGGACACCCCGGAAGCCCTGCTGACCGAGGATGAGCTGCGTAAATGCCTGGAGCATACATTGCTGAGTCTGTCTGAGTTGCAGAGCAGCGTGCTGGTGCTGCGTGAGCGCCAGGGCTTGGAGTTGGAAGAGATCTGTAATCTTCTGACGCTGTCGCTCTCCAATGTCCGTGTGCTGTTGCATCGAGCACGGCTTAAAGTCTTCGCCACGGTGGAGCATTTTGAGGAAACGGGCGAATGTTGACCTGTAAAGAACAAGTGGCACGTTCCAGTGACTATCTCGATGGGCAATTGACCTTTCGCGAGCGTCTGCTGGTGCGTCATCACTTGATGTTCTGCCCGAACTGCCGTCGGTTTATCCGCCAGATGCGCCTGATGCAGGCGACGCTGAAGATAATGCCGGATGAACCGGTAGAGGGTGTGGAGGCCTTGGCGCAGCGGTTGGCGCAAGAGCGACTCAAGGATCACAAAGGCGGGGAATAAGCAGGCTCGCGTGGATGGTCGGACGGATGATGGGGACCGATCCACCCACGCAAGACTGTTGCAGCGACCTCGGGCCGTCCTGGCCCAAGGCTTTTAACACTTAGATTTAGAACTTGGCTTCTGCGTCCAGCTGCAGGGTATTGGCGTTCGCATCGCGATAGCCAGGGGCGCTGGCGTAGTCCGCTTTGGTCAGGAAGTAAGTGGCGCCGACCGCGAAGTTCTTGTCGATGTCGTAACCGACTTTGAACTTGTGGCCGCGTGCACCGGTGAAGCCGCCGGCGAAGTCCGAGTCGGTGAGCGCGCCGACCACTGCGTAACGTTGTACGTCGCGGTAGTTGTAGTCCAGGTTGAAGCCAAAGACCTTGGACTTGGCACCGAGCAACCAGGCAGTGTCCTGATCTTTGTCTGTGGCTTTGGTGTTTTGCACGTACTGGCCATAGAACGACAGCGGAACAGCCAGGCCACCGATGTCGATTTGGCTGAAGCCTTCATACAAACGGTACTCGCTGGCATTGCCGGCGGTGGTGTTCGCGATGGTTTCGGCCGGGGTCAGGCATTGGAAGGAGCCAGCGGTTGGGCAACGGCTGTCTTCATCGTTCTGGAACGCGTAGACGCTGCCGCCCACGGTCAGTTTCAGGTTGTCGGTCAGCGAGAAGCGCGAACCCAACTGGCCTGCCGTCATGCGCAGGTCGTTGCGAAATTGCACGCCGTCGCCGTTGACGTTGTCCTTGAGGTTGTAGTTACCCAGGCTGCCGAACAGCTCGGCGCTGCTGCCCAGTGGGTATTTGTAGGTGACGGCCAGGCCTTCCGGGTTGATATCGCTATCCCAGATCACGTCGCCCATGCTGACCCACGGTTGCAGCATTTTGCCGCCGATCACGTGCAGGTTCTTGATTTGAGTCGGGTGGTAGTCGATGTAGCCAAGGTCCAGCCAGATCGACTTCTTGTTGAAGTAGCCGTCCAGGTCCTGGTTGGTGGAGCGGGCGTCGTCGCTGCTGCCGGTGGCGATACGGATGCCAGTGTCGACCTGTGAGTTGATCTCGGTGTAGGCGCCCAGACGAGCACGGATGCGTTCACGATCCTTGTCTTTGCCGCCGTTGTTCGGGGTGCCGTCGATCTTGATGGTTTCGTGGCGGAAGCGCACGTCACCCTTGAGTTGAGTCTTGGCCGCCCAGGCCAGCTTCTGGTCGAAGCTGCTCAGCTCATTGGTTTTCTTCGCGGTGGCCGCGATCTGTTCGTTGGTCTCTTGTTGAGCTTGCCGTGCGATCTGCTGCTCTTTCTGGTCCCGTGCCAGTTCAGCTTGCAGTTCGCTGTACTGAGCATTGGTGATCTGGCCGTTGGCCTTGAGCATGTCGAGCAATTTAGCGTCGACTGCAGCGCTGGCCGGAACGCTCAGGGCCAGTAACAGGCCGCCGCACAGGACCGCCGCAGTTTTAGTGGAAGCAAGACGCATATCAATCTCCGAAAGTGAGGAGGGATGGCAAACCATCCAGGACACAACCGACCGATGACGGACGGAAAAATAACCACCTGCTAGAACCAGGCGCTCTAAAAACAGGCGTCAGTATCACGATCGTTTATGACGGAGCAGTGGCGAAGTGATGTCATCTAGATGACAAATTTTTCATGTTCGGAACTATTGGTTTAGAGCCTTGTCGCGCGAAACGGGGGTGTGCCGAGGCCGGCAATCAGCGATACTCGCCAGGCTTTCACGCCCTGAAGTAGTGAGGATGCCGATGCCGTTGCAACGCCTGGACAGCCTGTCCGAGATCGCCCCGCAAGCCTGGGATGCGCTGGTGCCACAGGCCCAGCCGTTCGTGCGGCACGCCTTCCTGAGCGCATTGGAAGACAGCGCGAGCCTGGGCCCGCAATCGGGCTGGCAACCGGAGCATTTGCTGCATTGGGAAGGTGATCGGCTGGTGGCGGCACTGCCCAGTTACCGCAAGTGGCATTCCTACGGCGAGTACGTGTTTGATCACGGCTGGGCGGATGCCTGCGTGCGGGCAGGCATTGAGTATTACCCTAAGTTGCTGACCGCCGTGCCGTTCAGCCCGGTCAGTGGGCCACGCCTGCTGGCGGCGAGTGCAGACGATGGTCTAGAGCTGCTAAAGAGCCTGCCGGGTTACCTGGAAATCGAAGGGCTTTGCAGCGCCCACATCAACTTCACCGACGAACTGGCCGATACGGCACTGGCCCAACAATCGGGCTGGCTGCAGCGCCTGGGCTGCCAGTTTCACTGGCAGAACCGGGGTTACCGCGACTTCCAGGATTTTCTCGATGCGCTGAGTTCACGCAAGCGCAAACAGATGCGCAAAGAACGCGAACAAGTGGCAGGGCAGGGCATCGACTTCGAGTGGCTGCAAGGCCATGAGCTGAGCGAAGCCCAGTGGGATTTTGTCTACGCCTGCTACGCCAACACCTACGCGATCCGCCGCCAATCACCTTACCTGACCCGCGCGTTCTTCAGCCTGCTGGCCGAGCGCATGCCCGAAGCGATCCGCGTGGTCCTGGCCAAACAAGGCACACGCCCGGTGGCCATGGCCTTCAGCCTGATCGGCGGCGACAGCTTCTACGGCCGCTACTGGGGTTGCCTGGCAGAGTTCGACCGCCTGCATTTCGAAACCTGTTTCTACCAGGGCATGGACTACGCCATCGCTCATGGCCTGCAACGTTTCGATGCGGGGGCACAGGGCGAGCACAAGTTGATCCGTGGGTTTGAGCCGGTGATTACACGGTCATGGCACTACCTGCGCCATCCGGGCTTGAAGAATGCGGTTGAGGATTTTCTGGAGCGCGAGCGCGTGGGGATTGTGGCGTATGCGCAGGAGGCGAGGGCAGCCCTGCCTTATCGGCAGGGCTGAACCACTGGTCTGGCGGCGCTTCAAACCAAGACTGAAATCGTTATCCTGTATGTACAAAAGTACATACAGGATGTGCCATGTTATTTGAGTGGGATGAATCCAAAAATAACGCCAATATTGTTAAGCACGGCATCGATTTCAATGACGTCCCGGATATCTTTAGGCACCCAATGCTGGCCTTACGCGATGATCGAGCGGATTATGGCGAGGAGCGTTGGATTAGTATTGGCTGGATCAAATTGTTAATAGGTGTGGTCGTATACACCGAACGACGTGGTGATGTGATCAGTATCATCTCCGCCCGAAAAGCAACCAAGAAGGAGGCCAAATATTATGACGCAAACATCGAAAACTGATTGGGAGCGCTTGGCCAAAATGAATGATAAAGAGATCGATACCAGCGATATCCCTGAGCTGGATGCCGATTTTTTCCGGCGTGCTGAGTTACGTGTCCCCGTGAAGCAGGCGGTCACTATCAGGCTAGACGCTGACGTATTGGAGTGGTTCAAAGGTCAAGGATCTGGTTACCAGACGCGCATTAATCAGCTATTGCGCCAGTACATGCAGGCCCATCAAGGGTGATTGGCGTTTAGAAAGGTTCAGCCCTGCCTTATCGATAGGGCTGAACCCAGCTTGCCTCAGCCCGGCGCCTCCTTGCCAAGCCATCGATAGGTAACTCCACCCATCACCGCACCCAGGATCGGCGCGAGCCAGAACATCCACAACTGCTGGATCGCCCACCCGCCGACGATCAGGGCCGGGCCGGTACTGCGGGCCGGGTTGACCGAGGTGTTGGTGACGGGAATGGAGATCAGATGGATGAGTGTCAGCGCCAGGCCGATGGCGATGGGCGCAAGGCCCGGCGGGGCGCGGCGGTCGGTGGCGCCGAGGATGATCACCACGAACATGGCGGTCATCACCAGCTCACTGACAAACCCTGCCGCCATCGAATAACCGCCGGGCGAATGCTCGCCATAGCCGTTGGCCGCTAGCCCCGACGCCAGTTCGAACCCCGGTTTGCCGCTGGCAATGAAATACAGCAGCGCAGCGGCGATCGTACCGCCGACCACCTGCGCCACGATGTACGCCGGCAGTTCCCTGGCCGGGAACCGTCCGCCTACCACCAGTCCCACCGACACGGCCGGGTTGAGGTGACAACCGCTGATATGCCCGATGGCGAACGCCATGGTCAGCACCGTGAGCCCGAATGCCAGGGACACGCCCAACAATCCGATCCCGACTGCGGGGAACGCTGCGGCCAGCACCGCACTCCCGCAACCGCCCAACACCAACCAAAATGTACCTAGCCCCTCTGTGATTGAACGCTTGAACAAAGACATGCAGCCCGTCCTTGATAGATCGCTCTACCGGATCCGTAAATCAGTGATGCTCCCTGCAGATTTACTTCAGCGCCCTTCTGGGCACTGCACTGATTACAGCAGGATCGCGGCAAAAGTGTAGGCGCGAGGGTTCAATCGATACCGACGAACCCACCCGTCTGGTGCTGCCACAACCGCGCATACAGCCCGCCATGGGCAAGCAGCTCGGCGTGACTGCCGCTCTCGGCAATCTGGCCTTTCTCCAGCACCACCAGGCGGTCCATCCGAGCAATGGTCGACAACCGGTGCGCGATCGCAATCACCGTCTTGCCCTGCATCAGGGTTTCCAGGCTCTCCTGGATCGCCGCTTCCACTTCCGAATCCAGCGCGGAGGTGGCTTCGTCCATGATCAGGATCGGCGCGTCCTTGAGCAGCACGCGGGCAATGGCAATACGCTGACGCTGCCCACCGGAAAGCTTCACTCCGCGCTCACCGACATGCGCATCCAGCCCGGTGCGGCCTTCGGAGTCCGACAGCAATGGGATGAACTCATCGGCGCGCGCCTTGTGTACGGCGGCCCAGAGTTCTTCGTCGGTGGCGTCGGGCTTGCCGTACAGCAGGTTGTCGCGGATCGAACGGTGCAGCAGCGACGTGTCCTGGGTGATCATGCCGATCTGTTCGCGCAGGGATTCCTGGGCGACCTCGGCAATGTTCTGGCCATCGATCAGGATGCGTCCGCCTTGCAGGTCGTACAGGCGCAGCAGCAGGTTGACCAAGGTCGACTTGCCGGCACCCGATGGGCCGATCAACCCGATCTTTTCGCCAGCCTTGATCTCAAGGTTCAGGCCGCCAATGATCCCGCTCTTCTTGCCGTAGTGGAAATCCACCTGTTCGAAGCGCACTTCGCCCCGTGGCACGCTCAAGCGTGGGGCATGCTCGCGGTCGATCACGGCGAGTGGCTGGGCGATGGTTTTCAGGCCGTCCTGGACTTGGCCGATGTTCTCGAAAATGCCGTTGACCACCCACATGATCCAGCCGGACATGTTGACGATACGGATCACCAAGCCGGTGGCCAGGGCAATCGCGCCCACCGAGATCAGCGACTGCGTCCACAACCACAGGGCCAGGCCGGTGGTGGTGACGATCAGCAGGCCGTTCATGGTGGTGATCACGATGTCCATGCTGGTCACCACGCGGCTGGCCAGCTGGGTTTTTTCGGTTTGCTCGATGATCGCTTCCTTGGCGTATTCCTGCTCATAGCGGGTATGGGCGAACAGCTTCAAGGTGGTGATGTTGGTGTAGCCGTCGACGATGCGGCCCATCAATTTGGAACGCGCTTCGGAGGAAATCACCGAGCGCTCCTTCACCCGTGGCACGAAGTAGCGCAGCGCTAGGCTGTAGCAAAGAATCCAGCTCACCAGCGGGATCATCAGGCGCCAATCAGCTTCGGCAAACAGCACCAGGGAGCTGATGGCGTAGATCGCCACGTGCCAGATCGCATCCACTGCCGCCACCGCAGAGTCGCGCAGTGAGTTGCCAGTCTGCATGATGCGCTGGGCAATACGCCCGGCGAAGTCGTTCTGGAAGAAATTCAGGCTCTGCTTGAGCACGTAACTGTGGTTCTGCCAGCGGATCAGGCTGGTCATGCCGGGGCTGATGGTCTGGTGCACCAGCAGGTCATGCAGGGCGCCGAAGATCGGGCGCAACAGCAGGGCGACCACGGCCATCCAGATCAGCTCGGTGCTGTGCACCTGGAAGAAGTTGGCCGGCGGCGTGCCCTGGGCCAGGTCGATGATGCGGCTCAGGTAGCTGAACAGTGCGACTTCGATCAACGCACCGATCAGGCCCACCACCAGCAAGGCGGCGAAATGCGGCCACACCTGGCGCAGGTAGTAGAGGTAGAAGGGCAAGACTTTGTCGGGCGGGGCTTCGCTGGGGGCGTCGCGGAAAATATCGATCAGTTGTTCAAAACGACGATAGAGCATTAGGGTTGACGCCCGCAGGGCGGGCTCTCCTTTCAAATGCGCGCGCGGCCTCGTGGGCGGCGCGCGGAGCTACCTGCTACCTCAGTCGATGCGCTTGGCCGACTTGATGTACACAGGATCGATTGGCACGTTCTGCATGCCCTGCTTGGTGGTGGTCTGCGAGTTGACGATCACATCAACCACGTCCATGCCCTTGACCACTTTGGCGAATACGGCATAACCGCGATCACGGCCTGGGTCGAGGAAGGCATTGTCGGCCACGTTGATGAAGAACTGGCTGGTGGCCGAATCCGGGTCACTGGTGCGCGCCATGGACAGGGTGCCACGTACGTTATGCAGGCCATTGCTGGCTTCGTTCTTGATCGGCGCTTCAGTTGGCTTTTGCGACATCGACTGAGTAAACCCGCCGCCCTGGACCATGAAGCCTGGGATCACGCGGTGGAAAATCGTGTTGGTGTAGAAGCCCTTGTCGACATAGGCCAGGAAGTTCTTGGTGCTGATTGGCGCCTTGACCGGGTCCAGTTCGATCTCGATGTCGCCATTGGTGGTGGTGATCAATACGTGGGGCGCCTTGACGGGCTCGGCGGCCATCAGGTTGGCGGCAAACAGAACAGAACCGGCGAAGAAGGCGATTTTTTTCAACATGGGTCAGTGATCCTGGGTAGTGGTTTCGACTGTCTTTAGAAAATCGAGCAAGGTTGCGTTAAAGACTTCGGGTTGGTCCAAGGGCGTGGCATGGCGGGAATCCTCGATCACCACCAGTCGCGCATCGGGCAGCAGTTTTACATAGTTTTCTTTTTGCGCCACGGGGGTGTAGTCGTGGTCGGCGCTGATGACCAGGGTTGGACAGGTGATTCTGGAAAGTCGTTCCTGCACGCCCCAGCCCACAATGGCATCGAAGCTGGCGAGATAAGCACGTTTGTCGTTTTTTGCCCAGCGTTCGGCCATCTTGCGGCGCAGCTCGGCCTGATGCGGTTTTGGGAACAGACGGTCGCCCAATGCCTTGCCGATAGTGGCCAGGCTGAGCACACGCGCCAGGCTCCAGCGTTTGGCCCATTGCCAGTAATCATCGGCACTGCGCACCTTCACCTCTGGCGCGCTGTTGACGATGCACAGGCTCTTGACCTGCGCGGGTTCGTCCACCGCCAACTGGAAGGCAATCATGCCACCCATGGACAAGCCCACCACATGGGCGGGTGGCAAATCCAAGTGTTCGATCAATGCCAGCAAATCAAAGGTGAAGCCCTGGATGCTGTAGCGCTCGCGCGGTTTGTCCGAGCGGCCGTGGCCGCGCACATCGACCACGATCAGACGGTAATGCCTGGCCAGCACCGGAATCTGCAGTTCCCAATCCTGGCTGCTGGAGCCCAGGCCGTGGATCAGGATCAGCGGCGTGCCGTGGCCGTATTCCTCGTAGTGCAGGCTGCATCCTTCGTGGTCGAACCAGGCCATGCATGAACTCCGTTTCAGGCTTGCTGCGGGGCGGCGAAAGGCGCGTCCAAGGGGGCGGTGTCAAAGGTGCGCAGCAGTTCCACGAGGATCTGCGTCGCCGGCCCCAAGGGTTTGTCCTTGTTCGAATACAGGTAGAACGTCGGGTTGCGGCTTCCACCCTTTTCCAAGGGTAGCTGCTTGAGCAGGCCTTCCTTCATTTCGCGTTCGATCAGGTGGCGCGGCAACCAGGCAAAGCCCAGGCCGCTGCTGACGAAGGTGGCGGCGGTGGCCAGGCTGCCGACGGTCCAGCGCTGTTCGGCGCCAAGCCAACCCACATCCCGTGGTTGCTGGCGGCCGGAATCGCGAATCACCACCTGCATCTGGCTTTCCAGGTCCTGAAAGCTCAGCTCGCGGTTCAGGCGGTGCAATGAGTGGTCCGGATGGGCCACGGCAATGAATTCCACATCGCTCATTTCCGTGCCCAGGTAGCCGGGGATGATGAAGCCGCTGATGGCCAGGTCGGCCATGCCATCGAGCAACAGCTCCTCGACGCCAGACAGCACCTCCTCACGCAGGCGCACACGGCAACCCCGGCTTTGCGGCATAAATGCGGTGAGCGCGCGTACCAGGCGTGCGTTCGGATAGGCCGCGTCCACTACCAGGCGCACCTCCGCTTCCCAGCCTTGTTCCATGTGGTGGGCGAGGTCTTCCAACTGGCTGGCGTTTTTCACCAACTGTCGGGAGCGGCGCAACAGCACTTCACCCGCGTCAGTGAGCACGGCTTTGCGCCCGTCGATGCGCAGCAGCGGAACGCCAAGCTGGTCTTGCATCCTGGCCACGGTGTAGCTCACCGAGGACTGCGAACGGTGCAGCGCTTCGGCCGCCTGGGCGAAGCCGCCATGGTCGACCACGGCTTGCAGCGTGCGCCATTGATCGAGGGTAACGCGGGGCGCTTTCAAGATGGGTTCCTCTTGTCCTAAGCTGACAGTCCTTATTGGAGACTGCCGAATGAGAAAATTCTGTTGTGTGTTGCTGGCGCTGCTGCCGTTGAGTGCATTTGCCTACCCTATCGACGTGACGAAAAAGATCGACGGCGTCAGCATCGACTACACCGCCTCCGATGTGGACGGTGATATCAGTTCGATTCAACTCAATAACTACGGCACTCAAGACGCGGTCTGCTCGGTAACCTTCACCAACGGCCCGGAATCGCCGCGCCGCAGAACGGTCACGGTGCCGGCGGGCAAAAGCACCAACACCACGGTCAAGTTCAATCGCGCCATTATCAAGATGCGTATTGCCCTGGCTTGCGCACCAAAGTAGCCCAGCAGCGGAGCATGCTCCGCTTATAAACAAATTTATAGATGGGTTATAGCAGTTTTTTGCGCTTTTTTATCGAATTGGCTCTGTTTAATCTCCACTCCATCGCCTTACAGCAATTTCCGATGGAGCCTACCCAGCCATGTCCAACGTTCTGATCATCGAAAGCAGCGCCCGCCAGCAGGATTCGATCTCCCGCCAACTGACTCAGCAATTCATCAGCCAATGGCAGGTCGCCCACCCGGCGGACCAGATCAGCGTGCGTGACGTGGCCCTCAACCCGGTTCCGCATCTGGACGCCAACCTGCTCGGCGGCTGGATGAAGCCAGCGGATCAACGCAACGACAGCGAGCAGGCGTCCCTGGATCGCTCCGACGAATTGACCAACGAATTGCTTGCGGCAGACGTGCTGGTGATGGCCGCGCCGATGTACAACTTCGCCATTCCCAGCACCCTCAAAGCCTGGCTGGACCACGTGTTGCGCGCCGGTGTGACCTTCAAGTACACCGCCACCGGGCCACAGGGGCTGCTGACCGGCAAACGCGCCATCGTGCTCACTGCGCGCGGCGGCATCCATACGGGTGCCAGCTCCGATCACCAGGAACCCTACCTGCGCCAGGTCATGGCCTTTATCGGGATTCATGACGTCACCTTCATTCACGCCGAAGGAGTGAACTTGAGCGGTGACTTCCAAGAGAAGGGCATCAACCACGCCAAGGCGCTGTTGGCCCAGGTCGCCTGATCCGTTAATCGCCAGATAATCCCGCGATGGTTATCTAGCTCCACGCAAGCCCTTCAAGTACGCGTAACAGACCTCCCTTTGCACTTTTGCTCCTGAGTGCTCCTGCCCGACTGCCGCTTTAGCGAGGTCGGGTTTTTTTTGCCCCGAGTTTCTTCAACCGCCGAAAACCTTTAATGTCCCACCCATTCGAAACGAGGCGCGCATGGGCTACTTACTGGTTGTCACCCTGATTCAGGCATTTTCCTTCAGCTTGATCGGCGAATACCTCGCCGGACATGTCGACAGCTACTTCGCCGTTTTGGTGCGCGTGCTGCTGGCCGGCTTGGTATTCATCCCGCTGACGCGCTGGCGCTCGGTGGAACCGGGTTTCATGCGCGGCCTGCTGGTGATCGGCGCGCTACAGTTCGGTGTGACGTACGTGTGCCTGTACCTGAGCTTTCGCGTGCTCACGGTGCCGGAAGTGCTGTTGTTCACCATCCTCACGCCGTTGCACGTGACGCTCATCGAGGATGCGCTCAACCGGCGCTTCAACCCCTGGGCGTTGATCGCCGCGCTGGTGGCGGTGGCGGGCGCGGCGGTGATCCGTTTCGACCAGATCACTGCGCACTTCCTGGGAGGCTTCCTGCTGCTGCAACTGGCCAACTTCACCTACGCCGCCGGGCAGGTGATGTACAAGCACCTGGTCAAACGCTACCCAAGCGACCAGCCGCATTACCGCCGCTTTGGTTTCTTCTACTTGGGCGCATTGCTGGTGGTGTTACCGGCGTTCCTGATGTTTGGCAAGGCCAACTACCTGCCCGATGCACCGCTGCAATGGGGTGTGCTGGTGTTCCTCGGGTTGGTCAGTACGGCGCTGGGCATGTACTGGTGGAACAAGGGCGCCTGCCTGGTGCAGGGCGGCACGTTGGCGGTGATGAACAACCTGCATGTGCCGGTGGGGTTGCTGTTGAACTTGCTGATCTGGAACCAGCATGAGCCGCTTGGGCGGTTGGCGTTGGGTGGGTTGGTGATTCTGGGGGCGGTGTGGATCAGTCGGCTGGGCAATCAACCGGGCAGTGGTGCAGTGAAAAAAGCGTCTTAGCAAAAAGTTGGATCGCCAGAAATGCGGAGGCCCCGCAAAGCGGGGCCGTCACATAACCTAGTCTCGTCACCGTTTCGTGTCGCACGGGAGTGGAGGTTCCTAGGGCTGCGGGGTGAGATTACCAGCCGCGATTTTTACGTCAACCCCCTATGGCGCCGGTTTAGGTCAACTGCACCATTCGGCAACAGTATGTTTATTTCAAGCAAAAGAACCTGTCTGCACTATCGCTCGCGCTTGTACATTTCTTTGCGCTAAAGGGAGCTTGCGGGTAGATGGTCTGGCAAACGTTGGAGGCGAAGCTCTCCACACCACGAATGAACCGCTACCTCATGGGGCATCAGGGCAATAAAGAGCATGCCGCTGCTGCCTATGTGCACAATATGAGGATCGCAGAGTCCCTGGTCTCGATTTTTCACGTGCTTGAAGTTGGGCTGCGCAACAGTATTCAGCGCGAGATGGTGCGCGAGTACCGACGTGACGACTGGTACGAGGCCTTCAAGGCAAGCACCAATCCAGAGCTTCGCTCCAGCTATCAAAAAGTAGACGACGCGCGTACGGCACTCATGAAAAGAGGTGTCGACCCAGGTCCGGACGACATCACGGCTGAGTTGAGCTTTGGCTTCTGGACTTCACTGTTCAATCGAAAGGCCTTTCCGGATGTTTCCAAGCCTTTGATGAAGGTATTTTTCTACTGCCCAAGAAACGCCAAGAAAGCTGACGTTATTCGTAGCCGCCTGAACAATGCGAGGGACCTGCGAAATCGCTGTTTCCACCACGAGCCACTCCTATGGCAACCGCTATTTGCCTTGCATCGGGATATCACAGAAGTAGTGCAGTGGATTGATCCTGATTTGTGCGCCTGGTTAAAAAGCCACGATCGACTCCCTACAGCATTAGTCGATTGGAGTCACTGGCGGGAGGCGGCGAAGCGTCCGGCCACCCAACCGGCCTCAAACACTCAATAGCGCTATATCACGGTTTTTTCCGGTGCAGGCAAATGACTGGCCCCCAACACCGCAGGCAAAACCCCCGCACGCAAATCATTCCCACTCGGCTGCTGATACAGGCTCAAGCCAAACTCCGGCAGCACCGCCAGCAGGTAATCAAAAATATCCCCCTGGATCCGCTCGTAGTCCGCCCACGCCGTGGTGCGGGTAAAGCAGTAGATCTCCAGCGGCACGCCCTGGGCGGTGGTTTGCATCTGGCGCACCATGCAGGTCATGTTCGGCTGGATGTCCGGGTGGCTTTTCAGGTAGGCAAGGGCATAAGCGCGGAAGGTGCCGAGGTTGGTCATGCGACGGCGGTTGGCCGAGAGTTGCGCGCTGTGGCCCTGGGCTTCGTTCCAGGCCTTGAGTTCGGCCTGTTTGCGTCCGATGTAGTCGGTGAGCAGGTGTACCTGGGTCATGCGCAGTTCTTCATCGTCACGCAGGAAGCGCACGCCGCTGGCGTCGATGAACAGGCTACGCTTGATACGGCGCCCGCCGGAGGCCTGCATGCCGCGCCAGTTCTTGAACGATTCGGACATCAGGCGCCAGGTGGGGATGGAGACGATGGTCTTGTCGAAATTTTGCACCTTGACCGTGTGCAGAGTGATGTCCACCACGTCGCCATCGGCGCCGACCTGGGGCATCTCGATCCAGTCACCGACCCGCAGCATGTCGTTGCTGGTCAGTTGCACGCTGGCGACGAACGACAACAGCGTGTCCTTGTACACCAACAGGATCACCGCCGACATGGCGCCAAGCCCTGACAGCAGCAACAGTGGCGAGCGATCGATCAGGGTGGCGACGATGATGATCGCGCCAAACACGAACAGCACCATCTTCGCCAACTGCACGTAACCCTTGATCGAGCGGGTGCGCGCGTGTTCGGTGCGGGCGTAGATGTCCAGCAGAGCGCTGAGCAGGGCGCTCATGGCCAGCACCAGGAACAGAATGGTCAGTGCCAGGGCCACATTGCCGATGAACAGGATGGCGGTCTTGCTCAGGTCCGGCACCAGGTACAGGCCGAATTGGATCACCAAAGACGGCGTCATCTGTGCCAGGCGATGGAAGACCTTGTTGTGCCGCAGGTCGTTGAGCCAGTGCAGGGCCGGTTGCCGGCCCGAGCAGCTTGACGGCGTGGAGGATGAGGTAACGTGCCACTCGTCCGAGCAACAGCGCCACCACCAGCAACACCAGCAAGCCGAGGCTGGCATGCAGCAGCGGGTGTTCGTCGAGGGCGCCCCAGAGGTCTTGGACGTTGAGCCAGAGCTGTTTGATATCCATGGGTGAAACCGATTCTTCTATAAGACAACACGGGGCGATTAGAGCATTTAAGTGCAACAAAGTTGATGTCATGGACAAATGCACTGACAAAAAAGCAGCCGATTAGCACCGTTCGCGTAAAGAAACTCGGTTTGGACGCCCGAAACCGGTAACCTATGCAGCTGATTTTTTGTATTTCTTCGAGGTAGCACCCGTGTTTTCCCAATTCGCCCTGCACGAACGCCTGCTCAAAGCCGTGGCCGAGCTTAAATTTGTCGAGCCTACGCCTGTGCAAGCAGCGGCCATCCCGCTCGCGCTCGAAGGGCGTGACCTGCGGGTGACAGCTCAAACCGGTAGCGGCAAGACCGCTGCTTTCGTCCTGCCTGTGCTGAACCGCCTGATCGGGCCGGCCAAGGTTCGCGTCAGCATCAAGACCCTGATCCTGCTGCCAACCCGCGAGCTGGCCCAGCAGACCCTGAAGGAGGTTGAGCGCTTCTCGCAGTTCACCTTCATCAAGTCCGGCATCATCACCGGCGGTGAAGACTTCAAGGTCCAGGCCGCCATGCTGCGCAAGGTGCCGGACATCTTGATCGGCACCCCAGGCCGCATGATCGAGCAGCTCAATGCCGGCAACCTCGACCTCAAGGAAGTCGAAGTGCTGGTATTGGACGAAGCCGACCGCATGCTCGACATGGGCTTTGCCGACGACGTGCAGCGTCTGGTAGCCGAGTGCGTCAACCGCCAGCAGACCATGCTGTTCTCCGCCACCACTGGCGGCTCGACCCTGCGCGACATGGTCGCCAAGGTGCTGAACAACCCAGAGCACCTGCAGGTCAACAACGTCAGCGACCTGAACGCGACCACGCGCCAGCAGATCGTCACCGCCGACCACAACGTGCATAAAGAGCAGATCCTCAACTGGCTGTTGGCCAACGAGACCTATCAGAAAGCCATCGTGTTCACCAACACCCGCGCCGCCGCCGACCGCATCTACGGCCGCCTGGTAGCCCAGGAATACAAGGCGTTCGTGCTGCACGGCGAGAAAGACCAGAAGGACCGTAAGCTGGCGATCGATCGCCTCAAGGCCGGTGGCGTGAAGATCCTGGTCGCCACCGACGTCGCCGCCCGTGGCCTGGACGTGGACGGCCTGGACCTGGTGATCAACTTCGACATGCCACGCAGTGGCGACGAATATGTACACCGTATCGGGCGTACCGGGCGTGCCGGTAACGATGGCCTGGCGATCTCGCTGATCTGCCACGGCGACTGGAACCTGATGTCGAGCATCGAGCGCTACCTCAAGCAGTCGTTCGAGCGCCGCACTATCAAGGAAGTCAAAGGCACCTACACCGGGCCGAAGAAGGTCAAGGCGTCGGGCAAGGCCGTTGGCGTGAAGAAGAAAAAGACCGACGCCAAGGGCGACAAGAAGAAAACCGGTGCCAAGTCGCCGACCAAGCGCAAGATCGCCAATCGGCCGAAGACCGACAACCTGTCGCTCGTCAGCAAGGACGGCATGGCGCCACTCAAGCGCCGCAAGCCGGAAGCCCCGGCTGCCGAATAAGGCGCAGGTGATGTGAAAAAACCGGACGATTGTCCGGTTTTTTTATGCCATCAATTTTTAGCCTTGGCGGCCGCTTCCTTGAGTTCCTTCAGGCGAGCATCGATCAGTTGGCACTTGTCAGGGAACTCCGCGCTTTCGGTGTCCAGGTCCATCTTCTGCAGCTCGTCGTTCATCTCCTTGGCCTTGGTCGGGTTCTGCTCGGTCAGCTTGGCCACTTCCTGGGCCAGTTGCTCGCGCTTGGCCGTGGCCTCGTCGGGCGTACAGGCCCAGGCGGGCAGGGCGGTCAACAAGGTGGCGGCGATGGCCAGGTTCATCAGGGTTTTCATGGGTGGACCTCCTTGGCAGGGATATTCAGTTGAGGTCGTGGGCACCTGGAAAGTTCACGCCAATGACGCTCGTCTGCTGGGCTGAACGGCCAGTGACGTGGCCGGTCACACCTTTTAACGGGCTACTTTCCACCCGCCCGCAGGAGGAATCAGGATGACGACTTACAACTGGGATCTGATCGAACGTCTGCTGCATGAAGTGCAGAACGGCGAGGGCAGCTTCGCCCCGCGCAAATACGCTGAGCAGGAAGCGGCCGAGAAGGCCACGGCGGGCGAGTCCACCGGCAACCTGGACGCGCTCAAAAAGACCGCTGCGGACTACGAAGCGCTGCTGTTCAAGCGCGGTTTTATCGAGTCGCGCCCCGAAGACGAGGGCGGCAATGGCGAGAATTTCATCCTGACTCCGCTGGGTGCGCAATTGCTGGCGCTGATCGACAGTTCGATCCCTGGCAATGATCACCCGCGTCAGGTGCTGGATGAACAGCCCGACGCTCTGGACCCGGCGACCTTCGCCGAGGTGGCCTCCAAGGCCCAGATCGCCTGATCCCTCTCACGCCCCGGCGCTGTCGCAACGCCGGGGCGAAACTGTCAGATCGGTAATCTGCCGCTAAGCTGGCTGACAGCCGGCCCTGCCTACTCTGCTGCCATTCAACTCATGGATTTGAATCGGCATGCACTCCAACACTACCCGACGTACCTTCGTTAAAGGCCTGGCTGCCGGCGGCTTGCTGGGCGGGCTCGGCCTCTGGCGCAGCCCGGTCTGGGCCTTGACCAGTCCCGGCCAGCCCACGGTGCTGGCCGGGACCGAATTTGATCTGTTCATTGACCAAAGCCCGGTCAACCTCACTGGCCGTAAACGCACGGCACTGACCATCAATGGCAGCCTGCCCGGCCCGCTGCTGCGCTGGCGTGAAGGCGACACCGTGACCTTGCGCGTGAACAACCGCCTGGCCGAACCGACGTCGATCCATTGGCACGGCATTCTCCTGCCGTCGAACATGGACGGCGTTCCGGGCTTGAGCTTCAAGGGCATCGAGCCGGGTGGCGTGTTTGTCTACCAATTCACGGTCAAACAGCACGGCACGTACTGGTACCACAGCCATTCCGGGTTCCAGGAGCAGCAGGGTGTGTATGGCCCGCTGGTGATCGACCCGAGGGAGCCCGAACCGTATACCTATCAGCGCGACTACGTGGTGATGCTGTCGGACTGGACCGACGAAGACCCGGTCGCCTTGATGAAAACCCTCAAGAAACAGTCCGACTACTACAACCTGCACAAGCCGACCGTGGGCGACTTCGTGCGGGATCTGGGCAAGCAAGGCGGGTCGGCCACGGTGGCTGACCGCCTGATGTGGGCGCAAATGAAGATGAACCCCACGGACTTGGCCGACGTCAGCGGCGAAACCTACACCTACCTGCTCAACGGCCAACCGCCGGAGCGCAACTGGACCGGCGTATTCAAGGCGGGCGAGATGATCCGGTTGCGCTTTATCAACGGTTCGGCAATGAGCTACTTCGATGTGCGCATTCCGGGGCTGAAGATGACCGTGATTGCCGCCGATGGCCAGCCAGTGCAGCCGGTGAGCGTCGACGAGTTCCGTATCGCCGTGGCAGAGACCTTCGATGTGCTGGTCGAGCCGACGGCCGAGGCTTACACACTGTTTGCCCAGTCGATGGACCGCAGTGGTTATGTCCGCGGCACGCTTGCCCGACAAACCGGGGCGATGGCCACCGTACCGGCACTGGACCCGCGCCCCTGGATCACCATGGAGGATATGGGCATGGGTGGGATGGACCACGGCGCCATGGCGGACATGCCGGAGATGGCGGGCATGGATCACAGTGCCATGTCGATGCAGGCCCATCCTGCGAGCGAGCAAGACAACCCGCTGGTGGATATGCAAGCCATGAGCCCGGTGCCCAAGCTCGACGATCCCGGCATCGGCCTGCGCAACAACGGCCGGCGTGTCCTGACTTACGCCGACCTGCGCAGCGCCTTCGAAGACCCTGACGGACGCGATCCCAGTCGCACCATCGAACTGCACCTCACTGGGCATATGGAGAAATTCGCCTGGTCATTCAATGGCGTGAAGTTCTCCGATGCCGAACCCTTGCAACTGACCTACGGCGAGCGCGTCCGGCTGGTGCTGGTCAACGACACGATGATGAGTCACCCCATTCATTTGCACGGTCTGTGGAGTGATCTGGAGGACGAAAACGGCCAGTTCCAGGTGCGCAAGCACACCATCGACATGCCGCCGGGCTCACGGCGCAGCTACCGGGTGACCGCCGACGCGCTGGGGCGTTGGGCCTATCACTGCCACCTGCTGTACCACATGGAAATGGGCATGTTCCGTGAGGTACGCGTGCATGAATAAGGAAACGAGCATGAGCCGTCGTGTCTTATCCGGCTTAATCGCGTTGGCGTTTGTTCCGTTGACACAGGCCGATGAATTCCAGGGCATGAGCCCGGTGACACCGGCGCTCACTGAGAGCCGCACACCGATCCCCGTATTGACGGACGCCGATCGCGCTGCGGTCTACAACGCGCCCGGTGGGCACGTGGTTCACGACAGTGGCATCCATTCCCTGCTGCTGATCAACCAGTTGGAATGGCAAGGCGGCGAGGGCGACGGCGCGTTGAACTGGGATATCAAGGGCTGGGTCGGTGGTGATATCGATCGCCTGTGGTTGCGCAGCGAAGGCGAGCGCAGCGCCGGTCGCACCGAAAGCGCTGAAGTCCAGGCGTTGTGGGGCCATGCCATCAGTCCTTGGTGGGACCTGGTTGGCGGTGTGCGCCAGGACTTCATACCCGGTGACGGCCAGACCTGGGCGGCCTTCGGCGCGCAGGGTATGGCGCTGTACAACTTTGAAGCCGAAGCCACGGTGTTTGTCGGTGAAGCCGGGCGCACTGCTGCACGGTTGGAGGGCGACTACGACATCCTCCTGACCAATCGACTGATCCTGCAGCCCACCGCCGAACTCAACTTTTATGGGCGCAACGATCCGCAGCGCGGCGTCGGTTCGGGCCTTTCGGACAGTGAGTTGGGCCTGAGGCTGCGTTACGAAGTGCGCCGCGAATTTGCGCCCTATGTGGGCGTGACCTGGAATCGCAGCTACGGCCAGACCGCGCAATACGCCAGGGATGAAGGCGAAGACACGCGGCAACTGCGCTGGGTCGTGGGTGTGCGCTTGTGGTTCTGACGTTTTTACTCTTCCTATAACTCGCCGCCATGAGCGGCCTGGAGCCTTGCATGTCGATGTTGAAAACTGCCCTGGCGGGCGTTGTGTTATGCACCAGCGTGGCGGCTTCAGCCCATCCCACGCTGCTGTCTTCCAGCCCGGCATCCGGTGCCCAAGGTGTTGCCCCCGCAGTGATTGAACTGCGCTTCTCGGAAAATCTGCTGACGCAGTTTTCCGGCGCCAAGCTGACCATGACCGATATGCCCGGCATGCCCAATTCGTCAATGCCGGTAAAGGCCAGTGTCGCCGCCAGTGCTGATCCCCAAGTGATGCTGATCAAGCCGGCCTCCACGCTGACGGTGGGCACCTATCGGGTGGATTGGCGCGCGGTGTCGTCCGATACCCACCCGATCCTTGGCAATGTGGTGTTCAGCGTCCAGCCATGAGTGAACTGATCCCGGTGTTACTGCGCTTCGCCCTGTATCTGGACTTGATGCTGTTGTTTGGACTGGGGCTGTTCGGCCTTTATGCAGATAACCGGTTGCTGAATCTGAAGCCTCAGCTACGGGCATTGGCGATACTGGGTTTGCTGCTGTCGGTGGCGTCGTTGCTGTCCATGACCCAGTCCATGAGCGGTGCCGAGGATTGGCCAACGCTGTGGACGCACCTGCAGATGATGCTCTGGCACACCGAATTGGGCTGGACGTGGTGGCTGCGGATTGCGGCGCTGGTTCTGGTTGCACTCAATACCCGGTTGGCCACCGGGTTCGGCGGTGTCGCGTTGGTGACGCTGGCCTGGACCGGGCATGGGGTGATGCATGAAGGCTCGTTGGGGCTGTGGCATCTTCTCAGCGACAGTGCGCATCTGCTGGCGGCGGCGGGTTGGGTCGGGGCATTGGTGGCGTTCGGGCTGATGTTGAGGAGTACATCTGAGCAGGCGGTGCCAGTGTTGGCACATGCCTTGGCAGGCTTCGAGCGTGTCGGCGCGGTCTTCGTTGCGGTGCTGATTGGCACGGGCGTGGCGAATTATCTGTTTGTGGTCGGGCCGAACCTGGATGGCATTACGGGCGGCGTCTACGCGATCCTGTTGTGCTTGAAGTTGGGCTTGTTTGGATTGATGTTGGGGCTGGCGGCGCTTAATCGCTCACACCTGACGCCGTTGTTGCAGCGCTCCCTGGCGGCGGGTGACCACCGAGCAGCGCGTGAAGCCTTGCGTCGCAGCATCACCCTGGAGTTTGGGGCGGTGGTGCTGATCCTGGCGCTGGTGGCCTGGTTGGGAACCTTGGCCCCCCGCTAGGACTGCGCACTTTTCAAGCATTTGAGCGCCTGGAAATCGCTACGCACCTTGTCGATCTTCTGGGTGAGCTTCTGCCGTTGCTGCACGGTGCTTTCGGCCATCACGTCGACAATCAGGCCGCGGGCCGCGGCTTCCGTCTGTGCGTAGGCGCTGCGGTATTGCGGGGTCCACAGGCTTTCGCGGTCCACCAGCAACTGCTGCATTTTTTGTGGGAAGTCGGCGTTTTTGCGCTGTTGCACGGCGTCGATAAACTGCGCCTGCCAGCGGGCGCGGTTGCCGATCCATTCCTGGTTCTGCTCGCCCAGTGCAATGGACCAGGCGGTCACGCGGTTCTGCTGGCTGGCACTGAGCGGGCCGATCCAGGCGTCCAGGCGCTTGTTCATGCGCTCGGCGCGCTCCTTGATCTGCTGGGCCAGGGGCGGTTTGAGGTACTCGTCCTGGCGTTTGCGCAGGTCCTTGGCCAGGGCGTCGCTCATTTCCTTGACCTGCTGGTCGTCCAGGCCTTGGAGCAGTTCGATGGCGGAGGGCGTGATCTCACGGGCGACGTCGTCGATGGCCTGTTTGGCCTCGGTGGTGCGGGCCTGGAGCGCGGCGTCGGTGACCTGGTTGTCGTCGGCCATCCGTTGCAGGCGGTCCAGCCAATCCAGGTAACCTGGCAATTGCGTGGTGCAGTGCCAGGCCAGGTGTTCCTTGAGCTTGTCGTTGAACCAGCTCTTCTGCCCGGCGTTCATGTCCAGGTAGTCGTTGAGGGTCCAGGGGATGATCACGTCGAGGTTGCGATAGGCCAGGCCCACGCGATTGCAACCGGCGAGCACCAGGCTCAGGGTCAGCAGTACCACCAGTAGTTTGAGCCGACGCAGCATGGGCGGGTCCTTCGCAGAGTGGGTTATCACATGTGAACCCGCGCCGGGTGCGACAGTTCAGCCCCTCAATAAAACGACCGGGCGGCCTTCAACGTCAACAGGCCATCGCATTGCGAGTTGTGTCCGGAATAGGCCGAGCAATCCCCGCCGCTGAGGCTGGAGTCGCTGTAGATCAGGTTCAAGTCCACGCCCATCCACTGCCGGGAGAATTGCACCGACCAGTCGCTGAAGGTGCGGATGGAGCCGCCCTCCACTGAAACCGGCGTGCCCAACTGATGAGTGGTGTACTTCATGCTGACGCCAATGCCGAACGGCTGGGTGCCGCCGAGGTCAGCAAACAGGGTGCTGTCCTGGCGATCCGGGTCGTTGCTGAAAGAGGCGCCGAAGCGATTGCCCAATAGGTTCAGGCCACCGTAGAACTCCTGGCTGTCGAGGGGGCTGAGCTTGGGGTAGCTGTAGTGGATCAGGCCCACTTCGTAGCCCAGGGTCTGGTCGAAGGGATGCTTGAAGCCCATGTAGGAATCGACTTCGAGGGTGCTGGACGAGGACAGGCCCATGTTCGGTGAAAACTGGCCGAAGTACAGGCCGCTGTCGTGGCTCAGGTCCAGCCCGCCATGGAACGAATCGCTGCCGGGAGACGTCGGCTTGACCAGGCCCTGGGCCATGCTGCGACTGGGCGTCGTGCCCAATTTCAAGTCGAAGTCACCCAGTTCACGCTGGAAGATCTGGGCTTCGGCGAGAGGGCTGGCAATCAGGGCGCCGACCAGGAACATGCAGGGTTTGAACATGCTTCACTCCATGAAAAGCGAGGAGCAGTGACGGAGAAAGTCGGGCAGATGCCCGTGCTAGACGTGTGCAAGCATACCGGCGAATGCCAGGCGGTGAGGCCCGTTCGTCGATTAGCGTGTTATTGAAGGTATTGCAGAGGGTCTTTCGGGCTCTAGTCCTAGCGCCTTGATGGCAAGACGCTTAGGGACCAGGTGTGTTGCGCGGTATTACTTCTTACCCAGGCTGATCTGCTTGGATGGGCCGAAAGTCTGGCCGCTCACGCCCTTGGCAATCTGCTGGATTTCACCGCCGGACTTGAGGAAGGCAGCAATCTGGCTGTTGATCGATTCGCTGGTTTCAACGGCGGGAGCTGGCTTTGCTTTGCTGTTGGATGCTTTTACGCGCATGGCGGCCACTAACCTGTAGAAAATTAACTTGGCCAGGCATCGTACAGGAAATACTTGACAATTGCTTGGCAAATATCCCCCGGGAATAAGTGGGGCGGTGGGAAATAGCCGAAGTTGATCGCTGAAATAATCCCCTAACTTACTGTTTTAACTCGAAACCATGCAGCTGTCCGCGACCGACTGCCTGGAAAAAATGGGCCGATTGATCAGACGAGCGGGGCAGCGCCATGGCAACCCGCGATTTTTCAGGCACGCGCGCGTGGCGAGCGCAACTCGGGTAGAATGCCGCCCACGTAATGAGGGTATTGAAAATGGCTTTGGTCGGGCGCTACAACAGCTTGCAAGTGGTTAAACACACTAACTTTGGTTTGTACCTGGACGGTGCGCAAGATGGCGAAATCCTCTTGCCTAATCGGTATATCCCCAAAGATATTCCCAGTGAAGATGAAGACTGGCTTAACGTTTTCATTTACCTGGACAGCGATGACAAACTTATCGCCACCACTGAAAAGCCCAAAGTTCAAGTGGGTGAGTTCGCCAGTTTGAAAGTGGTAGAAGTCAACAGCATTGGCGTGTTCCTCGACTGGGGCCTGCCCAAGGACCTGTTGCTGCCGTACTCGGAAGAAAAACGCCAGATGACCGCAGGCGAATATTGCGTGGTGCACGTCTACCTCGACAAGCACACCAAGCGCATCACCGCCACTGCGCGCCTGGATCGCTACCTGGACAAGACGCCGGCCAACTACCAGGTGGGCCAGGAAGTCGACCTGCTGGTGGCCGAAGCCACTGACATGGGCTTCAAGGCGATCATCAACAACAAACACTGGGGCCTGATCCACAAGAACGAAGTGTTCAAGTTCCTGCGCCCAGGTAAAGAAGAAAAAGGCTTTATCAAAGAGATCCGCGCCGATGGCAACATCAGCCTGAGCCTGCAGCCGGTTGGCCAGGAAGCGGCCTCCAGCCTCAATTCGAAGATCCTCGCCAAGTTGCGTGAAAACAACGGCAGCTTGCCGGTCAGCGACAAGAGCGATCCGGCCGTGATCAGCAACTTGTTCGGTGTGAGCAAGGGCAACTTCAAGAAGGCCATTGGTGCGTTGTACAAGCAGGGCCAGATCGTGATCCACGCGGATCGCATTGAACTAAGCTGACCCCGATTTGCTCTTCTGTAGACGCCCGTCGGCGTCTACAGAGGTTGCATCAATGAGCAAGAAATCGCTGTTCGCCTACTTCGGCACGTTGCTCGCCTTCCTGATCCTGGACGGCCTCTGGCTCGGTGTCCTCATGGGCCCCACCTACAAATCCCTGCTGGGTCCACTGATGCTGGACCAACCCCGCCTGTTGCCCGCCACACTCTTCTATCTCCTTTATGTGCTCGGTTGCGTGGTATTCGTAGTCTTGCCCAGCGCAAGCTGGCAGCGCGCTGCACGGCTGGGTGCCTTGCTGGGCCTGGTCGCCTACGGCACCTACGACCTGAGCAACTGGGCCACGCTGCAAGGTTGGTCTGCGCAGTTGGCAGTCATGGACATGGCGTGGGGCACCTTCCTGACTGCGGCCTGTTGCACGGCAGGTTATCTGTGTGCACATCGAGTGCAGCGCTGATTGTGTACAGGATTTTTGTGCACCGTTGCTGAGCGCAGGCCCTGTGTCCAAGCCTGTTCCCCTCCCTTTGGAACGCCGTTCCAGAGGAATTGGGCTCAATTGGCACGCATTCTGCTGAATACCTCGTATACAAACCATGCCGCCTCCCGTATGCACACCCGTGACGGAAGCGCAGGCCGGTATTTCGAGGAGCCCCGCGATGACCGAACAATTGCCCAAAGGCTACAGCCCACGCCTGTATAACCAAGACCTAGGCCCGCTGCCCCAAAAGTGGAACTGGTACAACATTTTCGCCTTCTGGATGAGCGACGTGCACAGCGTCGGCGGTTATGTGTTCGCTGCCAGCCTCTTCGCCCTGGGCCTCGCCAGTTGGCAGGTGCTGATCGCCTTGCTCGCCGGGATCTGCATCGTGCAAGTGATCGCCAATCTGGTAGCCAAACCGAGCCAGCAGGCTGCGGTGCCTTACCCCGTGATCTGTCGCCTGGCATTTGGTGTGTTTGGCGCGAACATTCCTGCGGTGATTCGCGGCTTGATCGCGGTGGCCTGGTATGGGATTCAGACATACCTGGCGTCGAGCGCCTTGATCATCGTGGTGCTGCGCTTCTTCCCACAGATGGCGGTGTACGCGGAGCCGCATTTTGCGGGCTTGTCCTACCTTGGTTGGTTTGGTTTCCTCAGTCTGTGGCTGTTGCAAGCGGCGGTGTTCTGGGCCGGCATGGAATCCATCCGGCGTTTTATCGATTGGGCCGGACCGGTGGTCTACGCGGTGATGTTCGCCCTGGCGGGTTGGATCGTGTGGAAGGCGGGCTGGTCGAACATCAGCTTCACCCTGGCGGAAAAATCCCTGTCGGGCTGGCAGGCCTTCGGCCAGGTGATCGTGGCGACGGCGTTGGTGGTGTCGTACTTTTCCGGGCCGACCCTGAACTTCGGTGACTTCAGCCGCTACTGCCGCAGCATGCAGGACGTACGGCGCGGCAACTTCTGGGGGCTGCCGGTGAATTTCCTGGCGTTTTCCCTGGTCACCGTGGTGATCGTCTCGGGCACCTTGCCGGTGTTTGGCGAAATGTTGCATGACCCGATCGCCACGGTGTCGCGCATCGATAACAGCATGGCGGTGTTGCTGGGGGCGTTTGCTTTTGTCACCGCGACCATCGGCATCAATATCGTCGCCAACTTCGTTTCCCCAGCCTTTGACTTCGCCAACGTCGCACCGAGCAAGATCAGCTGGCGCGCGGGTGGGATGATCGCTGCGGTGGCGTCGATCTTCATCACACCGTGGAACCTGTTCAATAACCCGCTGATGATCCATTACACACTGGACATTCTCGCGGCTTTTATCGGGCCACTGTTCGGCATCCTGTTGGTGGATTTCTACCTGATCAAAAAACAGCAGATCGACGTGGACGCGTTGTTCGATGACAGCCCGAGCGGGCGCTATTACTTCGACGGCGGTGTGAACTGGACGGCAGTCAAAGCGCTGGTGCCCGCGACGCTGGTGGGCGTCGCGATCACCTTTACCCCGGCGTTGCAGGGCATGGCCAACTTTGCCTGGTTTACCGGCTGCTTCCTGGGTGGGCTGTTTTTCCTGGTGTTGGCGCGGCGTGAACAGGGGCGTGTGCCTGCACCGCTGGTTGCCGGCTGACCAGGATCGAGCCCGCCAACAGCAAGCCAGCGCCGGCCACCACCAATGCCGGTTGCAGCCCACCACTCAGGTGGCTGCTGACCGAGGCCAGTAACGGCCCGCTCAATTGGCCGATGGCGAAGCTGGCGGTGAGCAGTCCGGTGCTGCGCTGGTAGCCGTGGGGAGCGACCTCGCGCAGGCGGGCCATCACCAACTGCATGCAGGCCAGGAACGGTCCGCCGCACAGCAACACCCCCAGTGCCAGGCCCCAGCCATTGCCCAGCAAGCAGGCAAACACCCCGGCCGCTTGCAGCCACAATGTGGTCATCAGCCAGCGGCGAGTGGTGTCTGGGTCCTTGCGGCGCAGGGTTGCCACCACTACGCCAATCGCGGCGGCCAGGCCGAAGCATGGCCAGAACAGGTCGGCTTGCCAGGCACCTTTGAATTGCGCGCTGGCCATCTGCGACAGGAACGTCGCCGGGATGATGTAGCCAAGACCATACAACACATAAATCCAGCACAAATGCGCGATGCTGCCGTTGCTGCCAGCGTCGACGTGCCCGGCAACGGGCGTACCGGTGGGGGAGGGTTTGGGCAGGAAAGGCAAGATGGACAGCAACATCACCAGCGCCACCGCGCCATATACCAGCCACAACGTGCCCGAGTTTTGCCCCATCAGGTTGGAGCCCAGCGCCAGCAAACCGGTCAACAAAATCCCCAGCCCCGGCCCGGCAAAAACCAAGGCACCCAGGCGCGGCCGCCCGGCGGCAATCGCCAGCGGCTGGCTCAGGCTGGTGATCATTACCAGGGCCCAGGCACTCGCGACACCGGTGCCAAAGCGCAACAACAGGTGCGGCCAGAACCCGTGGGCCCAGTACGACGCCAGGGTCAGCAGCACGCACAGCCACAACCCGCCATATAGACGCCCGCGGACATGATGGTGGCTGCGCGCGAAGATCGAATCTACCGCGCCGACGAAGTAGCCCAGGTAGTTGGCGGCGGCAATCAGGCCGGCGCCGGTCAGGTCGATCTGCCCTTCACTGAGCAGATGGGGCATTTGTGGGGTGAGGGCGAAGCGGCCAATCCCCATCGCCATCATCAGGGCGACAAAGCTGGCGAGTAAGCGAACTAAAGGAGACATGATCAGTATTCCTGCGAGTAAACGAATACCCTCAGGCTAAAGTGGATTGACTTTCTGCAAAAATGAATAATAGTGAGTAACTTGTTCAGTTTTGGAGAAAGGTATGGAGTTCAGTCAATTGCGCATTTTCCAGGCGGTGGCGGAAGAGGGCTCCATCACGCGCGCGGCTGAGCGCTTGCATCGGGTGCCGTCGAACCTGTCGACGCGCCTCAAGCAAATGGAGGAGCAGCTCGGCGTAGAGCTGTTCGTGCGTGAGCGCCAGCGCTTGCAGCTGTCACCGGCCGGCAAGGTGCTGCTGGACTACAGCACTCGACTGCTGGCCCTACACGACGAAGCCCACGGCGCGGTGCAAGGCGGGCAACCGGCCGGCGATTTTGTGGTGGGCAGCATGTACAGCACAGCGGCGGTGCATCTGCCGAAACTGCTGGCGGGCTATCACAAGGCCTACCCGATGGTGAACCTTCAGGTGCAATCGGCACCCAGCGGAGAGCTGCTCGAAGGGTTGATCACCGGCCGGCTGGATGCGGCATTTGTGGACGGCCCCATCACCATCGCTTCCCTGGACGGTGTGCCTCTGTGCGAAGAACGCCTGGTGCTGATCTGCGAGGCCGACCATCCGCCGGTACTGGGTCCGCAGGATGTGGCGGGGCGTTCGGTGTTCACCTTCCGTCGCAGCTGCGCCTATCGCACCCGCCTGGAAACCTGGTTTTCCCATGAGCGCGTGGCCATGGGCCGGGCGATTGAGATCGAGTCTTATCAGGGCATGCTGGCGTGCGTGATCGCCGGGTCCGGAGTGGCGTTGATGTCCGAATCCATGCTGGAGAGCCTGCCAGGCAAGGACAGCGTGTCCGTTCATCCGTTGAAAGGGCCTTTTGCCACTGCCACCACCTGGCTGATGTGGCGAAAGGGTATGCTCGGCGCTAACCTCAACGCATGGATCGACCTGCAGCAAGCCAGCAAGACTGCGGTCCTGCACGACACGCGCGCCATTGCTTGAGCGATCCGTCAGGATTTTGATGAATTCAGTAATAGTTCGTTGTGGTTTCGTTCAAGCATTACGTAGGACTTAGGGCTACTATCACTGTAGGAAAAGGCGACAGAACTTGCGCCTACCAGCATTACCCTCAAAGGGGGCAACCATGAAAGAGAAAATTCAAAACTGGCTCCATGATCTGGGTGTTGCACTGGGCTTGATCGAGCCTCCGCTGCAACCCGTGCCGATTCGCACCGATGACGAGCAGCGTCGCCCACGTCGCAGGTAAGTCCTGGAAGCGCTCACGCGATTCAATCGCGCGGGCGCTGACACCTCGGGTCGTTCTTCAGGGCGTGTTCGGTTCCCTGTAATCAGGCTGTATTCGCTGTACATTTCGTAGTGTCCGCAACTGTCTGACGAGGCATGCCTCATTGTCAGAGCCTTCTTCTTATTCCGTCATCCGTAACCTTTTCCCTGTTCGTCCTTTCTGAGTAAACAAACGCTGGGAGCTTGTCAGTCAGGCTTTTGCGTTCAATTGTCAGAATTGGATTACTAGTCAGTCAGAAACGGCCGGCTTACTTAATTCTTAAGAGGCGCATAGGTTGAAACCCAAGCGCCCATTCGTGGCGCCCCAACGTTATTGAACTCCTCTTCTCAAGGGGTCAATAAACCAGAATTGTTGGAGACAAAGCTATGTTGCTCTCTTCAGTTCCGCCGGTCGCCGCGTCACTCATCACCACAATCGACAGTGTTCTACATATTGCACCGGTGTCGAAAGGCTGGAAGGCCGACGCCCCCAGAAACGTCGTGTTTCTTCCCCCTGCATTGACCAAGCAGGCTCTGCTCATACAGCTCGGGCTCTTACGGCCAACTACGATCATCGTCGGCGACCAAGCCATCGATGCGGACCTCATTCATCAATGGCGTGCCTCTCACCCCTTTGGAGAACTCTGTTTGATCCGCAGAGGTACGAGTCTGGATAAGATACGACTGGACCTATGTGAATCTAATGGTATTCAAGTATTCAACACGCCGGGGGTGAACGCGCCGCATGTGGCTGCCTATCTCCTACGTTGGCTGACACTGGCGGATGGCTCCATCCCTCATGATGTGCGTGTACTGGGATACGGCAATGTGGGAAAGGAACTGGTCAATTTGTTACTTGATCGAGATCCCGATGTTCGGATCAAGGTACTAGTCCGCCAGGATCGAGCACTGGACACTTTCGGGCATGCATCTCCCGATAGTCGAGTGTCATTTGTCGTGGACTGGTCCGAGGTATTGGACGGCGCTTCTGCTGTCGCCCTGTGCTTATCCCTGAACGATGAGTCCACTCATCGCATTGATTCATCCCTCATCCAATCCCTGCACACACACGCTCGGCTGGTCTGTGTCGCCAAGCCGGATGTGTTGAGTGACGATGCTTTGCATGCCCTGGCAGCGGCTGAAGATATCCAGCTTGTCGTGGACTATGGGCCTGCGACATTGGAGGCGTTCCGCCTACGTACGCAAGCGCTCGGCTGTGAGGTCTCCATTTGGTACAGACCTGCGACGCTGACTACGCAGGCATCAACCAGCGAGGCCTGCCACTGCGACCTTGACTACGCTGTTTCAGTTCAGTTGAGCCTGATGGCTGTGCGCGGCCTGGTCAGGCGCAAACTTACACAGTCATTGGCGATTCCTCTTCGGACCGCAGGCGCTGGTGCACCGCGTGTGTCGATCATTGGCAGAGGGATCAATGGCCTGCTCCAGGCGGTGATGCTCCGCCTGGCGAATTATCAAGTGACGATATATGGAGGCAATCAGAGGAGCGATGGTGCCAGTCACAAGCCTGTGAACATGCGCCACCTGTCGGCCACGGAGACGAGCGCAAAGCCACTGCATAGCGATTATCTACTTCCCGCCAATCAGCATTTGGCCGTTGAGTGCAATCGCGCGGGCATTGAGTTGTTTGAAAAACTGCTGGCTGATAATCCAGCGTTGGCGCGATTCGCTCGGGCTCAAATTGTACGTGCTTACAGGGACGACGCCCTTGGAATAGAGGCAGCGATAAAGGAGCAGTCCGATATCGAAAACAGGCCTTGGCCGAGTGGCAAACTGGGATGCGAACTCACAGAGATCAGTCAACGACAGTTTTTTGAGCGGTATGGCGTTCCAGGCATTGGTGGGGCTATTGAAGTGTCGGGCTACGATTTGGAGTTTGTCCATTTGAAGGATGAGATAGAGGCGCTTTTACTGAGCGCCGGGGTTCAGTTCATGCCTGGGCATCTGAATCCGGCCCAAATTTCTGAGCTAAGCAGGCAACACTTCGTTGTGACTGCCATGGGAGTAGAGGAGTTTGAAGTCGTTTCGATTATTGGTTGGTTTTTCAAGCTGCGCGCTGCTGATCACGAAGGTGCCGGAATGCGCGGACTCAAGCTGCAGTACGATTTGCCAATCGGTGTCATGAATTGCCGTTTGGATGGGGACTGGATTCTCATTTCAGGTGGACAGGTTCCGCCCGATTCGACAGCAGAGCGCAAGGAGCAGATATTGGCGGCATGTCTGGCTGCTGTCTCTCGGCACTTTCCGAGGTCCTATCGCAGGGCAATCGAAAGTGGTGACTTGCAAGTTATCGAATGCGCCAGACCCGGCACCTCGGATGGGCTGTCGATAGTGCATTGGTCCGCCTACCACCGAATTGCAGCAGGAGGAACCTACGCCGGCGGCACAACACAGGGATTGCTATGGGCCTCCCTGGTCCAGGAAATCATCCAGGCAAATCAAGATCTTGCTGTTGAATGAAAAAAACGGGCACGACATCCGACGTCGCGCCCGCTGAAGAAACCGCTCTAAATCCAGTTGTATCTCAAACCGCGTTGGCCGCCACACCCTCTGGCCGGCGCGACAGCAAACTCACCACTACAAAACTCACCAGCCCAATCGCCAGGCTGTAGTAGATCGGCGTGTTTGCATCCAACCCGTCCTTGATCATGAATACCAGCGCCGTCACGAAGCCCAGGGTCATGGAGGTGATGGCGCCTGATGTGGTGGCGCGCTTCCAGAAGATCGCGCCGATCAGCGGGATCAACATGCCGCCCACCAACAGGTTGTAGGCCAGGGTCAAGGCGCTGATCACATCGCTCACCACCAGTGCGATACCCAGCACGGCAATGCCGGTCAGCATCGTGAACAGGCGGTTGATGGCCAGGCTCGACTGTTTGCCGCCACGCAGACGCGGCAGCAGGTCTTCGGTCAGGACGGTGGAGGCGGCGAGCAGGCCGGCGCTGGCGGTGGACATCATTGCCGCCAGTGCTGCGGCAATCACCAGGCCACGGATGCCGTCCGGCAGCGAGACTTTGACGATGGCGGCAAAGGCGTTGTTGACGTTATCCAGGTCCGGGATCAGCACATGCGCGGCCATGCCGATCAATGCACAGGCCAGGCCATAGAGGATGCAGTAGAACCCGGCGAACGTGCCTGCGTACTTGGCGACCTTTTCGTCGCGGGCAGTGAACACCCGCTGCCAGATGTCCTGGCCGATCAGGATGCCGAAGAAGTAGATCATGAAGTAGGTGATGATGGTGTCCCAACCGATCGCGGTGAAGCTGAAACTCGACGCGGGCAGCTTGGCCACCAGTTCGTCCCAGCCGCCGACGCGGTACAGGCAGATCGGCAAGAGGATGAACATCAGGCCGACGGTCTTGATCACGAATTGCACGATGTCGGTGAGGGTCAGCGACCACATGCCGCCGATGGTCGAGTACACCACCACCACGCCACCGCCAAGCAGCACCGAGATCCAGAACGGCAGGCCGAACAGCACTTGCAGCACGGTGCCGATGGCCAGGATCGAGGTCACGCCGATCATCAGTGCGTAGGCCAGCATGATCACCGCGCTGGCCTGGCGGGCCATGGGGTTGTAGCGTTTTTCCAGCACCTGGGTCACGGTGAAGATCTTCAGCTTCAACAGCGGCTTGGCCAGGAACAGGTTCAGCGCAATGATGCCCATGCCCAGCGCAGCACACAGCCAGAAGCCGGAGATGCCATGCACGTAGCCCAGGCGCACGGTGCCGACGGTGGACGCCCCGCCCAATACCGTGGCGGCCATGGTGCCCATGTACAGCGATGGGCCCAGGTTGCGACCGGCCACCAGGTAGTCTTCGTGGGTCTTGGCGCGGCGCATGCCGTAGTAGCCGAGCACGAGCATGCCGGCGGCGTAGATGAGTACGACGAATAAATCCAAAGCCATGACGGCGGTTCTCCGATTGTTTTTTTAGGCTATTGAGGCGCTTTTTGTGGCGAGGGAGCTTGCTCCCGTTGGGCTGCGAAGCGGCCCCTGGGGGCCATAAACAGCCGCCGGTTCCGGGAACACACGAAGCAAGGTCAGGTACACCACCGAGGCCAGCCCCAGCGTCACCGGCAGGCTGATATCAATGCCATCCGCCAGATTGCCCAGCGGCCCGACAAACTGCCCCGGCAGGTTGACGAAGCACAGGCCCACCAGCGCACTCGGGATCCACGCTCCCAGCCCGCGCCAGTTCCAGCCGTGGCTGAACCAGTAGCGGCCGCCGGTTTCACCACGCGTGAACACCTGCAGGTCATCCGGGCAATAGAAACCGCGACGCACGATCAGGCCGATGATCATCATCACCATCCACGGCGTGGTGCAGGTGATGATCAGCACGGCGAAGGTCGACACGCTCTGCACCAGGTTGGCGGCGAAACGTCCGATAAAGATGAAGGCAATCGACATCACCCCGATCAGCAACGTGGCCTTGACCCGCGACAGCAGGCGCGGGAATACGCTGGACATGTCCAACCCGGTGCCATACAGCGACGTCGTGCCGGTGGACATGCCACCGATCACTGCGATAAGGCACACCGGCAGGAAGAACCAGCTCGGCGCCACGGCCAGCAAACCGCCGACATAGTTGTTGGCCGCAATATAGTCCGGTGCCTTGATCGCCACGATGGTCGCGGTGGCCAGGCCGAACAGGAAGGGGATCAAGGTGGCGATTTGCGCCAGGACCACTGCCAGCATGATGCGTATTTTCGGCGTCTCACGCGGGATATAGCGTGACCAGTCACCCAGGAACGCGCCGAACGAAATCGGATTGCTCATGGCCACCAGCGCGGCGCCGATAAAGGCCGCCCAGAAGCCGGTCTGGCCCAGCGCTACGGTGCCGGCGAAGTGGCTGTCGAAGGCCGGCGCAAACGCGAAGATCCCCAGCAGGAACAGCAGGCTCGCCGCCCACACGGCAATGCGATTGACCCACAGCATGAAGCGAAAGCCATAGATGCACACGGTCAGCACCAGAATCGCGAACACGCCGTAGGCCAGGCCCAGGCTCAGGTCGGTTTCCGGCAAGCCAATCAGACGTTTCGCACCGCCCACCAGCGCATCACCTGAACTCCACACCGATAGTGAGAAGAAGGCAATCGCCGTCAGCAGCGAGAGAAACGAGCCGACAATCCGCCCGTGCACGCCAAAGTGCGCACCGGAAGACACGGCGTTGTTGGTGCCATTGATCGGCCCGAACAGGCCCATTGGCGCGAGGATCAGCGCACCCACCAGCACGCCCAGCACAATCGCCCAGACACCGGCCTGGAACGACAGGCCGAACAGCACGGGAAAAGAACCCAGCACGGCGGTGGCAAAGGTATTGGCGCCGCCGAAGATCAGTCGGAACAGATCCTTGGGGCCGGCGGTACGTTCGTGGTCCGGGATCTGCTCGACCCCGTTGGTTTCTATCTTGCGAATACTTTTATCGTTGTTTTTATTATTCATGATCTGCTCCGATCACATTGGCTAAGGGGGCGGCAGCCCTTCCGGCATAGCGGACAAATGTTCGTGACAGGCCAGCCACAGGCCTTGTTTTTGTTCTGTGCGAGACTCTTGCCGTTTGAAGACAATGGTCTCGCGTTCCTGGCTAAAAAATTGCTCCCCGTTCATGCGCAGCTCGGTGGCCACGTCATGCATGAAAATCGCCACGTCACCTTGCAGGCTGACAAAGGCGTTGCTCGAGGTGCAGGACAGCACCTCGAACCCCTCGTCCCGGCGCCAGCTGTCCCACAACGCCTGGTAGGCGTCGCGACTGAGCAGTGGCTGGGGCAGGGTGTAGAACACGAAGCTGGCGTCCGCCGTGAACGCGCCGAAGTAGGCGGCGCGGTCATTGCGGGCGAAGGCCGCCACCAGGTCGGCGGCGGCTTGCAGTACTTCTTGGGCGCTCATCAGCGATGTGCCACGCCAGGCAGTACGCAGAGCATCTCGTACAGCAGGTTGGCGCCCAGCAGCGAAGTGTTGCCGGTGGTGTCGTAGGGCGGCGAAACTTCTACCAGGTCGCAACCAATCAGGTCGAGACCCTGGCAGCCACGGATGATCTCGATGGCCTGGATGGTGGTCAGCCCGCCGATTTCCGGGGTGCCGGTGCCCGGTGCCCAGGCCGGGTCGATGCCATCAATGTCAAAGCTCAGGTACACCGGGCCACCGCCGACTTTTTCACGCACTTCGGCCATCAAGGGCGCGAGGGAGTGGTGCCAGCATTCTTCGGCCTGGACCACGCGAAAGCCTTGTTTGCGGCTCCAGTTGAAGTCTTCGGCGGTGTAGCCCTGGGCGCGCAGGCCGATCTGCACCACACGGTCGCAATCGAGCAAACCTTCTTCTACCGCGCGGCGGAAGGTGGTGCCGTGGGCGATTTTCTCGCCGAACATATGGTCGTTGACGTCAGCGTGGGCATCGATGTGCACCAGCCCGACCTTGCCGTGTTTCTTGTGGATCGCCCGCAGGATCGGCAGGGTGATGGTGTGGTCGCCGCCCAGGGTCATCGGGATCACGTCGTGTTCGAGGATCTCGTCGTAGGCTTCTTCGATGATGCGCACGGCGTCGAGCAGGTTGAAGGTGTTGATCGCCACGTCGCCGATGTCGGCCACCGACAGCGAGTCGAACGGTGCGGCACCGGTGGCCATGTTGTACGGGCGGATCATCACGGATTCGGCGCGGATTTCACGCGGCCCGAAGCGAGTACCGGCGCGCAGCGAGGTACCGATGTCCAGCGGCACACCGATAAAGGCGGCATCCAGGCCCTTGGCGGTTTGCAGGTGGGGAAGACGCATCATGGTGGCGATGCCGGCAAAGCGCGGCATTTCGTTGCCGCCCAGTGGTTGGTGGAAAATCTTGTCCACGGGAGTGCCTCATCGTTGTTTTGTTCGTTAGGGGCCGATTCTGCGAAATACGTGGAAACGAAAGAATCGGCAGGGGCAAATACTTAGTTCAGATTTTTCTAAACTAATGCGCACAGGTAGACTGCAACGACCTACACCCGGAGCCGACCATGGCCAACGCCTTGCCCGACCTGAAACTCCTGCGCATCTTCGTCAGCGTCGTGCGGCACCAGGGGTTCGCCAATGCCCAGCACGAACTCAACCTGTCCACCTCCGCCATCAGCACCTACATGAGTCAGCTGGAAGCGGCGCTGGGCCTGGTGCTGTGTCATCGCGGGCGTGGCGGTTTCAGCCTGACCAGCAAAGGCGAATTGTTTCATCAAGAGACCTTGCGCCTGCTGGGCGAGCTGGAAGGTTTCGAGCAGTACGCCGCCGCGTTGAAGGGCGAGTTGCGCGGCACGCTGAAGCTGGGTGTACTGGACTCCACGGTCAGCGACAAAGCGTTACCCTTCGCCGAAGTGATCGGCGCCTACAGCCTGGAACACCCGGCGGTGCACTTGCATCTGTCGGTGATGAGCCCTTACGAACTGCAACTGGGCGTGCAGGACAACCGTCTCGACCTGGCCATCGGCGCGTTTTCCAACCGCATGAGCGGGCTGATCTACATGCCGCTGTACCGGGAGCAGCACTGGTTGTATTGCAGCACGCGGCATCCTTTGTTCAATGAACGGCGCATTCCCGAGCAGGTGATCACGCAGCAACGCATGGTCGGTCGCGGCTACTGGAGCCAGGCCGAATTGGCAAGGCACGGCTTCAAACACAGTGCAGCCACCGTGGAAAGTATGGAGGCGCAGTTGATCCTGGTGCTGTCCGGCGCCTACATCGGTTATTTGCCCGAACACTACGCCCAGGCCTGGGCCGACAAGGGCGATTTGCGCGTCTTGCTGCCGGCGACCTTCGGCTACCAGGCGCCGTTTTCGATGATCATGCGCCGGGGGCGCAGCCGAGAACCGCTGATCCAGACTTTCCGCGACTTGCTCAAAGCCCAGCTCAACCAGGCCTGAAAACCCATGTCCAGACCCCAATGTTCCCGTTGCCTCAGGCCTGTCGCCCACTGCCTGTGCGCGTTAATCCCCAATCTCTACAGTCGCACGCGGGTGTTGCTGTTGCAGCACCCGAGCGAGGTCAACCATGCGCTGAACACCGCGCGGTTGGCGGCGTTGGGGTTGAACAATGCGCAGTTGGTGGTGGGAGAGGTCTTTGAGGACCTGCCTGCGTTGTTGAACGTGCCCGGCTACCAGGCACGGCTGCTGTTTCCGGCTGACGACGCCCAGCCACTTAAAGTCTATGCGCCAGTAGATCAGCCGCTGCTGCTGGTGGTCCCCGACGGCACTTGGCGCAAGGCGCGCAAGCTCTTGCACCTCAATCCGTTGTTGGCTGCGCTACCCAGGGTGGCGTTGGCCGAAGGCGCAGTGTCCCGCTATCGGCTGCGCAAGGCGCCTGGCCCCGGCGCGCTGTCGACAGTGGAAGCGATTGTGCAGGCGCTGGAGGTCTTGGAGTCGCCCGCTTCGTTCGAAGCCTTGCTCAAACCCTTCGATGCGTTGATCGACGGCCAGATTGCGGCGATGGGGCCTGACGTGTTCAACCGCAACCATGGCGAGCGGTGAACATTCGGTGCCTTATTCCTTTAAGCCATAAGCACCACACTTTGCGTGATATGGCCCGCCGGCCTTTCCCGGTATGATGTTCGCCCCCGCAGTCTGGATTGCGAATACGCCATGACCTTGCAGTACCCTACAATCGCCGATTGCGTCGGCAACACGCCCCTGGTCCGCTTGCAACGCATGGCGGGTGAAACCAGCAATACCCTGTTGCTCAAGCTCGAAGGGAACAACCCGGCCGGCTCCGTGAAGGACCGCCCGGCGTTGTCGATGATCACCCGCGCCGAGCTGCGCGGGCAGATCAAGCCCGGCGACACCCTGATCGAAGCCACCTCGGGTAACACCGGGATCGCCCTGGCCATGGCCGCCGCGATCAAGGGTTACAAGATGATCCTGATCATGCCCGACAACGGCAGCGCCGAACGCAAGGCGGCAATGACCGCCTACGGCGCCCAGCTGATCCTGGTCACCCAGGAAGAAGGCATGGAAGGCGCACGGGACTTGGCCGAGCGCTTGGCCGCCGAAGGCCGTGGCCTGGTGCTGGACCAGTTCGCCAACGGCGACAACCCCGAGGCGCACTACACCACCACCGGCCCGGAAATCTGGCGCCAGACGGGGGGCACCATCACCCATTTCGTCAGCTCCATGGGCACCACCGGCACCATCATGGGCAACTCGCGCTACCTGAAGGAGCAGAACCCGGCAATCCAGATCGTCGGCCTGCAACCGATGGAAGGCTCGGCCATTCCCGGTATCCGCCGCTGGCCCGAAGAGTATCTGCCGAAGATCTACAACGCGACCCGCGTAGACCGCATCATCGACATGGCCCAGCGCGAAGCCGAAGACACCACCCGCCGCCTGGCCCGTGAAGAAGGCATCTTCTGCGGCGTGTCGTCCGGTGGCGCGGTGGCCGGCATGTTGCGTTTGTCTAAAGAAGTGGAAAACGCGGTGATCGTCGCGATCATCTGTGACCGAGGCGACCGCTACCTGTCGACCGGCATCTTCGACGAACCCAACTGATGGCCAAGCACGAGAGAGGCCTGCGCTTCCAACCGACGGGCGGCAGCCGGGCCCCGCAGATTCCTGTAGGCAAGAAACAGCGCCTGACCATTGAGCGCCTGGCCAACGACGGCCGTGGCATTGTGTTCTTTGAAGGCCGCACCTGGTTTGTGAACGGCGCGCTGGCCGGCGAAGAAGTTGAAGCGCGGGTGTTAGGCGCCCACGGCAAGATTGTCGAGGCGCGCACCGAGCGCGTGTTCAAGGCCAGCGAATTGCGCCGCCCGGCGCCGTGCGCCCATGTCGGCCGCTGCGGCGGTTGCAGCGTGCAGCACTTGCCCCATACCGAACAGCTTGCCCTGAAACAGCGCATGCTCGCCGAGCAACTGTCCCGTGTGGCCGGTGTCGAACCGCAAGAGTGGGCTGCGCCTTTGAGCGGTCCGGAATTCGGATACCGTCGCCGCGCCCGCGTGGCCGTGCGCTGGGATGCCAAGGCCAAACAGCTGGAAGTGGGTTTTCGCGCCGTGGCCAGCCAAGACATTGTTGCCATCGACGATTGCCCGGTGCTGGTACAGGCCTTGCAACCGATCATGCAGCGCCTGCCGAACATGCTGCGTCGCCTGAGCAAGCCGCAGGCGTTGGGGCATGTTGAATTGTTCAGCGGCACCTCCATCGCCGTGTTGCTGCGGCACATGGCGCCGCTGTCGGAAGCGGACTTGCAGGTATTGAAAGAGTTTTGCGCCTTCCATGAAGCTCAATTGTGGCTGCATGGCGAGGGTCAACCTGAGCCGGTCGACGTCGATTCGGTCTTGGGTTTTCGATTGGAACAATGGGATCTGGAGTTGGCCTACCGACCTGGCGACTTCGTGCAGGTCAACGCCGGGGTCAACGAAGCGATGGTCGCGCAGGCCCTGGAATGGCTGGCGCCACAACCCGACGAACGGGTGCTGGACCTGTTTTGCGGCCTGGGCAACTTCGCCCTGCCACTGGCGCGCCAGGTGCGTGAAGTGGTGGCGGTGGAAGGCGTGCAGACCATGGTGGACCGCGCGGCCGTCAACGCCGACAGCAACGATTTGCATAATGCACAGTTTTTTCAGGCCGATTTGTCCCAGCCTTTGACTGACGCGGAATGGGCCAAACAGGGCTTTTCTGCGGTACTCTTGGACCCACCCCGTGATGGTGCCCTGGAGGTTGTGCGCAAGCTCGCGACCCTGGGAGCCAAGCGTCTGGTGTATGTGTCCTGCAACCCGGCCACGCTGGCGCGGGACACGGTTGAGTTGGTCAAGCAGGGCTACCGGCTAAAACGTGCCGGGATCCTCGACATGTTTCCGCAAACCGCGCATGTCGAGGCCATGGCGTTATTTGAAGCGGGCTAGGATGCCCGTTTAATCCGACCGGCCTGTCGTCTCCAGGGCCTGTGATCTGCCAGGGAGCAGTAGAAGGTCGGCGATGAATTCTGGCGCATCGAAGGTGCGTCGTAGGGAAGGTAAGCAAGATGGTACAGGTGAGAGCACACCAGCCGATCAATACCGACGGCAGTATCAATCTCGAGGCATGGCTGGATCATGCCATCAGTGTCGACCCGGCACTGGACCGTGAAGCCTTGAAAGCAGCCTGCGAGTTCGCTCGCGAGTCTGAGCAGCAAGACAATGCGGCCAAGAACCTGTGGGCCGAAGGCACTTCGAGCTTTCGCACCGGGTTGGAAATCGCCGAGATCCTCGCCGATCTCAAGCTGGACCAAGATTCACTGATTGCCGCCGTGCTGTATCGCGGCGTGCGTGAAGGGCATATTCAGTTGCCCACCGTCAGCCAGCGTTTCGGCGCCGTGGTGGCCAAGTTGATCGACGGCGTGCTGCGTATGGCCGCGATCAGCGCCAGCCTCAGCCCACGTCAGTCCATGGTGCTGGGCACCCAGGGGCAGGTCGAGAACCTGCGCAAGATGCTGGTGGCGATGGTCGACGACGTGCGTGTCGCCCTGATCAAGCTGGCTGAGCGCACCTGCGCGATCCGTGCGGTGAAGACCGCCGACGACGAGAAACGTAACCGCGTCGCCCGCGAAGTCTTCGATATCTATGCGCCGCTGGCCCACCGCCTGGGTATAGGCCATATCAAGTGGGAGCTGGAGGACTTGTCCTTCCGCTACCTCGAACCCGATCAATACAAACAGATCGCTACGCTGCTGCATGAGCGGCGGCTGGACCGTGAGCGCTTCATCGCCGACGTGATGAACCAGTTGCGTTCCGAGTTGCAGGCCACCGGTGTCGAAGCCGACATCAGCGGCCGCGCCAAGCACATCTATTCCATCTGGCGCAAAATGCAGCGTAAGGGCCTGGCGTTCAGCCAGATCTATGACGTGCGTGCGGTGCGCGTGCTGGTGCCGGAAATGCGCGACTGCTACACCGCGCTCGGCATCGTTCACACGCTGTGGCGGCACATTCCCAAGGAGTTTGACGACTACATCGCCAACCCCAAGGAGAACGGCTACCGCTCGCTGCATACTGCGGTGATCGGCCCCGAGGGCAAGGTGCTTGAAGTGCAGATCCGCACCCACGCCATGCACGAAGAGGCCGAGCTGGGCGTGTGTGCGCACTGGCGCTACAAGGGTACTGACGTCAAGGCCGGTTCCAACCAGTACGAAGAGAAAATCTCCTGGCTGCGCCAAGTGCTGGAATGGCACGAAGAACTCGGCGACATCGGCGGCCTGGCTGAACAGCTGCGCGTGGATATCGAGCCGGACCGGGTCTACATCTTCACCCCGGACGGCCACGCCATCGACTTGCCCAAGGGCGCCACGCCGTTGGACTTTGCCTACCGCGTGCACACCGAGATCGGCCACAACTGCCGGGGTGCCAAGATCAATGGGCGCATCGTGCCGCTCAACTACAGCCTGCAGACCGGTGAACAGGTCGAGATCATCACCAGCAAGCACGGCACGCCGAGCCGCGACTGGCTGAACCCGAACCTGGGCTACATCACCACGTCGCGGGCACGGGCGAAGATCGTCCACTGGTTCAAATTGCAGGCGCGCGACCAGAACGTCGCCGCCGGTAAAACCTTGCTTGAGCGCGAACTGGGGCGCCTCGGTCTGCCTCAGGTGGACTTCGACAAGTTGGCCGAAAAAGCCAACATGAAGATCGCCGAAGACATGTTCGCTGCCCTCGGTGCTGGCGATTTGCGCCTGGCCCAACTGGTCAACCTGGCGCAACAACTGGTCGAGCCGGAACGCGGCAGCGAACAGCTGGAGCTGATCCCACGCAAGGCCACCGGCTACAAGCCCGGCAAACGCGGCGATATCCAGATCCAGGGCGTGGGCAACCTGATGACCCAAATCGCCGGCTGCTGCCAGCCGTTGCCGGGTGACGCCATCGTCGGCTACATCACCCAGGGCCGTGGTGTGAGCATTCACCGCCAGGACTGCGCCTCGGTGCTGCAACTGGGCGGGCGTGAGCCGGAGCGGATCATCCAGGTCAGCTGGGGCCCGGTGCCGGTGCTCACCTACCCGGTGGACATCATTATTCGTGCTTACGACCGTTCCGGCTTGCTGCGGGATGTGTCGCAAGTGTTGCTCAACGAGCGGATCAACGTGCTGGCGGTCAACACCCGCTCGAACAAAGAGGACAACACTGCATTGATGTCCCTGACCATCGAGATTCCGGGGCTGGACGCACTGGGGCGGTTGCTGGGGCGGATTTCCCAGTTGCCGAATATCATCGAGACGCGGCGTAACCGAACCCCATGATGTATTCGCTTGAAGACCTGCTGCACTTGATGAACCGCCTGCGGGACCCGCAATACGGTTGCCCGTGGGACATCAAGCAAACCTACGCGACCATCGTCCCGCACACCCTGGAAGAAGCCTATGAAGTGGCCGACGCCATCGAGCGCGGCGACTTCGAGCACCTGCAAGGCGAGCTGGGCGACCTGCTGTTTCAAGTGGTGTATTACAGCCAGTTGGCGCGGGAAGAAGGACGCTTCGAGTTTGCCGGGGTGATCGACAGCATCACGCGCAAGCTGATCCGTCGTCATCCCCACGTGTTTCCCACGGGCGATCTGTATGCACCGCTGGATATCCCGCAGCTGAGTGAAGAACAGGTCAAGGAACGCTGGGAGCAGATCAAGGCCGAGGAACGTGCGGAAAAGTCCGACGCGCCGGAGCAACTTTCCCTGCTGGACGATGTGCCCACGGCGCTGCCGTCCCTGTCCCGCGCCGCCAAATTGCAGAAGCGCGCCAGCCAGGTCGGCTTCGACTGGCCGTCGGCCCTGCCGGTGGTGGATAACGTGCGCGAAGAGCTGGATGAAGTGCTCGAGGCCATGGCCGACAACGATTCGGTGGCCATTGCCGATGAGGTTGGTGACCTGCTGTTCGCGGCGGTCAACCTGGCCCGTCACCTCAAGGTCGACCCGGAAACCGCGCTGCGTGGCGCCAATGCCAAGTTCGAACGACGCTTCCGATTTATCGAACAGGCATTGCGCGATACGCACCAATCCATAGAAGATTGCACCCTCGAAACGATGGACGCCCTGTGGGGCGAAGCCAAACGTCAGGAAAAGAATGTGTCCAGCTGCGGTTGAGCAGTTGCCTAAGTGAGTAAGCACCATGAGCCTTTCCCTTCGCGACCAGTTGCTCAAAGCAGGTCTGGTCAACCAAAAGCAGGCCAAGCAGGTCGGCAAAGACAAGCAGAAGCAGCAGCGCCTGGTCCACAAAGGCCAGATCGAGGCGGATGACACCCAGGCCCGCCTGGCGGCCGAAGCACACGCCGAGAAGGTCAAGCGCGACCAGGAGCTGAACCGTCAGCAGCAGGAAAAAGCCGAGGCCAAGGCGCGCACCGCCCAGGTCAAGCAGCTGATCGAAACCTCGCGCCTGCCCAAGCTGACCACCGAGGACTACTACAACTTCGTGGATGACAAGAAGGTCAAGCGCCTGTCGGTCAACACGCTGATGCGCAACAAGCTGAGCAACGGCTCCCTGGCTATCGTGCATCACGGCGGCAGCTACGAGGTAATCCCGCGCGAAGCCGCGCTGAAGATCCAGGAGCGCGCACCGGAGCGTATCGTGCAGCTCAATATCCTGACGGAAAGCCAGGTGCCGGACGAGGATGACCCGTACGCGGCGTACCAGATCCCGGATGATCTGATGTGGTAAGGCTGTAGAAACAACATTGTGGCGAGCGAGCTTGCTCGCGTTGGGCTGCGAAGCGGCCCCATAAATGCAAAACCCGCTCAAGAGGCGGGTTTTGTGTTTTCAGGTATCCAGGCTGCGTGGGCCTTGTACCTGAGCCTTGCGAATACTCAGGAGCTTTCTGCCTGACGTTTCATCTCAAGCGACTCAAGCTCGTTTTTATAATTATGAGCGTCGCTCTCGTTGTGAAACATGCCGACCAACAGGTCTTGTTGGTGTACATCCCAGATGTGAATCCCATGGCCCAGTGCTTCGTGGGACATATGTTCGTCGTCGCGTTCAGTTACTTTTACAGTCATCTGCTTGCTCCAATCTCTGGTGGATCTGCGGCAAGTCGTCGCAGGCCTTTGTTATATGATTTGTTAGCTTGCTAAGTAAACCGACTTTTCGCGCAACAATTCATTGCAGCCGATGCAACAGTCCTGCAGGCCGCGTAAACCGCGACATTGCGCCGCAGGGTGCTGAGTTTTATGACAAAAGTTTCATGTTCGCGTCAGGGTGGAACCCAATCGACAGACGAAAAAAAAGCCCCGCATTCGCGAGGCTCTTTGTTCCAGCTACCGATCAGCTACCTTTGACAGCCTTACCGTCAACAGTACCGTCCTGCAACATGATGTTGTATTCCTTGCCGTCAGTTTCTACCTGACGCAGTGCAACCAGGATGCCGCCCTGGTCCTTGGCAAACCACATCTGGGTGATGCGCTTGCTCTGAGTCGGATCACGCACGCGCTCGACCTTGATCGCGTCGATGGAGCCGACCTTGGTCTGGACCTTTTCCGGGCCGATCACGCGGAAGTCGTAGGTGTCGACGTCAGTTCCTTCCACCACGTTGTAGCTCATGCTCTTCTTGCCGGCCGCCACATCGCGCTGCAGGGCCAACTGATAGGTCGACTTGTCGAGCATGCCGCTTTGCAGGGGCACGTTGACCGCGTCCTTGTTTTCAAAGCCGGTGACTTTCTTGGCGGTCTGGTCGAAGTCCAGGTTGATCTTCTTCGCCTTGCCCAGGCCACCGCGTTCGAAGGTGTAGCTCTTCGGTTGCAGGGTGTCCTTGTCGAATTGGATCACGCTGGTTTCGGTGAGGCTGGCGATCATCATGGAGGCCTTGAAATTCAAGGTCCAGGTGCCGTCGCCATTCTTGGCCAGGCTGCGTTCAGCCGAACCACTCATGGGCAACTGTTTCCAGTCGGCGGTGTAGCTTACGGAGAAAGGGTGAAGGTCTGCTGCTTGCACGGCTGGCAAGGCGAACAGCGCAAAAGCGAAGAGCAAGGCGCGACGCATAAAATCTCCTAGGTTCGAATCAAGTGGCCGCTGGCCGCAAGTAACTGACCGTCCAATAATGCACCCTGGTCACCAAGAATCAACCGCCCCTCGGCAAACCAGCGAACTGCCAGCGGGTAAATCCTGTGTTCCTGGGTGTGAACCCGTTGCGCAAGCGTCTGCGCCGAGTCGTCAGACTCTACCGGAACCACTGCTTGTACGACCAGAGGCCCGCCATCGAGTTCCTCGGTGACAAAGTGCACGCTGCAGCCGTGTTCGCTGTCGCCGGCATCGAGCGCGCGCTGGTGCGTGTGCATGCCTTTGTATTTGGGCAGCAGGGAAGGGTGGATATTGAGCAGGCGCCCTTCGTAATGTCGTACGAAATCAGCGCTGAGGATGCGCATGAAGCCGGCGAGTACCACGAGTTTGGGGTTGAAGGCGTCGATCAGTTCGATCAAGGCGCTGTCGAAGGCCTCGCGACCTTCGAAAGCCTTGTGATCCAGTGAGCGGGTATCGATACCCGCGTCCCTGGCGCGTTGCAGGCCGTAGGCGTCGCTGCGGTTGGAGATCACCGCAGCAATGCGCACCGGGCTTTCGCCGGTGCGCATGCTGTCGATCAGGGCCTGCAAGTTACTGCCGGTGCCGGAAAGCAGCACCACGACATCACAGGTCTCAGGCATCAGTGAGCCTTGAGGTTCTTCAGTTCAACCTGGGCCGCGCCTTCGGCGGCAGTGGCGATCTGACCGATGACCCAAGGCTGCTCGCCGGCTTCACGCAGTACGTTCAGCGCGGTTTCAACGTGCTCTTGCGCCACGCAGATGACCATGCCCACGCCGCAGTTCAGCACGCGGTGCATCTCGGTTTCATCGACGTTGCCTTTCTCTTGCAGCCAGTCGAATACCGCAGGGCGCTGCCAGCTGGCCACGTCGACGATCGCCTGGGCGCCTTTCGGCAGGACGCGCGGGATGTTGTCCAGCAGGCCGCCACCGGTGATGTGGGCCATGGCCTTGACGGCGCCAGTGTCCTTGATCAGCTTGAGCAGAGGCTTGACGTAGATGCGGGTCGGGGCCATCAGCAGGTCGGTCAGCGGCTTGCCATCGAGTTGGGTGTTCTCGATCTCGGCGCCGGATACTTCGATGATCTTGCGGATCAGCGAGTAACCGTTGGAGTGCGGGCCGGAAGAAGGCAGGGCCAGCAGGGCGTCACCGGCAGCAACCTTGGAGCCGTCGATGATCTCGGCTTTTTCCACGACGCCGACGCAGAAGCCGGCCAGGTCGTAGTCTTCACCTTCGTACATGCCTGGCATTTCAGCGGTTTCGCCGCCGACCAGGGAGCAACCCGACAGTTCGCAGCCAGCGCCGATACCGGTCACCACTTGTGCAGCGGTGTCGACGTTCAGCTTGCCGGTAGCGTAATAGTCCAGGAAGAACAACGGCTCGGCGCCGCACACCACCAGGTCGTTGACGCACATGGCAACCAGGTCGATACCGATGGTGTCGTGCTTGTTCAGGTTCAGTGCCAGGCGCAGCTTGGTGCCCACACCGTCGGTGCCGGAAACCAGTACAGGCTGCTTGTAGCCGGCCGGGATTTCGCAGAGGGCGCCAAAACCGCCCAGGCCACCCATGACTTCGGGGCGCGCAGTGCGCTTGGCGACGCTCTTGATGCGTTCGACCAATGCTTCACCGGCGTCGATGTCTACACCGGCGTCCTTGTAGCTCAGGGAGGGTTGCTTGCTCATGATCCAGGCCTTTAGGGGGGATTCAGGGGTAACGACCGAGCGGGCGGGGGCTTTTATAAAGGCCACGCCGTTGACGGTCTGCGAAGGCGCGCGATTTTATCAGGCTTGAGGGGCAGCGGCCATCCTCGGGCCGACGGGCAGGGGCATATGGTGTTAAAAAAATGCTAATCGGGTCTGCTTTGGCGCGTATTAAGGTATAGCCTTTACGGCGCTAGCGTTGTGACAGTACGAAAACTTACCAAGACCCTGTGAATGTTTTACCGGTCGCCGTGGTCACAGCCTTGGCAAACCGAGTTCACGCGGTCTGTTCCAGCCGCTAAATTTGTCGTTCGGGAATCTTCCATGCGTCTGTGTAAATTCTTCTTTGTAGGCTGTTTGTCGTTGGTCAGCCTGGCGAGTCATGCCGAAACCCTCAATGGCCTCTATCAAGTACTCGAACCCGTCAGCAGCCAGTCGCCCCAAGAGCGTGACCAGGCGACCCAGCGCGCCGTGCAGACCCTGGTGATCCGCCTGACCGGCGACGCCAAGGCCGCCGACGGCCCAGGCCTGGCGGCCGTTCGTAAAGATCCGCAACAAATCATCAGTCAATATGGCTACGACGCCGGCCCGCCGGAAAGCCTGCAAGTGGATTTCGACCCGGTGAGCACTGATCGCGTCTTGCGTGAAGCTGGCTTGTCGATCTGGGGCAGCAATCGGCCGTCGATCCTCGGCTGGTGGCTGAACGACTCCACCGAAGGCAGCAGCCTGGTGGGTGATGGTCAGACTGTCGCCCAAGCGCTGCGCCGTGCCGCGCAGCACCGGGGCTTGCCGTTGCGCTTGCCCCTGGGCGACCTGGATGAGCAAGTGGTCGCCACCGCACCGAACCTGGAAAGTGCTGACGCCACACCGCTGCGCGACGCTTCTGAGCGTTATGGCGCCGACGCCTTGCTGGCCGTGCATGCTCGCCAGGAAGGCAGCCAATGGCAAGCCAAATGGCGTCTGTGGCTGGGTGACAAGAGCGAGCAGGGCACCGCGCAAGGGGCCGACACCGGCGCTGTGGCCGACGCGGTGATGCTGGCGGTCAGCCAGAAATTGGCGCCGCGCTTTGCGGTCAAGCCTGGCGTGAGCACCGAACAATTACTGGAAGTGCAGGGCATGACCCTGGAGCGTTATGCCGCGCTGGGTCATCTGCTTGAGCCTTTTGGCGGTCAGCCACAGCTCGTGGACGGCAATCGCATCGTGTACCGCGTCAATGGCAGTGCCGATCAATTACGTACCCAGTTGAGCCTGGCCAAGTTGCAGGAAATTCCAGCAGGTGAAGTGCCGGTCCAGCAACCCGTAGTGGATGGCACTCAGCCTGCGATTGCGCCCGAACCTCAGGCGCAACTGCGTTTTCGTTGGTAGCAGTTTTCTTCTTTATATAGATGGAGTGGTTTATGGCGGATACGCGTCGTTGGGTGTGGCTTGGCGGGATTGTCCTGCTGTGCGTTTTTGTGTTCCTGCTGCATTCGATCCTGACGCCGTTCCTGGTCGCGTTGCTGCTGGCCTATCTGTTCGATCCGGTGGTGGATCGCCTGGAGAAGGCCGGGTTGTCGCGGACTTGGGGCGTGGTGGCGGTATTCGCCCTGTTTACCCTGATCATCACGGCGTTGGTGCTGGTGCTGGTGCCGATGCTCGCCAAGCAACTGTTCCGCCTGTATGAGCTGGCGCCGCAGATGCTCGACTGGCTGCAACACACGGCGATGCCGTGGGCTCAGGCCAAGTTGGGGTTGGCGGATGGTTTCTGGAAGTTCGACAAGGTCAAGGCGGCTATCAGCGAGCATATGGGCCAGACCACCGATATCGTCGGTGTGGTCCTCAGCCAGGCGACGGCCTCCAGCCTGGCGTTGATCGGCTGGTTGACCAACCTGGTGCTGATCCCGGTGGTGGCGTTCTACCTGCTGCGCGACTGGGACATCATGATGGCCAAGATTCGCAGCCTGCTGCCGCGCAATCGTGAGGAGCGCATCGTGTCTCTGGCCGAGGAGTGTCATGAAGTGCTCGGCGCATTCGTGCGGGGGCAGTTGCTGGTGATGTTGGCACTGGGGATTATCTACGCCGCTGGCTTGATGGCCATCGGCCTGGAGCTGGGCCTGTTGATCGGCCTGATCGCCGGTCTCGCCGCCATCGTGCCTTATATGGGCTTTGTGATTGGTATCGGTGCGGCGTTGGTGGCGGGGTTGTTCCAGTTTGGCGGTGACCTGTACCCGATGCTGGGGATCGTGGCGGTGTTTATGGTCGGCCAGGCCTTGGAAGGCATGGTGCTAACGCCGTTGCTGGTGGGTGATCGGATCGGCCTGCATCCGGTGGCGGTGATCTTTGCGATCCTGGCGGGCGGTGAGTTGTTCGGCTTCACTGGCATTCTGCTCGCGCTGCCGGTGGCGGCGGTGATCATGGTGCTGGTGCGCCATGTACACGATTTGTATAAGGATTCGGAGGTGTACACGGGGGTTGAAGACCCCGATCTGTAATCCCTCTGTAACAAACCCGGCCCAGGCCGGGTTTGTTGTTTCTGGAGCCGGTGCGTCAAACAATCTGCGTAAATCCAACAAGTTAACGCAAACCTTTGATTTTGCTTGGGGTCTGTTGCATTGTGCGCCCGGCGTCACGGGTATAAACTTTGCAAACTTTACACAGAGGCCACTAACGGTTCGTTTGGAGCCGTTCAGTCAGCATGAAACCGATTCAGCTGCCCTTGGGTGTGCGTCTGCGTGACGACGCCACCTTTATCAACTATTACCCAGGCGCCAATGCCGCTGCACTCGGCTATGTCGAGCGGCTCTGCGAAGCCGACGCCGGGTGGACCGAAAGCCTGATCTATCTGTGGGGCAAGCACGGCGTAGGGCGTACCCACCTGTTGCAGGCCGCGTGCCTGCGGTTCGAGCAGATGGGCGAGCCAGCGGTTTACCTGCCCCTGGCGGAGTTGATGGACCGCGGTATCGGCATCTTCGACCATCTTGAGCAGTACGAGCTGGTGTGCCTGGACGATCTGCAAGCCATCGCCGGCAAGGCGGAGTGGGAAGAGGCGCTGTTCCACCTGTTCAACCGCTTGCGTGACAGCGGTCGGCGCCTGCTGATTGCTGCGTCCACCTCGCCACGCGAGTTACCGATCAAGCTGGCCGACCTCAAGTCGCGCATGACCCTGGCACTGATCTTCCAGATGCGCCCGCTGTCCGACGAAGACAAATTGCGTGCCTTGCAATTGCGTGCCTCCCGTCGCGGCCTGCACCTCACCGACGAGGTGGGGCATTTCATCCTCACCCGCGGCACGCGCAGCATGAGCGCGTTGTTCGACCTGCTTGAACAGCTCGACCAAGCCTCGTTGCAGGCCCAGCGCAAGCTGACCATTCCCTTCCTGAAAGAAACCCTCGGCTGGTAGCCGGCCTGCTGTTTTCGCGGCTTTCGGCAAATTCCAGGCGCCAGAAAACCTGCGTTTGAGCCGGTTTAGCTACGCAAAAGGCAGATATAGGGTGTTAAGGGCTTAGATGTCATAGTCCAAACAAGAAGTCACATAGATCACGATTGAATTTGCAAATCGATGTGATAGAGGGCATAGTCTCGTCTTCTTTACATATCAGCCACGGTCGTGCCCATGCTAAATCGCTTCGCACCCCTCGTGCCCCTCGCACTCGTTACCCTGTTGTTTGGTTGCGCCTCCCACCCTCAACAGGTGGCAGAACAGCAAAAACCACAGGTTCAAAATCAGGCAAAATTCGTTGCTGCACAGTCTGCTTCTGTTTATGAAGAAGAGCTGGCAACGGAAAAAGAACTGGCCAATTTCAATGGCAGCAAGCCTTACCAGCTGCCCGTTCTGGCCGACAGCATCCTCGAACGCGGCATGTCCCTGATCGGTACCCGTTACCGTTTCGGCGGCACCTCTGAAGCCGGTTTCGACTGCAGCGGTTTCATCGGCTACCTGTTCCGCGAAGAAGCTGGCATGAACCTGCCACGCTCCACCCGCGAAATGATCAACGTGGATGCACCGTTGGTCGCACGCAACAACCTCAAGCCCGGTGATCTGCTTTTCTTCAGTACAGCGGGTCGTGGTCGTGTAAGCCATGCCGGTATCTACCTGGGCGATAACCAGTTTATCCACTCCAGCAGCCGTCGCAGTGGCGGTGTCCGGGTCGATAACCTGGGTGACAGCTACTGGAGCAAAACCTTCATCGAAGCCAAGCGCGCACTCGCCATGGCCCCGACGACGGTAACCGCTAGCAAGTAAACTTAAAGTGATACTTGAAGTTTGACGTGTAAGCGCTAGAATCCCTGGACATTGTTGTAATCTGTTCGCGCGAGCTTTGCTTGCGCGTTCTGGTTTTCAGCGTTCGGCAGCGAAAGCCGCATCCAGACCAGGATTGTTCTGCCCATGTCGACCTCGGCCCGCCTGATCCTTATTCTTTGCGCCGCGCTGCTCAGCGCCTGCGCAAGCCGCCCGCCGCCCGCGCCTGTGGCCGTCAAGCCCAAGCCGGTGTTCAACTACTCCACCCAGAATTTCTCGCCTGCGGCCGAAGATGTGCTCTTCCGCGCGCTGGGGCCTGGTCGGCACGCCTTATCGTTGGGGTGGCAACACACCGGACTCCGGGTTTGATTGCAGCGGCCTGATCGGGTTTGTCTTCCGCGATGCTGCCGGCATCTCCCTGCCGCGTACCACCCGCGAACTGATCGTGATGCGCGCCCAGGATGTCAGCGAGCAGAATCTGCAGACCGGCGACTTGTTGTTCTTCGCTACAGGCGGCGGTTCACAGGTCAGCCACGCCGGGATCTACGTCGGCGAAGGCCGCTTTGTGCATGCACCGCAAACCGGCGGTACGGTGAAGCTGGACACCTTGTCCAAGGCGTATTGGCAGAATGCCTACCTGAGTGCCAAGCGCGTGTTGCCGGGCAACCTGGCGCGTAATCCGTAAGAAGCAGCGGCAAGTTTCAAGCTTCAAGCTGCAAGGAGGGGATACCTGCTTGCAGCTATCTGCTTGAAGCTTGCAGCTCGCCCCTCAACCTACTACCCTTCGCCGCTTGTTCCAGGTGCTCTGTGACCCATGGGTCGACGGAGTGAAACAGGGAAGCCGGTGAGTGAGCGCACTTGTACACAGTGTCGCCGCGATTCCGGCGCTGCCCCCGCAACGGTAAATGAGTCAAGACGCTGCCTTTTGCCACTGTATCGCTCGCGATATGGGAAGGCGCAGCGTCGGTCTGCGCCTCTATAAGGCGCGCGCCACTCATGAGCCCGGAGACCGGCCTGCAACATCCAACAGCATCACGGTGGGCGATGCTTGGCTGTCTGTTTTTTCTTTTTCCTGCCCGCCGTTTTTGTTCAGCCCCAACGGAGAGCTGCCATGACCGATTCCCCCGACCGCGACGAACGCCACCTGGCGCGCATGCTGCGCAAAAAAGCCGTGATCGATGAACGCATCGCCAATTCCCCCAACGAGTGCGGCCTGCTGCTGGTGTTGACCGGCAACGGCAAAGGCAAGAGCAGCTCCGCGTTCGGCATGCTGGCCCGTGCCATGGGCCACGGCATGCAGTGCGGTGTGGTGCAGTTCATCAAGGGGCGCAACAGTACGGGTGAAGAGTTGTTCTTCCGCCGTTTCCCCGAGCAAGTACGTTTCCACGTCATGGGCGAAGGCTTCACCTGGGAAACCCAGGATCGCCAGCGCGACATCGCCGCCGCCGAAGCCGCCTGGGCGGTTTCCCGCGAGTTGCTGCAGGACCCTTCCATCGGCCTGGTCGTACTGGATGAGCTGAACATCGCCCTCAAGCATGGCTACCTCGACCTGGACCAGGTACTCAGCGACCTGCAAGCCCGCCCGCCGATGCAACACGTGGTGGTCACCGGCCGTGGCGCCAAGCCTGAACTGATCGAAATGGGCGACACCGTCACCGAAATGGGCATGCTCAAGCACGCGTTCCAGGCCGGTATCAAGGCACAGAAGGGCGTCGAACTTTGAATCAGCCCCGTCATTGCCCGGCCGTCCTGATCGCCGCACCGGCGTCCGGCCAGGGCAAAACCACCGTCACCGCCGCATTGGCCCGCTTGCACCGCAACCTGGGGCGCAAGGTGCGCGTGTTCAAATGCGGCCCGGACTTCCTCGACCCGATGATCCACGAACGCGCCAGCGGTGCACCGGTGTATCAATTGGATATGTGGATGGTGGGCGAGCAGGAAAGTCGCCGCTTGCTGTGGGAAGCGGCGGGGGAGGCGGACCTGATCCTGATCGAAGGCGTGATGGGTCTGTTCGACGGCACGCCGTCCAGCGCCGACCTGGCGCGACACTTTGGTGTGCCGGTGCTTGGTGTGATCGACGGCACCGCCATGGCCCAGACCTTTGGCGCGTTAGCCCTGGGTCTGGCGCTTTATCAGCCGGACTTGCCGTTCGCCGGCGTGCTGGCCAACCGCGTCGGCACCCTGCGCCATGCACAATTGCTTGAAGGCAGCCTTACCGAAGGCCTGCGTTGGTACGGCGCGTTGTCTCGCGAGACCAGTATCGAGCTGCCTAGCCGTCACCTGGGTTTGGTGCAGGCAAGCGAACTGAATGACCTTGATGTACGCCTGGATGCCGCCGCTCAAGCGCTGGGCAGCAGTTGCGAAGTCGCCTTGCCGCCGCCGGTCACCTTTGCCGCGCCTGAAGTGATCGACGCCGAGCCACTGCTTAACGGCGTGCGCATCGCCGTGGCCCGCGACGAAGCCTTCGCGTTCACCTACGGCGCCAGCCTTGACCTGTTGCGGGCAATGGGCGCTGAGCTGAAGTTCTTCTCGCCGATCCACGATCTCCAATTGCCGGACGCCGATAGCCTCTACCTGCCCGGTGGTTACCCGGAACTGCACCACCAGGCACTGTCGCAAAATACCCCGATGCTCGACGCCATCCGCGCTCATCATGCCGCCGGCAAACCGCTGCTCGCCGAATGCGGCGGCATGCTCTACCTGCTGGACTCGCTGACCGATGTCGACGGCACTCGCGCCGAACTGGTCGGCCTGCTGCAAGGCGATGCGGTGATGCAGAAGAAGCTCGCGGCCTTGGCGCTGCAAAATGTCGAATTGCCCGAAGGCACACTGCGCGGCCATACCTATCACCACTCGCTGACCACCACCGAATGGCAGCCGATTGCCCGTGGCCTGAGCCCCAATGGCGGGCGCGGTGCCGAGGCGGTTTATCGGCAGGGGCGGATGACGGCGTCCTACGTACACTTCTATTTCCCCTCGAATCCCCAGGCGGTGGCCGCATTGTTCGCGCCCGATCCAGCACTATGAGCGACAACGCCTTCCCCCAGGCCGACCGCGACGCCGTCTACCGCGCCATCGCCGAACGCCGCGACATGCGCCACTTCAGCGGCGGCACTGTCGCCCCCGAATTGCTGCACCGCCTGCTCCAGGCCGCGCACCAGGCACCCAGTGTCGGCCTGATGCAGCCCTGGCGTTTTATCCGCATCAGCGACCGCCAACTGCGTAGTCAGATTCAACAGTTGGTGGAAGAAGAACGCGTACGCACCGCCGAAGCCCTGGGCGAGCGTTCCGACGAGTTCATGAAGCTCAAGGTCGAAGGCATTCACGACTGCGCCGAAGTGCTGGTAGCGGCGTTGATGGATGATCGTGAGCGGCACATCTTTGGGCGGCGCACCTTGCCGGAAATGGACATGGCGTCATTGTCCTGTGCTATCCAGAATCTGTGGCTGGCGGCCCGTGTCGAAGGGCTGGGCATGGGCTGGGTCTCGCTGTTCGAGCCCCAGGCCCTGGCCGATCTGCTGGGCTTGCCGCCCGGCGCGAAACCGTTGGCCGTGCTGTGCCTGGGGCCGGTGGCCGAGTTCTACCCGGCACCGATGTTGCAACTCGAGGGCTGGACCGAGCCCCGGCCGCTGAGTGACATGTTGTATGAGAATGGGTGGGGAGTGAGTCAATGAGTGTGGCCTTGCTGTGTGTCGCTGCAGTCGCGCTGGATGCGCTGCTGGGCGAACCCAGGCGCTGGCATCCGCTGGTGGCGTTCGGCAATTTCGCCGGGCGCATCGAGCAACGTTTCAATACCGGTGGTCGCGGCTGGCGCAGCCATGGCGTGACCGCGTGGTTTATCGCTGTGGTGCCGCTGACCCTGCTGGCCACGGCGTTGTCCTGGGCGCCGTATATCGGCTGGGTATTGGAGATCCTGGCGTTGTACTGCGCCCTTGGCATGCGCAGTCTCGGTGAACATGTGATCCCGGTGGCCCAGGCCTTGCGCAGTGATGACCTCGAGGAAGCACGCAAGCGCGTGAGCTACCTGGTGAGCCGTCAGACCAGTGAGCTGGACCGCACCGAAGTCGCCCGCGCCGCCACCGAGTCGGTGCTGGAAAACGGCAGCGATGCGGTGTTTGCTGCGATTTTCTGGTTTGTCGTCGCGGGTGTGCCGGGCGTGGTGCTTTACCGCCTGAGCAACACCCTCGACGCCATGTGGGGCTATCGCAACGAACGTTTCGAGCGTTTCGGCTGGGCGGCGGCAAAGATCGACGATGTGCTGAACTACATTCCTGCGCGCCTGGTGGCGTTGACCTACGCCGTACTGGGCAGGACGCGCCTGGCGCTCAAATGCTGGCGCACCCAGGGCCCGACCTGGGACAGCCCCAACGCGGGCCCGGTCATGGCGGCCGGTGCCGGTGCGCTTGGCGTGGAGTTGGGCGGCGCCGCGATCTATCACGGCGAAGTGCACCAGCGTCCGCAACTGGGCGAAGGCCCTCCGGCGGATGCCGATTCCATCGACCGAGGCTGGCAACTGGTGCAGCGCGGCGTATGGTTGTGGCTGCTGATCCTATGCGCGGGGGCGCAATTCTATGCTTGAGCACGGTGGCCGGCTGCGTAAGGCGGCGATTCAGTACGGGATTGCCGAGGCCGATTGGCTCGACTTGTCCAGCGGCCTCGCGCCCTGGCCCTGGCCGATCCCCGAGATCCCGCTGCGGGCCTGGGCACGCCTGCCAGAAACCGACGATGGCCTGGAGCAGGCCGCCAGCGAATACTACGGCGCTGCGCACGTGTTGCCGGTGCCCGGTTCCCAGGCGGCCATCCAGTTGCTGCCACGCCTGCGCCGAGCGGGCAAAGTCGGCGTGCTGTCGCCGTGTTATGCCGAACACGCCGAAGCCTGGCGTCGCGCCGGCTACGTGGTGCGCGAAGTGCAGGAGCAGGAAGTCGACTTCTTTCTCGATGGTCTCGACGTGCTGGTGGTGGTCAACCCCAACAATCCCACCGGCCTGAGCCTGACCCCGCAACGTTTGCTGGACTGGCACTCGCGGCTGGCCCAGCGCGGCGGCTGGCTGGTGGTAGACGAAGCCTTCATGGATGTCACCCCTCAACTGAGCCTGGCGGGCCAGGCCCATCAGGTTGGCCTGATCGTGTTGCGCTCGTTCGGCAAATTCTTCGGCCTGGCCGGGGTGCGGCTGGGTTTTGTGTTGGCCGAGCGCAAGCTGCTCAAGTTGCTGGCCGAACAGGTCGGCCCTTGGGCGGTCAGCGGGCCGACGCGGGTGTTGGGCCAGGTATGCCTGCGCGACACGGCCGGGCATGCGCGGCAACGCACGCGTTGCATCGAGGCGGGCGAGCGGTTGTTCGCCCTGCTAGAGCGCCACGGCTTCCAGCCCCAGGGCGGCTGCGCGTTGTTTCAATGGCTGATCACGCCCCACGCCGAACGCATGCACGAATTCATGGCCCAGCGCGGCATTTTGCTGCGGCTGTTTGTCCATGACAGCAGCCTGCGCCTTGGCCTGCCCGATACCGAGGCTGACTGGCTGCGTCTGGATCAAGCCCTGCTCGCCTATAAGGACGCCACATGAGTACGCTGATGGTGCAAGGCACCACCTCCGACGCCGGCAAAAGTACCTTGGTGACCGCGCTGTGCCGCTGGTTGGTCCGCCAGGGCGTGGCGGTGGCGCCGTTCAAGCCGCAGAACATGGCGCTCAACAGCGCCGTGACCGCCGAAGGCGGCGAAATCGGCCGCGCCCAGGCCGTGCAGGCCCAGGCCGCCCACCTGGCGCCGCACACCGACATGAACCCGGTGTTGCTCAAGCCCAACAGCGACACCGGCTCCCAAGTCATCATCCACGGTCGCGCCGTCACCAGCATGAACGCGGTGGCCTATCACGACTACAAAGCCATCGCGATGCAGGCGGTGCTGGCCTCCCACGCCCGGTTGAGCCAGGCCTACCCGGTGGTGATGGTGGAAGGCGCGGGCTCTCCGGCGGAGATCAACCTGCGCGCCAATGACATCGCCAACATGGGCTTCGCCGAGGCGGTGGATTGCCCGGTGTTGCTGATCGCCGATATCAATCGTGGCGGCGTGTTTGCCCATCTGGTCGGCACCCTGGAACTGCTGTCGCCCACGGAACAGGCGCGGGTCAAAGGCTTTATCATCAATCGTTTTCGCGGTGACATCGCGCTGTTGCAACCCGGCCTGGACTGGCTGGAAGCGCGCACCGGCAAACCGGTGGTCGGCGTGTTGCCCTATGTGATGGACCTGCATCTGGAAGCTGAAGACGGCATCGACAGGCGCCAGATCGACAAGGCGGCCCAGGTACTCAAGGTGGTGGTGCCGGTGTTGCCGCGCATCAGCAACCACACGGATTTCGACCCACTGCGCCTGCATCCCCAAGTGGATCTGCAATTTATCGGGCCAGGCCAGCCGATCCCGGCTGCCGACCTGATCATCCTCCCCGGCTCGAAAAGCGTGCGCAGCGACTTGGCGTACTTGCGCGCCAACGGCTGGGACACGGCCGTGGCGCGGCACTTGCGCTATGGCGGCAAGGTGCTGGGTATTTGCGGTGGCCTGCAGATGCTTGGCGAGCAGGTGCATGACCCGTTGGGCCTGGAAGGGGCTGCCGGTTCCAGCGATGGCCTTGGGCTGCTGGCGTTCAGCACTACGCTGGAAGAAGAGAAGCAGTTGCGCAATGTACGTGGGCGTCTGTTGCTGGAGGATGCTGAAGTCAGCGGCTATGAGATTCATGCGGGCGTGACGTCCGGCGAAGCATTGCTTAACGCTGCTGTGTTGTTGGATGACGGTCGCACGGACGGTGCTCAAAGCGCTGATGGACAGATCCTTGGTACTTACCTGCACGGGTTGTTCGAAAACCCGGCGGCGTGTAGTGCCTTGCTGCGCTGGGCTGGATTGCAGGACGTGCAGGCAGTGGATTATCACGGGTTGCGTGAGCGTGATATCGAGCGTCTGGCGGATTTGGTGGAGAACCACTTGGATACCGATTTGTTACGCAAGCTGTGTGGGGTTTGACGGTGAGTACGCGGTCCCAATGTGGGAGCGGGCTTGCTCGCGAAGGCGGTGTTTCGGTGTGCATATCCGTTGCTGCGGTAACGGCTGAATATGGTTCCGCTCTTACAGCGGGTCACTTTTGGAAGAGCCCAAAAGTAACCAAAAGGCTCTCGCCCCACCACTCGGCACCTCGCCTAGGCTCGGTGTGCCCTCGCTCCGGCTTGAATCCGTGGGCCGCCGTCATGGGCCATCCTTGGCCCAGGACGGCTAACCCGGCGTCCTGCCGGGTTACCCACGGATTCAAGCCTGCGCTCGGCCAGCGTGGTTTTACGGGGCGCTTGAGATCAACATCAACAGCCAGATCAAACGCTGATCAGCTTTTCTGTAGGAGCGGGCTTGCCCGCGATGGCGGCCTGACTGCCAACCAAATCCCACCAGCCCAAGGTGCGATCCCATGCTCCAACTAATACTCGGCGGAGCCCGTTCCGGCAAAAGTCGTCTCGCCGAAAAGCTCGCCAGCGACAGTGGTTTGCCCGTCACTTATATCGCCACCAGCCAGCCGTTGGATGGTGAGATGAATGAGCGCGTCGCGCTGCATCGCCAGCGTCGCCCTGACCATTGGGGCCTCATCGAAGAACCCGTCGAACTGGCTCATGTACTACGCGAAAACGCGGCTGTCGGGCAATGCCTGCTAGTGGATTGCCTGACCCTTTGGCTGACCAATCTGCTGATGCTGGAGGACCCGGATCGCCTGGCGTCCGAACGCGATCAACTGCTGGAAACCCTGGCCACGCTGCCGGGTGAAATCATTTTTGTCAGCAACGAGACCGGTCTGGGTGTCGTGCCGCTGGGCGAATTGACTCGCCGCTATGTGGATGAAGCCGGTTGGCTGCATCAAGCCTTGGCCGAGCGCTGCCAGCGTGTTGTCCTGACGGTTGCCGGCCTGCCCCTGACTTTGAAAGGTACTGCGTTATGACTGACACCTGGTGGCTCAACCCTTGTAAGGCGATTGACGCTCAATCGTACGAACACGCCCTGGCTCGCCAGCAGCAATTGACTAAGCCGGCCGGCTCCCTCGGGCAGTTGGAGGCGCTGGCGGTGCAATTGGCGGGCTTGCAGGGCCAGGTCAAACCGTTGGTGGATCACGTGTGGATCGCCATCTTTGCCGGTGACCATGGCGTGGTCGCGGAAGGTGTGTCGGCGTTTCCCCAGGCAGTGACCGGGCAGATGCTGCACAACTTTGTCAGCGGTGGCGCCGCCATCAGTGTGTTGGCGCGGCAGTTGGACGCGCAGTTGGAAGTGGTCGACCTCGGCACGGTCACGCCGTCCCTGGACCTGCCCGGTGTGCGTCACCTGAATATCGGCGCGGGCACCGCCAATTTCGTCAACGGCCCGGCGATGACTGAGGCCCAAGGGCAACTCGCCCTGCAAGCCGGTCGCGACAGCGCGCGGCGTGCGTTGGCAGGTGGGGCGCAGCTGTTTATCGGCGGCGAGATGGGCATCGGCAACACCACCGCCGCCAGTGCGTTGGCGTGTGCCTTGCTCGATTGCCCGGTCAGTGACCTCACTGGGGCCGGGGACGGGGTTGAATGCCCAAGGCGTCAGCCACAAAGTGGCCGTGATCGAGCGCGCCCTGGCGCTGCACGCCGGCCAGCGTGGTGATGCGTTGCAGACGCTGTTCAATCTGGGCGGCTTTGAAATTGCCGCGCTGGTGGGCGCGTACCTGGCCTGCGCGCAGGAAGGCATCGTGGTATTGGTGGATGGCTTTATCTGCAGCGTCGCGGCGCTGGTCGCGACACGTTTGAATCCGGCCTGCCGTGACTGGCTGGTGTTCGGCCATCGCGGCGCCGAACCGGGCCATCGCCATGTGCTGCAAAGCCTCGACGCGCAGCCGCTGCTGGAACTGGGCCTGCGCCTGGGCGAAGGCAGCGGCGCGGCGTTGGCAGTTCCGTTGTTGCGCCTGGCTTGTGCGTTGCACGGGCAGATGGCGACCTTCGCCGAAGCGGCTGTGGCAGATCGCCCGGCATGACCTTGCGCCTGGACTTGCTGCGCCACGGTGAAACCGAGCTGGGCGGCGGATTGCGCGGCAGCCTGGACGATGCGCTCACCGCCAATGGCTGGGCGCAGATGCGCGCGGCCGTGGTGGCGCAGGGACCGTGGGACCGTCTGGTCAGCTCGCCGCTGCAACGCTGCGCGCGGTTTGCCGAGGAATTGGGGGCTCAACTCAAGCTGCCGGTGAGCCTGGAAAAAGATCTGCAAGAGCTGCACTTCGGTGCCTGGGAAGGGCACAGTGCAGCAGCCTTGATGGAGACCGACGCGGAAGGGCTGGGGTTGTTCTGGGCTGACCCTTACAGTTTTACACCGCCGGAGGGCGAGCCTGTCAGCGCCTTTTCCGAGCGGGTCCTGGGCGCTGTCGCACGCTTGCATCAGGCCTATTCCGGTGAGCGTGTGCTGTTGATCAGTCATGGCGGAGTGATGCGTCTGTTACTGGCGCGAGCGCGTGGTCTGCCAAGGGAGCAACTGTTGAATGTCGAAGTGGGCCATGGCGGGTTGTTCAGCCTGCACGTCGATGCTGACGGCACACTGACGGAAGGCGTGTAGACATGCTGCCCTTCTGGATCGCCCTGCAATTTCTCAGCAGCCTGCCGATTCGCCTGCCGGGTATGCCGCAGCCTCAGGAGTTGGGACGCTCACTGCTGTTTTATCCGGTGGTGGGTTTGTTGTTCGGCGTGCTGTTGTGGGGCTTGAATTCGGTATTGATGGGCGCCCCGTTGCTGCTGCACGCCGCATTGTTGCTGACGGCCTGGGTGTTGCTCAGTGGTGGCCTGCACCTGGACGGCTTGGCGGACAGCGCCGATGCCTGGCTCGGCGGTTTTGGCGACCGCGAGCGCACACTGACGATCATGAAGGACCCCCGCAGCGGTCCGATTGCCGTGGTCACGCTCGGGTTGGTGCTGCTGCTCAAGTTCACCGCGTTGGTGGCTTTGATCGAGCAGCGCAACGGCGCCGCACTGATCCTGGCGCCGCTGATCGGCCGCGCCTCGATGCTGGCGCTGTTTCTTACCACCCGCTATGTGCGTGCTGGTGGATTGGGTCAGGCATTGTCGGATCATTTACCGAGAATCGTCGGCCAACAGGTACTGATCCTCAGTGGTTTGGCCTGCATTCTTATCGGCGGCTTCAGCGGTGGGATGGCTGTATTGCTCGCTGCGATCTGCTTTATCGGGCTGCGCCATTTGATGGTCAACCGCCTGGGCGGCACCACGGGTGATACCGCAGGCGCCTTGCTGGAGCTGCTGGAAGTCGCGGTTCTGGTTGGCCTGGCGCTGTAACACTTTCTTGCATTCCCTCAATCGCGGGTATATACACCTTCCATGCTTGCCTCCCAATGTTTGTGTACCAACCTGCGACGTGCCGCCCGTGGCGTCAGCAGGCATTACGACGGCGCTCTTGATGGCTTCGGGATCAATGTCGCCCAGTATTCTTTGCTGTGTAACTTGCAGCGCCTCGATCAGCCGAGCATTTCCAGCCTGGCGGAAGCCATGGGCCTGGATCGCAGCACGTTGGGGCGTAACCTGCGGGTGCTGGAAGGCGAGGGCCTGGTGCGGTTGGTAGAAGGCGATGACCTGCGCAACCGTCTGGTGATGTTGACCGAGGACGGTGAAGCACGACTGGCCGCGGCATTACCCGCCTGGGAAGCGGCGCAGCAGAAATTGATCGATCAACTCGGCGCGGAAAAACGCGAAACCTTGTTGGCCTTGCTGGACGAACTCGCCTGAGCGCGGGTTGGTTCGAATACAAGCGGGTATATACCCGCGAGCGGAGAATAAGAAATGACCTCGATGTGGCGCACCAGTGGCTGGATTCTTGTAGGGAGTGCGCTGATCCTGGCGTTGTCGTTGGGCGTGCGGCACGGTTTTGGCCTGTTCCTGGCGCCGATGAGCAGCGAATTCGGCTGGGGCCGTGAGACCTTCGCCTTTGCCATCGCCTTGCAGAATCTGATCTGGGGCCTGGCGCAGCCGTTCACCGGCGCCCTGGCCGACCGTTTTGGTGCGACTAAAGCGGTGTTTGTCGGCGGCGTCCTTTACGCGGCGGGCCTGGTGTTGATGGGTATGTCCGATTCGGCGTGGTCGCTGTCCCTCAGTGCGGGCCTGCTGATTGGTATCGGCCTGTCCGGCACGTCGTTCTCGGTGATTCTCGGCGTGGTCGGCCGGGCCGTGGCGCCGGAAAAACGCAGCATGGCCATGGGCATCGCGAGTGCTGCAGGTTCGTTCGGCCAGTTCGCCATGGTGCCGGGCACCCTGGGTTTGATCAGTTGGTTGGGCTGGTCCGCAGCACTGCTGGCGCTGGGGCTGATGGTGGCACTGATTCTGCCGCTGGTCGCCATGCTCAAGGATCGTCCATTGCCGGTGCTGGCCGGTCAGCAAACCTTGCGCGAAGCCTTGAAGGAAGCCTGTTCCCATTCCGGTTTCTGGCTGTTGGCCTTCGGCTTTTTTGTCTGCGGTTTCCAGGTGGTGTTTATCGGCGTGCATTTGCCAGCCTACCTGGTGGACCAGCACTTGCCGGCCACCGTCGGTACAACGGTGCTGGCGTTGATTGGGCTATTCAACATCTTCGGCACCTACACCGCCGGTTGGCTCGGTGGGCGCATGTCCAAGCCGCGCTTGTTGACTGGTTTGTACCTGCTGCGTGCGGTGGTGATCGTGCTGTTCCTGTGGGCGCCGGTCACCGAGGTCACGGCCTACCTGTTCGGCATGGCGATGGGCTTCCTGTGGCTGTCCACCGTGCCGCTGACCAACGGTACCGTCGCTACGTTGTTTGGTGTGCGAAACCTCTCCATGCTCGGTGGGATCGTGTTCCTGTTCCACCAGCTCGGTTCGTTCCTGGGCGGCTGGTTGGGCGGGGTGGTCTATGATCGAACTGGCAACTACGATTTGATCTGGCAGGTGGCGATCCTGTTGAGTCTGCTCGCCGCGGCCCTGAATTGGCCGGTACGCGAGCGGCCAGTGGCGCGATTGCAGGCGCAGATGGAGGCGGCATGAGCATAGCGGTACGCGGTGTGATATTCGCTGCAGTGTTGGTTTTGATGTTGCTGGCCTGGTGGGGCTGGCAAAACGGCGGGCTGGCATTGATGCAACTGGGCATGTCGATCTGTTAAGTTCGTGGTCTGAATACTTTCAAGGACACACCACATGCAGATGCGCTGGCTCGCTGTACCCGTCCTGATGGCCATTGGCAGTGCCGCCATGGCTGCCAGTTGCCCGCCGCTGTTGGACGGCCAATTGCCCAAGCTGCGCGCCAAGGAATCCATCGACCTTTGCCAGCGCTTCGCCGGCAAGCCCTTGGTCATCGTCAACACCGCCAGCTTTTGCGGGTTCGCTCCACAATTCAAAAGCCTCGAAGCCTTGTACCAGCGTTACAAGGGCGAAGGGCTGGAAGTGATCGGCGTGCCGTCAGATGACTTCAAGCAGGAAGCCAAGACCGGCGAAGAAACCGCCAAGGTCTGCTACGTGAATTACGGCGTGACCTTCACCATGACCGAGCCACAGAAGGTCAAGGGACCGGATGCGGTGCACCTGTTCAAGGTATTGGCGCAGCAGACCGACGCACCGCCGAAGTGGAATTTCTACAAGTACGTGGTGGATCGGCAGGGCAAGGTGATTGCCAATTTTTCCAGCCTTACCAAGCCGGACAGTCCGGACATGATCAAGGCAGTGGAGGAGGCGATAGCGTCCAAGCCTTGATCGCCAGCCATTAAAAAGCCCCGCCTCCTTTGCAGGAGAGCGGGGCTTTTTTACACCGGTCTGGATCAGAAGGTGTAAGTCATGCCCAGGCCGAAACCGTTGGCGCTGTTTTGGTATTTGGCTTGGTAGTTCGACGGAAGGGAGGTGTTGTTGACCTTGACGTCTTCTTCCTTGAGGTAGGAGTAAGCCAGGTCGACGGTCATGTTATCCATCACTTTGTAGCCAAGACCCACGCTGAAGATCGTACGGTCGCCGGTAGGAATACGTGGCGAGCGATCTTTGTTGTTGGTTGGCGACTGGTCGAAGGTCAGGCCGGTACGCAGCACTACCTGCTTGGTCAACTGGTACGAAGTACCCACGGCGTAAGCCCAGGTGTCATGCCAGTTTTGCTCTTCGGTGATGTTGCTGATTCGGCTTGGGGCCAAGCCACCACCGTTTACGGCAGTCACGCCTTCGTTTTTGACGGTGATTTCTTTCAGGCGGCTCCAGCGTGTCCAGGTCGCACCGCCGTACAGTTTCCATGCGTCAGTCAGGTCTTGCGTCACCGACAGGTCATAGGATTCTGGGGTGTCGATTTTCAAGGAGGCATCGTAACGGTTGTTACGCAGGGCCGTTTGAGTTTGGGCCGGGCCGCTGACGGTGGTGTGACCTTCCAGCTTGTACTTGACCTTCGAGTGGTAGGTCAGGGCCGACGCGGGTGGTGTCGGTCGCTTGGACCAATACGCCGAAGTTGAAGCCGAGCGCAGTGTCGTCACCCTTGATCTTGACGTTGGTGTCACCGAACGGGGCACCAATCACCAGTGTTTTATCCGACTCGAGCACACCGGAAATACGGTTGATCGTCGGACCAAAGCCAATGGATACTCGATCGTTGAACGCATAGCTGACAGTTGGCTGGAAGGTCATGACCTTCACTTCGCTCTTGCTGCCGAACCCACGGCCCTGGAAGCCGCTTTCGTAGTCGGTCACCAGGCCGAACGGAGCATAAACGCCGAAGCCGATAGCCCACTGGTCATTGAGTTTGTTGGTGTAGAAACCAAATGGCACCGCGGTGAACGGAACCATGTCACCTTTGTTGGAGCCGCTTGGGCGGCCGCTTGCATCTTTGATATCGGTCGAAGCATCAATCGCAGCGACACCACCGGTGATTTGCTGGCCATTCAGGCGAGACATACCGGCAGGGTTACCGTAAACAGTGCTTGCATCATCGGCAGAAGAAGAGCGACCTGCGAAACCCGTACCCATCCCGCTGACGCTCTGTTCGTTCAGTGCGAAACCGCTTGCGAACAGGTGGGAGGATGCCATGGCAACGGCGAGGCTAAGTGTGGTCTTGAGCATTACTTTTTTCATTATTAGAACTCCGTGGTGATCACCGCTGCGGAAAGTAACAATAATTTTAAGATCGCGCTATAGGCTGTAATGTAGGAGATAGAGCGGTTTTGTAGGACAATCCGACCAAATTCCAGGGTTTTTGGCGAATCTTGCAAATTGCCCGGTCAGCAAACCACCTGATTCATGGGTGAAACACAGGTTTGCCAGGCTTGAGTGAAATCGCGCAGCCTTCCTTGTGGATGAAAAATTTCTTTCCAGATACGCGCCATGGCCAGTACGTCACCGGGCGGAGGCAGTGCGGGGGTGTGTTGTTCGACCAACAACCAGGCAATGGCGGTGGCGTAACGCAGGTTGACGGTGAGCTCCAATTGCGGGGCGCTGAGGAACGCGTGCTGGCTCGCAAGCCCGCGTACCAGGCTGGCGCGCTCGGGGTCCAGCGCCAGGTAGTTATCCCACAAGGCGCGGTGGCGCGGTTCGGTGATGCTGTACAGGCCATGCCCACGGCGGTCGTGCAGCGCGGAACCGAGTTCCGACTGGCTGGCGGCAATGCCCAGCAGCAGGGACTCGGCCGTCGGGTTATGGCGGCCGAGGTACATCAAGGTCGGCCGGATCACATAACGACACAATTCGCTGGCAGCGATACCCATACACGCCTCAATCCGTGAAAGTGGTCGACGAAGCCTGAGAAGGTGGGGGCTTGGCAGCAGTGGATCGGATCTCAGGCTCGCCGGAAGCGGATCATGCCGCTTGAGTTGAAGTGTAGTGTCATATTTGTGATGTAAAGGACTGTTTTTAAAACATCTTCTTCATTTAGTTATAACGTTTATATCTATTCGAACTTAGTGCAAAAGCTCAATAAGCAAATTCCGGGCAATAAAAAACCCTGCTTTTCAAACAGGGTTTTTGTGTTTCAGCGACTCGGGTCGATCAGGCAGTCAGCGCCTGACGGGTACGCTCGATCACGGCCTGCAGCGGTTCTGCGCTGGAGTATTGATCGGGGTACAGGCGTTCGCTGTGACGAGCGATGCCGTGTTCGTTGACCAGGGTGAAGCTGAAGCAGCCTTTGCGAGCGGCCATTATCAGGCAGTTCATTGGAGCAAAAGCGTTGGTGAGGGTGCGAATGGCATCCTGAGTATGGATTTGAGCGTTCATATTATTGGTGTTCCTACAAATGACACGGATAAGAACCGTGCCGTATTAAAACGTTCCAGCGACGTTGACCACTATTGATCGAACGAAGAAACCGACTGGAACAAAGCAGCCAGTTTGAAGCGCTGATAAGTTAGGCGCGCTTGGGCTGGCAGGTAGGTACTTAGGAGGGCAGGCAACACAACAGGGGCAAAGGTTCTGGGCCCGGGGTGAAGATCCTGATCAATTTGCAGGTTGGTTCGGTCAGAGTATGGAAACTTCGCGGCACCCTTTGCTTGTTCAAAGGCCGTGTCGTCGCAAGTGATACCTGGAAACCATCGAGGTGGTCGATCCCGTGTTGGACAGGGGAGTCGTTCGACCAGAATTGACTTTCAGCTTGGTACTAACGCCGCGGATAGTAACGGATTGAAACAGGTAAGGGAAGTGTGTTAGCCAAAAAAACTTTCATCAGCCGCCCAACAGGCCGCGATAGACCAGTACGGTGGTCGCTGCCGCCAGGGAGCAGCCCAGCCCGTAGGCGGCAAGCGTCAGGCGTAGGGATTGACCGGTTTCTACCACCTTCATCACGTCGCCCATGTCGTTTATCCGGCCTTCACCCAGTTCGATGCACAGGCTCACGGCCGTGAACGCCGCCGACAGCAGGATCGCGATGGCGAACAGCGCCCCATCCGGTGACGGCAGTGCGGCATTGATCCCCAAGGAAACGGCGCAGATGGCCAGCAGCAACACGGCGAATAACAGAATCCCTTTCATCAACCCACCCACCGTTGCGATGTAGGTGGGGGAGTGTGGCGAGCCGGGAAAGATTTGAAAAGTCCCCGCTTTGCCCTCGCGGTAACATTTTTGCAGCGAGTCGCTTCAAAAAAGCCGGGGATATAACCATCGGATGGGTACTTGTGCACATTAGTTGCGTCGTGTGTAACCGCGCTGTCAACTGCACTGCGAGGCTGCCATTTGCCTGTAATGGAAATTTAAGTCAATGAAAAATCTGGCTTTTTTTTATTGGTGAAAAAATCGTCAGTTTGACTGCGGCCCCCATTCCATGGGGCTTTGCGCGAGTTAAAGGGGGGTTGTCCACTGAGTTATCCACAGCTTCTGTGGATTGTCCCGAGCGCTTGCTCTAGAACGGGCGTGCCGAGTTTTTTCAGCTTTACCTGTACGAAAAAAAGAGTAGAGTGGCGCGCCTTCCGTTCTGTCCCACAGTGCTTTATGAAGTTTCGCTCAGTATCACCTTCTGTTACCGACACCCCTCAAACTGTTACCGCCCCCAAGCGCTTCTCGTTGAAAGTTGCCTTGTGGTTGCTCGACAGTCCGCGCCTGGGTCACAACACCAACGTCAAGCACTTCGCCGGGCGTTTGCTCAAGCAGCCGGCCCGTGAGGGTGTGGTTGCCGCGCAAAGCCGCCTGGGCCAACTGATGTGCCGCGAATGCGGGAATGCCCGCGACCGCCGCATCGGCCACGACCTGCTACGCCTGGCCGCCCGCGCCGGTGACCGCCGCGCCCAGCGCGAACTGGGCCAGGTCGAAGACTGAGCTGTCCTCAGGCCTTGTGCTCCGCTAACCTTGGTTTTTTTCGGTGATGGCAGACATGTCTATGGTTTTTGACTGGACCAGTATTGCCTTGGGCCTGGCTGGCGCTGCCGTGCCGTTATTGGCCGTGTGCTGGCAGCTCCAGCGACGCCTGAGCGCACGCATGACCGGCTGGGAACTGCTCGAGGAGCGCCTGGCCACTGCACAGCTGGCCCAGGAAGGTCTGGCCGCTCAGCTGGATGCCAGCCGCGACGAGATCAGCGACTTGAGCCAGGCCAACGCCGCCAAGCAGGCTGACTTGGCCGCTGTGCGTCGCGAAGTCGAGTTGCTGCAGATCGACCGCGACAATGCCCGCGACGCCGCCCACGCCTGGAACCTCGACCGCAGCGCCAAGGAAGTCGAGCTACGCCGCCTCGATGCCTTGTCGGCCGCTCTGCGCGCCGAACTGCGTGAACAACAGGACAGTCATCAACAACGCCTTACCGACCTGCAAGGCTCGCGTGATGAGCTGCGTGCGCAGTTCGCCGAGTTGGCCGGCAAGATCTTCGACGAGCGTGAACAGCGCTTCGCCGAAACCAGCCAGGAGCGCCTGGGTCAATTGCTCGACCCGCTGAAGGAGCGCATCCAGTCCTTCGAAAAGCGCGTGGAAGAAAGCTACCAGAACGAGGCACGTGAGCGTTTTTCTCTGGCTAAGGAGCTGGAGCGCCTACAGCAGTTGAACCTGCGTCTGTCGGACGAAGCCACCAATCTGACCCGCGCGCTCAAGGGCCAGAAAACCCAGGGCAACTGGGGTGAGCTGATCCTTGAGCGGGTGCTGGAGCACGCCGGGCTGGAGAAGGGCCGTGAGTACCAGACCCAAGTCAGTCTCAAGGGCCCGGACGGCGAGCGTTTCCAGCCCGACGTGCTGATCATGTTGCCCGGCGACAAGCAGGTGGTGGTGGACTCCAAGGTCAGCCTCACCGCTTATCAACAGTATGTGGCAGCAGACGATGAAGTGATCGGCCAGGCGGCCCTGAAGCAGCACGTACTGTCGCTGCGAAACCACGTCAAAGGCTTGGCCGGCAAGGATTACAAACGCCTGGAAGGCCTGCACAGCCTGGATTTCGTGTTGCTGTTCGTGCCGATCGAAGCGGCATTTTCCGCTGCGTTGCAGGCTGAGCCCAACCTGTTCCAGGAAGCGTTCGACCGTCATATCGTGATTGTCAGCCCAACCACCTTGCTCGCGACCCTGCGTGTGATCGACAGCCTGTGGAAACAGGAACGCCAGAGCCAGAACGCCCGGGAAATCGCCGAGCGCGCCGGTTGGCTGTACGACAAGTTTGTGCTGTTTATCCAGGACCTGGATGAAGTGGGTAACCGTTTGCAGCAGTTGGATAAGGCTTACAGTGCGGCGCGAAACAAGCTGACAGATGGACGCGGAAATCTGGTCAGCCGCACCGAGCAATTGAGGTTGCTGGGGGCGCGGGCGAGTAAAAGCCTGCCGGCGGATTTGCTCGAGCGGGCGATGACGGATTCAGACGGTGTCGCGCACCTACCCGAGTAACTGAGTTACAAGGGAAGATGTCGGCTTAACAATGCCCGCAACGCCGCTGGCTTCACCGGCTTGGCCAGGTAATCCAACCCCGCCGCATGCACTTCGGCCACCATCTCCGGGCGGCCGTCGGCGCTGATCACCACACCGGGAATCGGCTCGGCCAATTGTGCGCGCAGCCACCCCATCAGCTCAGTTCCGGTTTCGCCATGGTCCAAGTGGTAATCCACCAGGGCCAACTGCGGACGCACGCCGTCGGCGAGCAACGCCGCGCATTGCGCCTGGTCGGTGGCGGTCCACACCTCGCAGCCCCAGCGGGTCAACAGGCTGCGCATGCCGATCAGGATGCTCTCTTCGTTATCCACACACAGCACCTGTGCGCCGCTCAACGGTAGCCCGGTTTCCTGGGGTGTCTTGATCGACGCGCTGACTTGATTGCGCGCCAACGGCACGCGCACGCTGAATACGCTGCCTTTGCCTGGCCACGAGCGTACGCTCAACCGATGGCCGAGTACGCGGCACAAGCCATCGGCGATTGCCAGGCCCAGTCCCAAGCCTTTCTCCGCGCGGGTCTGGTGGCTGTCCAGGCGTTTGAACTCTTCGAAGATCACCTTCTGTTTATCCAGCGGGATGCCGGGGCCACGGTCCCACACTTCCAGGCACAGCTCGCCCTTGCGTCGGCGTACGCCGAGCAGCACCGGGCCGTCGGCATAACGGAATGCGTTGGTGAGAAAATTCTGCAGGATGCGCCGCAGCAATTTGATATCGCTGTCGACGCGCAAGCGACTGCCGCGCAGGCGGAAACGCAAACCTTGCTCGTTGGCCAGCGCCTTGAACTCTGCGCCTAAGGTGTCGAACAGTTCGTTGAGTGCAAAGGGCTGGCGCTGCGGATTGATCTTGCCGTTTTCCAGGCGCGAGATATCCAGCAGGTCGCTGATCAGGTCTTCGGCGGAGCGCAAGGAGCTGTCCAGGTGCTGCACCAATTGCCGGGCTTCGGTGGAGAGGCCGTCGTTCTGGTGGGAGAGGGCGGCGGAAAACAGGCGCGCAGCATTCAAAGGTTGCATCAAGTCATGGCTGACCGCCGCCAGGAAGCGGGTCTTCGACTGGCTGGCGGACTCGGCCACGCCCTTGGCGTCGGTGAGTGCCACATTGAGTTGGGACAGTTCATGGGTGCGCTCGGTCACCCGTTGTTCCAGGCCTTCGTTGGCCTCGGTGAGTGCCTGCTCGGCTTCGCGGAACGCGGTAATGTCAGTGAAGCTCATGACAAAACCGCCGCCCGGCATCGGGTTGCCGATCAGCTCGATCACCCGCCCATTGGGGAATAAACGTTCGGACGTGTGTGCACGGCCTTGGCGCATCCAGTGCAGGCGTCGCGCCACGTGCACTTCGGCCTCGCCCGGCCCGCACAGCCCGCGTTCGGCGTTGTAGCGGATGATGTCGGCAATCGGTCGGCCAACGCTGATCAGCCCGTCCGGGTAATTGAACAGCTCCAGATAACGCCGGTTCCAGGCCACCAGCTTGAGGGACTGGTCGACCACGCTGATGCCCTGGGTGATGTTCTCGATGGCCCCTTGCAGCAATGCGCGGTTGAATTGCAGCACCTCCGACGCTTCGTCAGCGATGCGGACTACGTCCTCCAACTGCATTTCCCGACCTTCGATGGCGGCTTTTACCACTGCACGTGTCGACGAGGCGCCCAGTACGCCGGCCAATAATCGCTCGGTGTGGGCAATCCAATCGTTGTCGGCATTCTGGTTGGGGTTGAAGCCTTTGCCCTGGCGATAGGCGAAACGGATAAAGCTCTGCTGGGCGCGTTCTTCACCGACAAAGCGCGCCGCCAGGCTGAGCAAGTCGCTGATCTGCACCGACAACATCGAACGGGCGCTGGCACGTTGGCTGATTTCCTGGCCGATGAAACGCCCGGCTTGCCAGTGTTCGGACACGCGCGTGCGCGACAGCATCGACACCCACACAAACAGCGTGAAGTTGCCGGCCAGGGAAAACACGGTACCCAAGGTCAATGAGGTGACAGACAGGCCTAGCGGGTGGGAATGCATCCATGTCAGCCCTGGGAAAAGGCTGAGGGACCAGCCCAGGCTTTTCGCCGTCACCGGTAGGACCAAGGTGTAGAACCACAGGAAAGTACCGGCTGCCAGCCCGGCAAATACCCCGCGTCGGTTGGCTTGTTTCCAATACAACGCACCGAGCATGGCGGGAGCCAGTTGCGTCACGGCAGCAAAGGCGATCTGGCCGATGGTCGCCAGGCTCGCGGTGGAGCCTAATAGGCGATAGCTGACGTAGGCCAGCAACAGAATGATCACGATGCTTACGCGGCGTACCGAGAGCATCCAGTGGCGGAACACTTCGAACGGCCGCTCGGCACTGGAGCGACGCAGCAGCCAGGGCAGCAGCATGTCGTTGGAGACCATGGTCGACAGGGCGATGCTCGCCACGATGACCATGCCGGTCGCAGCCGACGCGCCGCCGATGAAGGCCAGCACGGCCAGTGCCGGATGGGCTTCGGCCATGGGCAGGCTGATGACGTAGGAGTCCGGCAGTACCGAGCTGGGCAGCATCATCTTGCCGCCCAGGGCGATAGGTACTACAAACAGTGCGGCAAGAATCAGATAGGCGGGAAACACCCACTTGGCCAGGCGCAGGTCCTGGGGATCGATGTTTTCCACCACCGTGACATGGAACTGCCGGGGCAGGCAGATGATCGCCATCATGGCCACGCCGGTCTGCACCACCATGGAGGGCCAGTTGACGGTCTCTTTCCAGTATTCCTCCAGCCGTGGCGCGAGCATGGCCTGGCTGAACAGATCGCCGAAACCGTCGTACAGCCCGTAGGTCACAAACGCGCCGACCGCGAGAAACGCGAGCAGTTTGACCAGAGATTCAAACGCAATTGCCAGCACCATGCCCCGGTGGTGTTCCGTGGCATCGAGGTTGCGCGTACCAAACACAATCGTGAACAGCGCCAGCACCAGCGACACAATCAGCGCCGTGTCCTGGGCGCGGGTGCCGGTGGTGTCGGCGCCAGCGCCGATCAGCAGATTGACGCCCAGCACGATGCCTTTGAGTTGCAGCGCGATATAAGGCAGCACGCCGACCAGGCAGATCAGTGCAACCACCACGGCCAGGGATTGGGATTTGCCGTAGCGTGCCGCAATAAAGTCGGCGATGGAGGTGATGTTTTCCTGCTTGCTGATCAGGATCATCTTCTGCAGCACCCAAGGTGCCAACACCAGCAACAACACCGGTCCCAGGTAGATCGGTAAAAACGCCCACAACTGTTCGGCAGCCTGGCCTACGGCGCCGAAGAATGTCCAACTGGTGCAATAAACGGCCAGCGACAGGCTGTACACCCAGGCACGCATACGCGGCGGCAGCGGCGCACGGCGGCGATCACCGTAGAAGGCGATGGCAAACATAATGGCCATATAGGCCAGGGCAACGGCGGCGATCAGCCCGCTGGACAACGTCATGGTAACTCCGCGCATAAGAACACCCGGGCATTCCAGGCCCGGTTGGACAGTCTCGCAGAATGCTTGAGGTTAGTCAGTGTCGACCAAGGTCTGAGCGCGACGTGATGTCGCGGCCTAGCGGGGTGGCAGGGTTTTCTGGCGCAGAATGTAAATAGTCACCAGCACCGCGCTGGTCAGCATGAAACCCCGCGCCCACGGCAGTGGCACCAGGTAACAGGACACGCCGATGCTCAGCCACATCAAGCCGATGGCGTAGACCTTGGCTTTGAGGGGGATGCCATTGCCATCCAGGTAATCACGGATCCACGGCCCCAGGCGCGGGTGTTGCACCAGCCAATGGTAGAAACGTGGGGAGCTTCGGGCGAAGCAGGCGGCAGCGAGCAGCAGGAAGGGGGTCGTCGGCAATACCGGCAGGAAAATCCCGATCACCCCCAACGCCACACTGAGCCAGCCGATGGCCAGCAACAGGTAGCGCAGGAGCAGAGGACGATTGCCCATGGGTGTCACGGGCAAGCGACTCAGTGGTGACGTGGTTTGAGGATCGCCGGTTTTTCGTCAGGTGCGTTGCACAGCAGGTACAGCGCGGTCAGGGCTTCCGGGATCTGAACGATCATGTCGTCCATCAGGTTGGCGTCGGCGGCGATGTCGGCGAATTCAGGCTGGTCGTCGAACAGGCCGGAACCGACCATGATCGGCAGCAGCATTTCGCTGACTTCTTCCTCGGCGGTTTCGAACCACGCGGCTTCGCGCAGGAAAACGCCTTCCATGAAGCCGATGCACCAGCCGCGCAGGTCGGAGTCATCCGGCTCTTCGCCCAGGTCCAGTTCGCACGGCAGCTCGAACTCTTCGTCGGAAGCCAGTTGGCGACCGATGTGGGCCTTGAGGGCCAGCAGGGTGGATTCGATTTCTTCGCGTTGGGCCGCGTCGGTGTAGTGCGGCTCTTCGGCGAACAGTGCATCGATCCATTCACGGTCGGGGACGACGTCGGAGCAGATCGACAGGGCGGTCAGGTAGCCGTGGGCGGCCACGTAGTCCAGCGCCTCGTCATGCAGCTCATCGGCGTCGAGGAAGGCTTGCAGGCGGGTTAGTTGCTCAGCGAAGGACATTGAAGGACTACCTTGGGAATAAACGATGCTGAATTCTAGGCTTTCTTGAGCGCCCAGGCCAGCCGCACTGCATATTTGCCAGGTTTTAGATAGCGCTCGCTGTTCGTCAGTGGCGCCCTTTGCCGGGTAGCGCTCGGGTATACTGCCGCGTTTTGTGATGCCCTTGCAGGCCAAGCGCCAGTGCGCGAAAACTTCGCTTACGGATTATTTCCCGTGAAAGCGGTTTTTTTCGGCCAGCCTGTACAGAGGGATTTCGGCACTATTTTGGAGTTTTACATGCTCGAGCAGGCACAACGCGTCCTCAAGGACATCTTCGGCTACGACAGTTTTCGTGGCCGCCAGGGTGCGATCATTGAGCGCGTGGCCAATGGCGGTGACGCACTGGTCCTGATGCCTACTGGCGGTGGTAAATCGTTGTGCTTCCAGGTGCCGGCGCTGTTGCGCAATGGCCTGGCCGTGGTGGTGTCGCCGCTGATCGCCCTGATGGACGACCAGGTGGCCACCCTTGAAGAACTCGGCGTCGCCGCCGCGTCGTTGAACTCCACCCTCAGTGCCGAGCAGCAGCGCGACCTGGCGGCACGGATCAAGCGCGGTGAAGTGAAGATGCTGTACCTGGCCCCCGAGCGTCTGGTGCAGCCGCGCATGCTGGCTTTTTTGCAAAGCCTGGAAATCGCCCTGTTTGCCATCGACGAAGCCCACTGCGTCTCCCAATGGGGTCATGACTTCCGTCGCGAGTATTTGCAGCTCGGCCAATTGGCAGAGCTGTTTCCCGATGTGCCGCGCATTGCCCTGACCGCCACGGCCGACAAGCGCACCCGCGAAGAAATCGTCGAGCGCCTGCACCTGCAGAACGCCGAGCGCTTCCTGTCGAGCTTTGACCGTCCGAACATTTTCTACCGCATCGTGCCCAAGGAGCAGCCGCGCAAACAGCTGCTGGCGTTCCTTTCCGAGCGGCGCAGCGATGCGGGCATCGTCTATTGCCTGTCGCGCAAGAAGGTCGATGAGGTGGCCGCGTTTCTCTGTGAACAAGGCTACCCGGCGCTGCCGTATCACGCCGGCCTGCCCAACGAAACACGGTCAGCTCACCAGAAGCGCTTCCTCAACGAGGAAGGCCTGATCATGGTGGCTACAATCGCGTTCGGCATGGGCATCGACAAATCCAACGTGCGCTTCGTTGCGCACATGGACCTGCCCAAATCCCTCGAGGCCTACTACCAGGAAACAGGGCGCGCCGGCCGTGACGGTTTGCCGGCGGATGCGTGGATGGTCTACGGCCTGCAAGACGTGGTGATGCTCAAGCAGATGCTGCAGAACTCCGAGGGCGACGAGCGCCACAAGCGCCTGGAACAGCACAAACTCGACGCCATGCTCTCGCTGTGTGAAGAGACCCGCTGCCGTCGCCAGACCTTGCTGGCCTATTTCGATGAAGACATGCCCGAGCCGTGCGGCCATTGCGACAACTGCGTCGACGGCGTGCAGACCTGGGACGCCACTGAGCCGGCGCGCCAGGGTTTGTCCGCCATCTATCGCACCGGCCAGCGTTATGGCGTCGGTCACTTGGTGGATGTGTTGCTGGGCAAGGACAACGAGAAGGTGCGCAGCTTCGGCCATGAAAAGCTCTCGGTCTATGGTGTCGGCAAGGCCCGCGCCGAAGGCGAGTGGCGCTCGCTGTTCCGGCAGATGGTGGCGCGCGGCCTGGTGGACATCGACATCGAAGGCTATGGCGGCCTGCGCCTGAATGACAGCTGCCGGCCGTTGCTCAAGGGCGAAGTCAGTCTGGAGCTGCGCCGTGACCTCAAGCCGCAGACCACCGCCAAGACCAGCACCAGCCAGGCCAGCCAGCTTGTACGTGGCGAAGAACGCGAGCAGTGGGAAGCCTTGCGCACCCTGCGCCGCAAACTGGCGCAGGAACACAGCGTGCCGCCGTACGTTATTTTCCCCGACTCCACCCTGCTGGAGATGCTGCGCGAGCAACCCACCAGCATGGCCGAGATGGCGCGGGTCAGTGGTGTGGGCGCGCGCAAGCTGGAGCGTTACGGCCAGGCCTTCCTTGAGGTACTCGGCGGCCAGGCCGAAGCGCCCAAGGAAGTCGCCGATATCCGCCACGAACTGATCAGCCTGGCACGCGCCGGCATGACTCCGATCCAGATCGCCGGCCAGTTGCAATGCTCTGAAAAGAACGTCTACACCTTGCTCGCTGAATCCATCGGCAAGCAGCAGTTATCGTTGGAGCAAGCCCTTGATTTACCCGAGGATCTGCTCGGCGAAATCCAGGATGCATTCCTGGACGGAGAGGGCGAATTGCCACCTGTGGCTGAGATTGCCCCGCTGTTCACCGGGCGCGTTCCTGAAGGTGTTTTGTACTGCGTACGGGCGGCTTTGCAGTCTGAATTCGAAATTTAGTGCGCCAATTACGACAATGTAACGAATCAGTACATAGCAACTCTTGCCTACGGGCAAAGCTCATGCTTAGCTGACTAATAATTAGCCACACTTTATTTTCAGTCTAAAACATGAGTTTTTTATGCCGTTAACCGATCAACACCGATTTGGCATGCAATTGGCGCAAATGTCCCGTGGTTGGCGCGCCGAGCTGGATCGCCGTCTGGCTGGGCTTGGCCTGTCACAGGCGCGCTGGCTGGTGCTGCTGCACCTGGCCCGTTTTGAAGAGGCCCCCACCCAGCGTGAGTTGGCGCAGAGTGTGGGTGTAGAAGGGCCGACATTGGCCCGCCTGCTGGACAGCCTGGAAGGCCAGGGCTTGGTGCAACGCCAGGCCGTGGTGGAAGACCGTCGTGCCAAGCGCATTTTGCTGTGTGACACCGCCCGCCCCTTGATCGAACAGATCGAAACCATCGCCACCGCCCTGCGCCATGAGCTGTTTGTAGGCGTGGACGAAGCCGACTTGAGCGTGTGCATGCGTGTGCATGCACACATCCTGTCGAATCTGGAAAAGTCCTGATACCGCGGATTGATAATGGGGCTTGTTGTGGCGAGGGAGCTTGCTCCCGCTGGGCTGCGCAGCAGCCCTATGGCAGCCCCGGTCTATCTGAAAAAACGCGTTAATCTTTTCAGGGCCGCTTCGCGCCCCAGCGGGAGCAAGCTCCCTCGCCACAAAAAGCCCAGACATTCGTGCTGTGGCAGCTTTAGAACGTCTGCCCCAGGTTCAGGTATACCGCCTTCTGATTATCATCATTGAACCCATAGCTGAAGTTCAGCGGCCCCAACGGTGTATCAAACCCCAGGAAAATACTCGCCGCGTTGATATACCCACTGTCGAATTCATTGTCATTGTTCCACGCGCGGCCGCGTTCCAGTGACGCGCCCAGGTACAGCGGGAAATCCAGCGGCAGGTACGAACGCGGTGTGAGCCTACGGTAGTACACCGCGCGCATCAGGCTGATGTTCTGCCCCGAGATTGCATCCTGGCGGAAGCCCGACAGCTGCCGCGCACCACCCAGCAGGAAGCTGGAAATCACCACGTCCGAATCATCCAGGGTGCGCCCGTAACGCCCGCCCAGCACCAGGGTGTCCGGGCCGTGGCTCATGGCCTTGTCGAGCTTGAACTCCCACTGGCGGTAACGCTGGTCCGAGCCCAGTCCCGGTTCGAATTCGCGGTAGGCCAGGCCGATGTCTTCGCCGGTATGGGGGAAGTACACGTTGTCCAGGGAGTCGAAGGAGTACTTCAGTTCATAGAAGCCTTCGCTGAAACTCACGCTGGGCAGATCCCGGTCGCCGATGCGCACATCTGCCTTGCCCCAGGCTTCGCCGACGCCGAAGCGGATCTCGCCGCTGTTGCCGATCTGCCGTCCGACGTTCAAGCCGAAACCGTAGCGTTCCAGGCGATATTCGGAGATGGGGTCGTTGTCCAGGATCAGCTCGACGTTCTGGGCCTGGGCGCTGATGTACGGCGCGACAAAGTAACGCGAACCCGTGTCCATCGGCTGGTAGAACTCACTGTACAGCTCTTGTCGATCCCCAATCTGCACCCGCGTCAGCCATTCGGCGCCGAGGCGGTTGATGCCGTTCATGCGGTAGCTGGCGCCGAGGTTGAACGCGCTGTCGCCGCGCATGTCATCCGACAGGTTCAAGCCCAGGCGCAGGTAGTCGGTGCCGCTGCGTTTGCCGCGCGCGCTGATCACCAGGGTGTTGTCCTGGCCCTTTTTCACCACGCGGTATTGCACCTGCTCGAAGTAATCCAGGCCGTACAAGGTGCCCATGTCGGTTTGCAGGCGCCCTAGGTTGAGCGGCTCGCCCAAGGGTTGGCGGATGTAGTAGCGGATCACGTCGTCGCTGACTTTCGAGTCGTTCTCCACGTTGATGGCAGTGATTACCGGCGTGCGTTCGCCGGGTGTGCGGGCGGCCACCAGTTGTGGGTCGATCGGCTCGGCGGGGCGCAGGTGGGCCAGCCGGGCATCGAGGACGCGGGTGGCGCGATAGCCGGCGTCGATCATGTCCTTGGCGCGGCCGAAGTCGGTCACGCCATAGGCGGCGAGGGGCGGCTGTATCAGCACGTCCTTGGGGTGCAGGTCCTTGAGTTGTTCTTCGGAGTTGCGCCGGGTCATCAGGGTGATCGACTGGTTGAGCACGTCCACCACCGTCGCCAGTTGCTTGCGCGAGCGCAGCGGGGTGCCGATGTCGACGACAATGGCGATATCCACGCCCATTTCCCGTGCTACATCCAGCGGGATGTTATCGGTCATGCCACCGTCCACCAGCAGTCGGCCATCCAGCTCAACCGGCGCGAACACCGCCGGGATCGACATGCTGGCGCGGATCACTTGGGGCAGGTGACCCTTGCGGAATACCACTTTCTCGCCGGTGGTGATATCGGTCGCTACCGCGCGGAAGGGGATCGGTAGCTTGTCGAAGTTACGCGTGTTGCTGCTATGGGCGAACATGCTTTCCAGCAGCAACGCCAGGTTTTGGCCCTGGATCACGCCCAGTGGCAGGCCCAGGCTGCCGTCGTCGCGAAAGCTGAGTTTCTGCTTGACCAGGAAATCCCGGTCATCCTGCTTGCGCCGGAACGGCACGTCTTCCCGCGGCGGTGCGTCGGACAGTGCCTGTTGCCAGTCGATGCTCAGCGCCAGTTTTTCCAACTCATCGATCTTGTAGCCCGAGGCGTACAGCCCGCCGATCACCGCGCCCATGCTGGTACCGGCAATCGCATCGATCTGGATGCCTTGCTCTTCCAGCGCCTTGAGCACACCGATATGTGCCAACCCACGGGCGGCGCCGCCGGACAGCACCAGGCCGATCTTCGGGCGTGGCGGTTCAATGGCATCAGCGACAAGGGGGAGCAAGCACAGAAACAGGCAGGACAGCAGGCGGCGCATCATGAATCTCGAGGCTGGGCGATAAAGGCCGGTATTATAGCCACTCGATCCGCCTAGCCCGTTACGCCAGGAGCCTTTCAAATCATGTCGCTGATCAAACCCGAGATCGTCATCACCTATTGCACCCAGTGTCAGTGGTTGCTGCGCGCCGCGTGGTTGGCGCAGGAACTGTTGAGTACGTTTGCTGATGACCTGGGCAAAGTGGCGCTGGAACCGGCCACCGGTGGCGCATTTCGCATCACCTGTGATGGCGTGCAGATCTGGGAGCGCAAGGTCGACGGCGGTTTTCCCGAGGCCAAGGTACTCAAGCAGCGCGTGCGCGATCAGATCGACCCGCAGAGGGACCTGGGGCATAACGACCGCACACAGTGAAAGTCACCGCCTTGTAAAGGCGGTGACCCTGCAGCGCAGTCCTATTTGGCGGCCATCTTTTGTTTGATGAAACCTATCAGCCACGTCAACACTAGGCCGCCGACACCTCCCCCGACAATGTTGCTGCCAACCGCCGCCACATCCAGCGCTTCACCGCCCGAGGTGCCGGTGAGTGCCGCGACGACCTGGCCCAACACCAGCCCGCCGACACCACCGATCAGTGTATTGAGCCCGGTCCCGAGGCTCTGTTTGGTCATACCGGCAATGTTGCCGCCGACGGCCCCGCTGATGATCTGCACTAACAAATTGATGAGCATTTCCATGGTAAAGCTCCCGCATCGCGTTGAGTTGTGACCACTCGCGTGCAGCAACTTCAGAACGCACCCAGGCTGTCGTCGAGCTGTCGGTTATCCGTTGAACGACTGCAGACTGTTGCGGATGTTTAAAGTATAGATCAGGCCGTGGTTGCGGGCTGCTTGGCCTGGCTGGCACCGCCCATCAACCCTGACAGCACGATCGCGACGATGATCAACACACCGCCCAAGAGCATGCGCAGGGTCGGGGTTTCGGCAAACAGCAGCCAAGCCGCGGTGATGCCGTAGACCGGCTCCATGGCGAACACCACCGAAGCGGTACGCGCCTTGATCACCGCGAGGCTGGCAACAAACAGGCTATGGGCCAGGCCGGTGCAGAACACGCCGAGCAAACCGATCCACAACCAGTCGATTGCGCGCACCTCTGTCAGACCGGGCGCCGCCACGGGCAACAGGCACACGGCGACCACCACGTTCTGGCACAGCGCCGCCTGCACCGCCGGGATACGTCCGGAGCTGGCGCGGTTATTCAGTGACAACAGGGAAAACAGCAACCCCGAGGCGATGCCCCAGAGCAATCCGCCGGTGGCTTCGCTGGCAAGGTTGAAGTCCGGGGTAACCAACACCAGGCCGACGCTGACCAGCACGACCAGGACCACTTCGTTGGCGCGGATGCGCTCGCGGAAAATCAGCCCCTCGAGGATCACGGTAAAAGCTGGAAATGCGGTGAAGCCCAAGGTCGCAACCGCTACGCCGGCGACTTTCACGGCAATAAAGAAGGTCACCCAGTGCGCCGCCAACAATACGCCGCTGACCAGCAGCCGGCGCCAGTCGCGCAATTCCAGGGTTTTCCAGGCGGTGCTGCTGGCGAACCGTGCAAAGACCGCCAGAGCCACCACGGCAAACACCGCGCGACCAAAGACGATGATGGCCGGGGAGGCGGCCGCCAGTTTGCCGAATACGCCGGTGAGGCCAAACATCAGTGCGCCGATATGCAGGGCGCCGAGGGCTGAGCGGGGAGTCATTGCGATCCTTGAGTCTTGGTGTGACAGAACCGCAGTCTAGTGGGTGGCCCGCATCGGTGTCTGTCGTCCGGCTCGCGATGTTTATCGCGAGACTCTTCCTACGGCTTACGCCGTAAAGCACCCGGCGAGGCGCCAAATTCCCGCAGCATTGCAGCGGCGAAGGCACTTTGCGAGGCGTAACCGACGCGATCGGCGATTTCACCGATAGGCAGCGGTGTTTTGCGCAACAGGTCCAGGGCCATGTGCAGGCGACGGCTACGGATGTAGTCCATCGGTGTTTGCCCGCATTCCGCCATGAACCGTGCGTGCAGGCGCGCCACTGACAAGTCAGCGATACGCGCCAGGTCAGCCACCTGCAGCGGATGCGCAAGGTGTCGCTCGATATGTTGATTGAAGGCTGCGTACGGCAGGCGTCGGCCCGGCTGCGGTGGGGCCAGCGGATGATTGAGGCTGGCCAGCAACAGCACCGCGCCTTGCTGCACGATCAATGGGTCATGCACCGGGCTGTGTGCCAGCCATTGCACCAGCTGGCTTTGCCGCGAGTCCAGGGTCAGCCGCGCGGGCTGGTCGAGCAGGCGGCGACTGGCATCGGCATGCTCGCCCAGCGATTGCAGCACCCAGTGCTCGGTCGGCACATCCAGCACCAGGCAACGGCTGCCATCGCGACTGCCGCACGCATGGTGGGCCGAGAAGGGCAGCACCATCACGCTGCTTTCGCGCACCTGGCTGCCACGGCCGTCCACTTCCAGGTCCAGGTGCCCGGACAGGCCGAACACCAACTGCGCATGGTCATGGCTGTGGGCGAGGGGCGCTTCGACGTAGTGGCGTAGGGTGAGGGTGGGTCCCATTGCGGTCTCCTGGGCGGCGAGCTGGCAGTCTACAACGCTTTGCGGGCCGTGAGCGCTGTCATCAGACTGACGCACAGTTGTCATGGGCTATTAATCGCCAGGGCGCAAGCTCGCGAAAACACCGTCGAGGGATGCCCATGACCAGTGCCGAGTTCGCCAAGCCCAGCCGCAAGCAACGGGTTCGTACCCTGTGGATTTCCGATGTGCACCTGGGCACCCGGGATTGCCAGGCCGAACATTTGTCGCAGTTCCTCAAGGGCTATCACGCTGACAAGGTCTACCTGGTCGGTGACATCATCGACGGCTGGAAACTGCGCGGCGGCATGTATTGGCCCCAGGCCCACACCAACGTGATCCGCCGCTTGCTGACCATGGCCAAGCGCGGCACCGAGGTGATCTACGTCACCGGCAACCACGACGAATTCCTGCGTCGCTATTCCAAGCTGATCCTGGGCAATATCCAGCTGGTCGACGAAGCAATCCACGTGACTGCCGACGGCCGGCATCTTCTGGTGATCCACGGCGATCAGTTCGACGTGATCACCCGTTACCACCGCTGGCTGGCGTTCCTCGGTGACTCGGCCTACGAGTTCACCCTCACGCTGAACCGCTGGCTGAACCACTGGCGTGCGCGCTACGGTTATGGCTATTGGTCGCTGTCGGCGTACCTCAAGCACAAGGTCAAGACGGCGGTGAACTTCATCAGTGATTTTGAAGAAGCTATCGCCCACGAGGTGACCAAGCGCGAGTTGCATGGCGTGGTCTGCGGGCATATCCACCATGCGGAGATTCGCAAGGTGGGCGAGGTGGATTACCTTAATTGCGGAGATTGGGTGGAGTCGTGCACGGCGTTGATCGAACACTGGGATGGGAGCATCGAGTTGTATCGGTTGGCGGATGCGCAGGCGAAAGAGGCACTGCTGAAAGCAGAGATGGTCGCAGGTTGAGGGATTCACACGGTCAAAAAATGTGGGGCTGACACACCGCTATCGCAGGCAAGCCAGCTCCCACAGTTTGACTATGTTTCTTCAGTTGGAGACGTCGGCGATCGCTTGAGCCAGCAACGTCAGGCGTGTCGCATCAATGCCCGCCACGTTGGCCCGCCCCGAACTCACCATATACACGCTGTGCTTTTCGCGCAGTTGCTTCACCTGCTCGGCACTCAAGCCGGTATAGGAAAACATCCCACGCTGCGCTCCGATATGCGCAAACCGCTCCGACAGGCCGTGCGGCGCCAACGCCTCCACCAAGCCGGAACGCAGGTGTGCGATCCGTGAGCGCATGGCTTCGACCTCGTCGCTCCAGCGCTTTTTCAGCTCGGTATCCCCCAGGATGGTCGCCACTACCGCAGCACCATGGTCCGGCGGCGTCGACCACAGGTTGCGCGCCGTATTGGCCAACTGGCTGCGCACATCCGTGAGCTTTTCGGCATCCGCCGCACACACGATCAACGCGCCGACGCGGTCGCTGTACAGGCCGAAGTTCTTCGAGCATGAACTGGTGACCAGCACTTCCGGCAGCTCGGCTGCAAACAACCGCACGGCCCAGGCGTCCTGCTCCAAACCATCGCCAAAGCCTTGGTAAGCAAAGTCGATCAGCGGCAGCAACTGGCGCTCGCGCACGATCTGCAGCACCTGGCGCCAGTCGTCCTGGGACAGGTCGAAACCGGTCGGGTTATGGCAGCAGGCATGCAACAGCACCACGTCGCCCTTGGGTACCCTGGACAGGGTCGCCAGCATGGCCGCCACGTCCAGGCGATTGTCCGCACCCACGTAGGGGTAATGGCTGACCGGGATCCCGGCCTTGGCAAAGATGGTTTCGTGGATCGGCCAGGTCGGGTTGCTCAACCAGACGCCGCGACCGGGCAGGTTGTGCGCGATAAAGTCGGCGCTCAGGCGCAGGGCCCCGGTGCCGCCCGGTGTCTGGGTGGCGCCGGCGCAGCGCTCGCGGATCAGCGCCGAATCGGCGCCAAGCACCAGCTCGCTGATCAGCTTGCCGAACGCTGCATTGCCGTGGCCGCCGATGTAGGTCTTGGTGGTTTGCGTGTCCACCAGACGCTGCTCGGCCAGCTTCACCGAGTGCGGAATCGGGGTAAGGCCCTGGTCATCCTTATAGACGCCAACGCCCAGGTCGAATTTGTTCGGGTTGCTGTCCTGGGCGTACAGGTCCATCAGCCCGAGGATCGGGTCGCCGGGCACGCGGCCAATGGCATCGAAATGCATTACTTGCGGCCCTCGGCGTCCTTGGCCACTTCGTCGGTGCGCGCGGCCATGATGAAGTCGTTGCGGTGCAGGCCTTTGATGGAATGGCTCCACCAGGTCACGGTGACCTTGCCCCACTCAGTGAGCAAGCCAGGGTGATGGCCTTCGGCTTCGGAGATGTCACCCATGGCGTTGGTGAAGGCCAGGGCGAATTTGAAGTTCTTGAACAGGAAAACCTTTTCCAGTTGCATCACGCCGTCGCGGACTTCGATGTTCCAGTCGGGGATCTGCTTGAGCAGCATCGGCAGTTCTTCGTCGCTGACTTGAGGGGCATCGGCACGGCAGGCTTCGCAGTGGGCTTGGTTCAAGGTGGTCATGAGGGTGTCCTGAATTCGAAGGTATGAAGATCAGTAGCGTTACCCTAAAGCAACGCGCGGCCAGGGAACAGACTCACCTGGCCTCAAGATGTAAGGTTCAAGCCGCTATGGGCTTGGGTGGAAACTTCGGTGCGTGCAGACCCAGCTGCATGCCACGTTCCACCATGCCCATGATGTCCTCCTGCGCGACTTCGAACAGGCGCTTGAGGTCTGGCAGCACGAAGTACAAAGGTTGCAGGATGTCGATGCGATACGGCGTGCGCATCGCCTCCAGCGGGTCGAACACTTGATGCTCGGGCTCGGACGACAGGCTGTACACCGTCTCCTTGGGCGACGACAGAATGCCGCCACCGTAGATGCGTCGACCTTCGGGCGTGTCCACCAGGCCGAATTCGATGGTCATCCAATACAGGCGCGCCAGGTACACGCGTTGCTCCTTGGTGGCCGCCAGGCCGAGCTTGCCGTAGGTGTGGGTGAATTCGGCGAACCAAGGGTTGGTCAGCAATGGGCAGTGGCCGAAGATCTCGTGAAAAATATCCGGTTCTTGCAGATAGTCGAGTTCTTCGCGGGTGCGGATAAACGTCGCCACAGGAAACTGCTTGTTGGCGAGTAATTCGAAAAAAGTCTGGAAGGGGATCAGCGCCGGCACGCGGGCGACCTGCCAACCGGTGGTCTCGGCCAGCACTTTGTTGATTTCGCCCAGTTGCGGAATGCGGTCATGGGGCAGGCCGAGCTTGTCTATGCCGTCCAGGTATTCCTGGCAGGCGCGCCCCTCGATCACTTTCAACTGGCGAGTGATCAGGGTGTTCCACACCGCATGTTCTTCCTGCGAGTAGTGGATAAAACCTTGCGCATCGGGCTCGCGGGCCACGTACTGCGTCTGCTTCATACGGCTCTCCTGCTAGGCATTCGTTCTTGTTATGTCCTGCGATGAGCTTATTGATAACCCGTGCGCGGCCAGATTCCATCTGTTTAAAACGCCTTTACGTAGGAAAACTTACCGGTTTTCGTAAAGTATTCGTTACGCTTATGAGGGTGGCCGTTGTCTTGGGCTGGGAAAAGCCCACAAGCTGTCACATAATCTTGACGACTATCTGCGCCCAGCGACAAAAAGACGCGGCGCCTCCCCACTTTTCGGGCCTCTTCATGCGTATCAAAGTGCATTGCCAGAACCGCATCGGCATCCTGCGGGACATTCTCAACCTGCTGGTGGAATACGGCGTCAACGTCGCCAAGGGCGAGGTGGGTGGTGAGCATGGGAATGCCATCTACCTGTTTTGCCCGAACCTAGTGAATATGCAGTTCCAGGCGTTGCGCCCGCAGTTCGAGGCGATTGCCGGAGTATTCGGCGTCAAAAGGGTAGGGCTGATGCCCAGCGAGCGTCGGCATATGGAGCTCAATGCGTTGCTTGGCGCCCTGGAATTTCCGGTGCTGTCGATCGACATGGGCGGCTCCATCGTCGCCGCCAACCGCGCGGCGGCACAGCTGCTCGGGGTGCGGGTGGATGAGGTGCCAGGCATTCCGTTGTCTCGGTATGCCGAGGACTTCGATTTGCCGGAACTGGTGCGCGCCAGCAAATCGCGGATCAACGGCCTGCGGGTCAAGGTCAAGGGTGACGTGTTCCTGGCGGACATCGCACCGCTGCAATCCTCCGAACATGACGACAGCGAGGCCATGGCCGGCGCTGTGCTGACCCTGCACCGCGCCGACCGCGTCGGTGAGCGCATCTACAACGTGCGCAAGCAGGAGCTGCGTGGCTTTGACAGCATTTTCCAAAGCTCCAAAGTCATGGCCGCCGTGGTGCGCGAAGCCCGTCGTATGGCGCCGCTGGATGCGCCTCTATTAATAGAAGGCGAAACCGGCACCGGCAAGGAACTGCTGGCGCGCGCCTGTCACTTGGCCAGCCCGCGTGGGCAATCGCCGTTGATGGCACTCAACTGCGCGGGCCTGCCCGAGTCGATGGCCGAGACCGAGCTCTTCGGCTACGGCCCTGGCGCGTTCGAAGGTGCACGGGCCGAAGGCAAGCTCGGTCTGTTGGAACTGACAGCGGGCGGTACATTGTTTCTCGATGGCGTCGGGGAGATGAGCGCGCGCTTGCAGGTGAAATTGCTGCGCTTTTTGCAGGACGGTTGCTTCCGTCGCGTAGGCAGCGATGAAGAGGTGTACCTGGACGTGCGGGTGATCTGCGCGACCCAGGTGGACTTGTCCGAGCTGTGCGCTCGTGGCGAATTCCGCCAAGACCTCTATCACCGCCTCAACGTGCTGTCCCTGCATATTCCACCGCTGCGTGAATGTCTCGACGGGCTTGCGCCGCTGGTTGATCACTTTCTCGACCAGGCCAGTCGCCAGATCGGCTGCCCGTTGCCCAAGCTGGCGCCGGCCGCCATGGACCGCCTGAGCCACTACCACTGGCCGGGCAACGTACGGCAGTTGGAAAACGTGCTGTTCCAGGCGGTGTCGTTGTGTGACGGCGGGACGGTCAAGGCCGAACATATTCGGCTGCCGGATTATGGCGTGCGTCAGCCCCTTGGCGATTTTTCCCTGGAGGGCGGCCTGGAAGACATCGTTGGTCGATTCGAGAAGGCGGTGTTGGAAGCCTTGTACGCCGAGCACCCCAGCAGCCGACAGTTGGGCAAGCGCCTGGGGGTGTCTCATACCACCATCGCCAATAAGCTGCGCGATTACGAAGTGATCAAGGCCGACAAGTAACCTGCGCTTGCCGCAGGCGGCAGTAGTCCGCCGTTTTTTCGACTATCGAGAGGGCGTCATTTCTTGACGCCCGCCCGCAAACCCCCGCCCCGCCTGCACTTCATCCTCTTTTAAAAAGTTGGTTCGCAAATTGCTTAAGCCTCATCAGTACAGCGGTGGGCGGCAAGCGTCCGTCAGAAAGAGGAAAGAGCGTGGACAAGTACCTTTATGTGGCAATGACCGGCGCCAGCCAGAATGCTCTGGCGCAGAAGGCCCATGCCAACAACCTGGCGAACATTTCCACCAATGGTTTCCAACGTGACCTGGAGCAGGCGCGTTCGATGCCGGTGTTCGGTGACAGCTTTCCGGCGCGCGCGTTTGCCATGACCGAGCGTCCAGCCACCGACTTCACGCCTGGCGCCATGATCGAGACGGGCCGTGACCTGGACGTTGCCGTCAGCGGCAATGGCTGGATGGCCGTGCAGACCCCGGACGGCAGCGAAGCCTACGTGCGCAGCGCGAGCATGAACGTCGATGCATTGGGTGTGCTGCGCGCCGGCAACGGCATGCCGATCATGGGCAACGGTGGCCCGATTGCCGTGCCGCCCCAGCAGAAGATCGAAGTCGGGGCTGATGGCACCATCAGCATTCGCGCCATGGGTGAAGGCCCGCGCGTGATGGCGGAAGTGGACCGCATCAAGCTGGTCCAGCCGGACCTGAAGAACATGAATAAAGGCCTCGACGGCACCATCCACACCAAGGATGGCCAGCCGGCCCAGGCTGACGCGACGGTCACGCTGACCTCGGGCTTCCTGCAGGCGAGCAACGTCAATGCGGTGGAAGAAATGACCGCAGTGCTGGCGCTTTCCAAGCAGTTCGAGCTGCACATCAAGATGATGAACAGCGCCAAGGAAGACGACCAGGCCATGACCCGCGTCATGCAGATGAGCTGATTGCAGCCCACTAATTAATTTGTGATGTAGCGCCAACAAACAGGCGCGCAGAGGAGAACAGCATGCTTCCGGCTCTATGGGTTGCCAAAACCGGTCTGTCCGCCCAGGACACCAACCTGACCACCATTTCCAACAACTTGGCCAACGTGTCGACCACGGGTTTCAAGCGTGATCGTGCCGAGTTCCAGGACTTGCTCTATCAGATCAAGAAGCAGCCAGGCGCCCAGTCGACCCAGGACAGCGAACTGCCGTCGGGCCTGCAATTGGGTACCGGTGTGCAGATCGTCGGCACCCAGAAGAACTTCAGCGCCGGTAACCTGCAACAGACCGGCCAGCCGCTGGACATGGCCATCAACGGCCGTGGTTTCTTCCAGATCCTGCAACCGGATGGCACCACTTCCTACACCCGTGACGGTACTTTCCACCTGGACTCCAACGGCCAGATCGTCACCGCCAACGGTTTTGCCCTGGAGCCGGCCGTGGTCGTTCCCGCCGACGCCAAAACCTTCACCGTCGGCAACGACGGCACCGTGTCCATCACCGTGGCCGGCAACCCCGCGTCGCAAGTAATCGGCAACCTGCAGACCGCCGACTTCATCAACCCGGCCGGCCTGCAAGCCATGGGCAACAACCTGTTCCTGGAAACCGCCTCCAGCGGCGCGCCGCAAATCGGCACCCCTGGCCTGAACGGTTTCGGCACCACGCTGCAAAGCACCCTGGAAACCTCCAACGTGAGCACCGTTGAGGAGATGGTCAACATGATCACCACCCAGCGCGCCTACGAGATGAACTCCAAGGTGATCTCCACCGCCGACCAGATGCTTTCGTTCGTAACGCAGAATCTGTAATCAAGTCTATGGGGCGCTCTTGAGGGCGCCTGCAACACCGTGAGGTAAGGGTCATGAATCGCTATGTTTCTGTTCTGGCATTGAGTGGGATTGCCGTGCTCGCGGGCTGTGTCGCCCCGACGCCAAAACCCAATGACCCGTACTACGCGCCGGTGTTGCCACGCACGCCGTTGCCGGCGGCCGCCAACAATGGCTCGATCTACCAGGCCGGTTTCGAACAGAACCTGTACAGCGACCGCAAGGCGTTCCGGGTCGGTGACATCATCACCATCACCCTGAACGAGCGTACCCAGGCGAGCAAGAACGCCAACTCTCAGATCGGCAAGACCAGCAAGGCCAACATCGGTTTGACCTCGTTGTTCGGCGCAGTGCCCAACACCAATAACCCGCTAGGTGACGGTGATCTCAGCCTCAGCGCCGGCTACAGCGGCGACCGCGCCACCAACGGCAAGAGCGCGGCAGGGCAGGGCAACAGCCTGACCGGCTCTATCACCGTGACCGTGGCCGACGTATTGCCCAACGGCATCATCGCCGTACGCGGTGAAAAGTGGATGACCCTTAATACCGGTGACGAGCTGGTGCGCATTGCCGGCATGGTCCGCGCCGATGACATCTCCACTGACAACACCGTGCCGTCGACGCGAATCGCCGACGCGCGCATTACCTACTCGGGTACGGGTTCGTTTGCTGACGCGAGCCAGCCGGGCTGGTTCGACCGTTTCTTCCTTAGCCCGCTGTTCCCTTTCTAGGTGGCCACTTTGAAACTCAAACAGCTGATGGCGGCCGCACTCCTGCTTTCCTTGAGCGCTGTCGCCCAGGCCGAACGCCTGAAGGACATCGCCAGCATCTCCGGCGTGCGTTCCAACCAGTTGATCGGCTATGGCCTGGTGGTGGGGCTCAACGGTACAGGTGACCAGACCACCCAGACCCCGTTCACCCTGCAGACCTTCAACAACATGCTCTCGCAGTTCGGTATCAAGGTGCCGGCGGGGTCGGGCAACGTGCAGCTGAAAAACGTCGCGGCGGTGTCGATCAGTGCTGACTTGCCGGCGTTCTCCAAGCCGGGCCAGGTAGTGGACATCACGGTGTCGTCGATCGGTAACTCGAAGAGCCTGCGCGGCGGCACCTTGCTGATGACGCCGCTCAAGGGTATCGACGGTAACGTCTACGCCATCGCCCAGGGCAACCTGGTGGTGGGCGGGTTTGACGCCGAAGGTCGTGACGGTTCGAAGATTACCGTCAACGTGCCGTCGGCCGGTCGGATCCCAGGTGGCGCCACGGTTGAACGCACCGTGCCAAGCGGCTTCAACCAAGGCAACAGCCTGACCTTGAACCTCAACCGTTCTGACTTCACCACCGCCAAGCGCGTGGTCGACAAGATCAACGACATGCTCGGCCCAGGTGTGGCCCAGGCCATCGACGGCGGCTCCATCCGTGTGACCGCGCCGCTGGACCCAAGCCAGCGCGTCGACTACCTGTCGATCCTGGAAAACCTAGAAGTGGACCCAGGCCAGGCTGTCGCCAAAGTCATCATCAACTCGCGGACCGGCACCATCGTGATTGGTCAGAACGTTAAGGTGTCACCCGCTGCGGTGACCCACGGCAGCCTGACCGTGACCATCACCGAAGACCCGATCGTCAGCCAGCCTGGGCCGTTGTCCAACGGCCAGACGGCGGTGGTGCCGCGTTCGCGTGTGAATGCCCAGCAAGAAGCCAAGCCGATGTTCAAGTTCGGCCCCGGCACCACCCTGGATGAGATTGTCCGCGCGGTGAACCAGGTGGGCGCAGCGCCCGGCGACTTGATGGCGATCCTCGAAGCATTGAAACAGGCCGGCGCCTTGCAAGCCGACCTGATCGTGATCTGAGGCCATGGCCATGGATATGCGCAAGAGCGGCATCAGCAGCACGGCGGATTCGGGGTCCTACTCCGACCTGAACCGGCTTAACCAGCTCAAGGTCGGTGCCGACAAGAACAGCGAAGGCAATATGCGCAAAGTGGCGCAGGAGTTCGAGTCGTTGTTCTTGAGCGAGATGCTCAAGTCCATGCGTTCGGCCACCGAGGCGTTGGGCAAGGACAACCCGATGAACACGCCGGCCGCCAAGCAGTACCAGGAAATGTATGACCAGCAACTGGCGGTCTCGATGTCCCGCGAAGGCGGTGGTATCGGTTTGGCCGACGTGCTGATGCGCCAGATGCAGAAGAACAAACCGGTGGAGGCTCAGGCCGCCACCTTGCAAGGCCCGGCGGCGGCTGAGCCTGTGAAGAAAGTTGATGTGCCGACAGAAATTGCCGCGGGCACCCAGGCCGATGGCCCGTTGGGCCGCTCCAACGGCCAGCGTCCGCTGTGGGCTTACCGCGTGGCTGAGCCACAGGCGGGTGCCCCGTCGGCCCACAGCAATGACATGGAATTGATGAACCAGCGGCGCATCGCCTTGCCGAGCAAGCTGACCGATCGCCTGTTGGCTGGCATCGTGCCTAGCACCCAGGTGACCGGCGAAGCCAAGGCCGCGCCACTGCGCAACAGCGCCGCTGACGATAACGTCGTCAACAGTGCGGCGCGTACCTTCGCCGTGCCGAGCGGGCGCATGCAGGTCTACGGCCGCGCCGTGGCCCAGCCACCGTTGGCGCCGGCGAAGAAAGCCTTCAGTTCGCAGGATGAATTTGTCGCCACCATGTTGCCGATGGCCAAGGCGGCCGCCGCGCGGATTGGTGTCGATCCGAAGTACCTGGTGGCCCAGGCCGCCCTGGAAACCGGTTGGGGTAAATCGGTGATGCGCGCCGAAGACGGCAGCAGCAGCCACAACCTGTTCGGCATCAAGGCCGGCCAGAGTTGGCAGGGCGGCCAGGCACGCGCGATCACCAGTGAGTTCCGCGATGGCGCGATGGTCAAGGAAACGGCGCAGTTCCGTTCCTACGACTCTTACCAGGACAGCTTCCACGACCTGGTGACGTTGCTGCAAAGCAATGATCGCTATAAAGAAGTTGTGAAGTCGGCCGACAACCCGGAACAGTTTGTTCGCGAGTTGCAAAAAGCCGGTTACGCAACCGACCCGGCCTATGCCAGCAAGATTTCGCAGATCGCCAAAACGATGGACAGTTACCAGAACTACGCTGCCGCTGGCGCAACCACACATTTATAAGGTCTGAACCATGAGTTTGCTCAGTATCGGGATGTCGGGGCTCAACGCCTCTCAAGGATCGCTGTCGGTCTTGAGTAACAACATTGCCAACGCCAACACGCCTGGCTACTCACGGCAGCAGACTACCCAGAATGCCAACGCGGCGAACCAGTTCGGTGGTGTGTTCATTGGCAGTGGCACCACCCTGGCTGATGTGCGCCGGGTGTATAACGAGTTCCTCGACGCGGCGTACCAGAACAGCACCTCGCTCAACAGCGATGCCAAGGCTTATCTGGATCAGGTCAGTGCCGTCGACAAAACCTTGTCGGATAAGACCACCGGTATGTCGGCGGTACTCAGCGCGTTCTTCGCTGCCGTCCAGACCGCCTCGGCCAACCCGAGCGATAACTCGGCCCGCCAGGTCTTGCTCACCAGCGCGCAGACGTTGAGCAATCGTTTCAATTCGATTTCGACCCAGTTGGGCCAGCAGAAAGAAACTATCAACAGTCAGCTGACGTCGATGAGCGATCAGGTCAACAAATTGACCTCTTCGATTGCGTCCCTCAACAAACAGATTGCCCAGGTGCAGGGCTCGTCGAACTCGGCCCCGGCCAATCTGCTGGATGCGCGTGCCGAAGCGGTGCGCTCGCTGAATGAATTGGTCGGCGTGACTGCCACTGAAAAGAACGGCGTGTTCAGCGTCAGCACCGGTTCCGGCCAATCGCTGGTACTGGGCGATCAGTCCAACACCATTTCCGCTGTGCCGAGCAAGAGCGACACCAGTCAGTTCACCATTCAGCTCAACGTGGGCGGTGGCGAGTCGCTCGACCTGGGCGGCGTGATCAGCGGTGGCAGCATCGGTGGTCTGTTGCGTTATCGCAGCGATGTGCTGATGCCGGCCATCAATGACCTAGGCCGTATTGCAGTTGTCACTGCAGACACGGTTAACAAGCAGTTAGGCCAAGGCCTGGACCTCAACGGCCAGTTCGGTGCCTCGCTGTTCAAGGACATTAACAGTGCTGCTGCCATTGCCCAGCGCAGCCAGGCGTCAAGTGGCAACAGTGCGGGTTCCGGCAACCTCAACGTGACGATCAAGGACAGCAGCAAGCTGACCAACTTCGATTACAAAGTCACCTTCAGCGACAGCGCCAACCCGAACAACGTCACCGTGGTGCGTTCCGATGGCAAGGCCATGGGTACGTTCAATATCAACGCCACCCCACCGGCAGTGATCGATGGCTTTACTCTGGCACTCGATGGCAAGGGCCCGATGGCCACGGGTGACAGCTTCAAAGTCAGCCCGACGGCTAATGGTGCCAAGGACATTGGCACGGTGCTCACTGACCCGAGCAAGATCGCGTTTGCTGCGCCATTGCTGGGTGAAGCCAGCAAGACCAATTCGGGTACCGGTACCTTCACGCCGCCGACCCTGACCCTGCCCGTGGACATCTACGGTGGTGCCAACTCCGCTCAATTGCGTACTGGTATCGAGCATTCGATGCCGGTGAAGATGGTGTTTGGCAAGCCGGCCGCCGACGGCACCCAGTCGTATACGGTCAATGATGCGCAGGGCAATCCGATCGGCACCGGCAGCATTGTCCCCGGACAGGCCAATAAAATTACGATCAACGTCCCTATGCGCGATGCCAACGGTGCGCTGGTGACGCCGGCCAAAAGTTTCAGCTTCGACACTACAGTGGGTGGCTCGCCAGCTGGCGGTGATAGCACCACCTTTTCCTTCAACGCCTCCGGCAAGTCCGACAACCGCAATGCTCAGGAACTGCTCAACCTGCAGACCAAGGCGACTGTTGGTACGGCTGCGGATGGCAGTGGCGGCACCAGCCTGATAGGCGCCAACAGCAAGCTGGTATCAACCGTCGGCGCCAAAGCTGCTGCCGCAGGTACGGACAGCACCGCGACCAATGCACTGCTGACCGCCAACAAGAATGCGCGCAACTCGGTCTCCCAGGTCAACCTGGATGAAGAGGCGGGCGACATGATCAAGTTTCAGCAGTACTACACCGCGTCGTCGCAGATCATCAAAGCTGCGCAAGAAACCTTCAGCACACTGATCAATGCCCTTTAAAGGAGTCTGGGACGATGCGTATTTCTACACAGCAGTATTTTGAAACCAGCTCCGCCAAGTACACGGAGAACTACTCCGGTGTGGTTAAGGCTCAGGATCAGGCGAGTTCCGGCGTACGCGTGCAAACTGCTGCGGATGATCCGGTTGCAGCGGCGCGCCTGCTGATGTTGCAGCAGCAGAAGGACATGCTGGGTCAGTTCAATGGCAACATCACCAGCTTGAAAAACTCGCTGACAAACGAGCAAAGTGTGCTTGATGCAATCAACGACGCCATGCAGCGCGCCAGTGAGTTGGCGCTCCGTGCGGGCGGTTCAATCAGTGACGCCGATCGCAAGTCCATTGCCAGTGAAGTCGGTGCCATCGAGGATCAGGTATTAGGTCTGCTCAACAGCAAGGACTCATCTGGCAACTATATATTTTCCGGGTCAAAGACTCAGACACCGCCGTATTCTCGTAACAACGATGGTACTTACAGTTATCAAGGCGACGAAACGCCCTTGAGCCTGCAAGTGTCTGACACCCTGAACGTCGCTGCAGGTGACACCGGTAAAAATGTCCTGGAAGGTGCGGTCAACTCTGGGCGTACGCAAGCCAAGTGGATTCAGCCGGCTACTGTCCCGCCGGCTCCGCCAGCGGTCAATGACAACAAGGTTTCGTTGTCCGCTGGGTTGGTCACCTCGGGCACTGACTACACCCGCAAATTTGCTGATGGCCAACCCTACAAGCTGACCTTTACCAGCAGTACCCAGTACAAGGTGTCGGACAAAGATGGCAACGACGTCACCTCTGAAATTCCCGGCAACGGCACATTCGACTCCACCAAAGAAGGCAGTTCCACTGTTGCGCTGCGTGGTGTGAAGTTTGATATCTCCTTGAACCTCAAAGGTGTCACGCCTGGTGCGGAATCTGATGCGTTGGTCAAGGATCGTGCCTTTACCCTGGAGACCAAGCCGGATACCTTCAGTGTTTCACGAACCCCGAGCAACCTCTCAACCGTCCAGTTGACAGGTGCCCGAGTCAGTAGTCAGGCAGACTATGCCAGCACTTTCCCTAATAGCGGTGCGGTGATCAAATTCACCAGTTCCACCGCCTATGAAGTGTATGCCCAGCCCTACACAACCAACAGCAAGGCGATTGCCAGTGGTGACACCGGAGGGGCGACCACCGTTACTGCAGCCGGCATCACGTTTGATATAAGTGGTGGCACTCCTCCGGGAACGCCGTCTGCCGGCGATCAGTTCGCAGTGGGGGCCAGCACCAAAAAAACACAGAGTGCCTTGGACACCCTCAGCCAATTGCGCCAGGCCCTGGAAGAGCCGGCGGACGGTAACCCGGCGGCACAGGTCAAGCTCAAGGACACTCTGGATGCTTCTTTGAGCAACCTTGCCAACTCCCGCACACAACTGGATAACGTGCGCGGCTCCATCGGTGCGCGCATGAACGCACTGGATATCCAATCTGCGGAAAATACCAGTATTGGCACGGCCAACAAGAGCACCATGAGCGACCTGGCCAACATCGACATGGGCGAAGCAGCGATCAACCTGGCATTGCAGCAAACCATGCTCCAAGCCTCGCAGCTGGCTTTTGTGAAAATCGCCCAGTTGAGCCTCTTCAACAAGATGTAAGTGGCACTACGTCAAGCGGCCCGCTCTGGAAACAGGGCGGGCCGTTGTCGTTTCTGGGATTTAATTGTTTGAAGGTTTTGCACAAAGCACACAAAATTGAGTGACCTGTGAGTCATAAAGCGCATCTTCACTGTATCGTGTGAAAAGGATAAGTCGTCACAGGGTCCTTGCGAGGCGGCTTTCAGCGAGATTTTTATGGGGTTATCCCCTTTATTGTCAGCACTCCGGGCGTGGCCCAGGGGTGTTCTCCAGCTATTTAGTATTGGGAAGCCACAATGATTGGCATAAAAAGCATCGCCAGTTACGTGCCGGCAGACGGGATCGATAACTACGCCCAGGGTGCCAAATTCGCCAAGGATGAAGAATTCATCATTGGCAAGATCGGTTCGGCGTTCCTGCCGCGCAAGGAAGCCGCGCAGGAAACTTCCGATCTGTGTGTCGAGGCGGTCAACGCTTTGTTTGCCAACAACCCGGATTTGAAGCGCGAGTCGATCGACGCGCTGATCGTCGTCACCCAGAACGGTGATGAAGAGGGCTTGCCGCACACAGCGGCCATCGTCCAGGACAAACTCGGCCTGCCGACCCACGTGGCGGCCTTCGATATTTCCCTGGGCTGTTCCGGTTACGTCTACGGCATCTACGCGATGAAGGGCTTCATGGAAGCCGCGGGCCTGAAAAACGGCCTGTTGATCACCGCCGATCCGTATTCGAAGATTGTCGACCCGGAAGATCGCAACACCACCATGCTGTTTGGCGATGCTGCAACTGCCACCTGGATGGGCGAAGACGCGCCGTGGTTGCTGGGCAAGTCGAAGTTCGGCACCGACGGTTCCGGTGCGCCGCACCTGAAGGTCAGTGATGGCGTGTTCTTCATGAATGGCCGCCAGGTCTTCAACTTTGCCTTGCTCAAGGTCCCGGCTCACTTGCATGAGCTGCTCAATGAGTCGGACCTCAAGGCTGACGAGATTGACGCGTTCTGCATCCACCAGGGCAGTGCGGCGATTGTCGACGCCGTGGCGCGTCGTTTTGAAGATGCACCCGTGGACAAGTTCATCAAGGACATGGTCGAGACCGGTAATACCGTGTCGTCGAGCATTCCGCTGCTGCTGGAAAAGCACGTGATGGACGCCTCTTGGAAGCGCGTAGCGATCAGTGGTTTTGGTGTGGGCCTGTCGTGGGGTTCGGCGATTCTCTATCGCCCTTGATGCCTTGATAGCTTCCATAAAAAACGCCGAGGGTCGAAAGACTCTCGGCGTTTTTTATTTGACGCCAGAAAACCCAGTGAAAACGGGGGTTCACACCCACCTAAACCCTTGAATTGCAAGGGGTGGCACGGCGCCAGTAAAAAAATCAAAAAAAATCCTCAAGCAACCGGCCACCACGACGATAACTATTACGTAGGTTCTCAGGCCACACCCGGCGGTTGCCAGGGCCGGAAGCCGCAGTATCCATCCAACGAGGATTTCGTCATGGCTTTAACAGTAAACACCAACATTGCTTCGATCACTACTCAGGGCAACCTGAACAAAGCTGGCGGCTCCCTGGCCACTTCCATGCAGCGCCTGTCTTCCGGTCTGCGTATCAACAGCGCCAAAGATGATGCTGCCGGCCTGCAGATCTCCAACCGCCTGACCAGCCAAATCAACGGTCTGGGTCAAGCAGTTAAAAACGCCAACGATGGTATCTCCATCGCTCAGACCGCTGAAGGCGCGATGCAGGCTTCGACCGACATCCTGCAAAAAATGCGTACCCTGGCTCTGTCTTCCGCTACCGGTTCCCTGAGCGCTGACGACCGTAAGTCGAACAACGACGAATACCAGGCTCTGACTTCGGAACTGACCCGTATCTCGCAAACCACTACTTTCGGTGGCCAGAAGCTGCTGGACGGTTCGTACGGTACCAAAGCTATTCAGGTTGGCGCCAACGCTAACGAAACCATCAACCTGAGCCTGGACAACGTTGCAGCGAACAACATCGGTTCGCAGCAAATCAAGTCCGGTACCATCCTGGCTGTAGCTGGCAAAATCACCGTGACTGGTAACGGTCAAACCGCAGACGTTGACGTTGCTGCCAACGCTTCGGCTAAAGACATCGCCAAAGGCATGAACGGCGCGATCGGTGGCCTGACCGCTACTGCCAGCACTGAAGCTCAGTTCAAGGTCGACAAGGCTACTGCTACTGCTACTCCTGCTACTTTCACCATGGATGTGGGTGGCCAGAAGGTCGACTTCATCGGTGTTACCAGCAACGCCAACCTGGCTGACCAACTGAAGTCCAACGCTGCGAAACTGGGCATCAGTGTTAGCTACGATCAGTCCAAAGATGTACTGACTGTAAAATCCGACTCGGGTGAGAACATCGCGTTCAGCGGTGTGACTGCTGGTGGCTCGGTGACCGTCGCTACCAAAGATGGTTCGGGCAAGTTCGGTGCCGACGTGGCTGTTGCCAACGCCGTGATCGCTACCGGTGCTGTCAACCTGGATTCGGCCAGCGGCTACTCGCTGACCGGTACAAGCGCTGCTGGTGTGTTCGGTGCCGTTACCGCATCGACCAAAACCAGCGTTGCTCAGACTGACGTCACTAGCTCTACCAGTGCTCAGAATGCCCTGGCTGTTATCGACAAAGCCATCGGCACCATCGACGGCGTGCGTTCCGGTCTGGGTGCTACCCAGAACCGTCTGACCACTACTGTAGATAACCTGCAGAACATTCAGAAGAACTCCACCGCTGCACGTTCCACCGTTCAGGACGTCGACTTCGCTGCTGAAACCGCCGAACTGACCAAGCAACAAACCCTGCAGTCGGCTTCCACTGCGATCCTGTCGCAGGCTAACCAACTGCCATCCGCTGTACTGAAACTGCTTCAGTAACCAGCGCGCTTGGTAACTGACGGAAGGGCGCGTTTACGTGCCCTTTCGTCTTTTCAGTTGTAGAGGAGATTGGACATGGACATGAGTGTGAAGTTGAACCAGTCTTATCCACCGGTTGCACCTCAGAGTGCAGTGACACCTGTCATTGCTGCTGACAAAGAGAAGGCAAAAGTAGAGGCGGTAGCACCATCTGGAGGCGAGCCTGAGCGAGCCGATCTGGAAAAAGCGGTGACCGACATACGCGAATTCGTACAAGCGGCCCAGCGTAAACTGGATTTTACCATTGATGATTCCACCCATCGGGTTGTGGTCAAGGTCATTGCCACTGAAAGCGGTGAAGTGATCCGCCAGATCCCCTCGGAAACAGCATTGAAACTGGCTCAGAGCCTATCCAGTGCAAGCCATGTGTTGTTTGATGACAAAGCCTGAGCTGGCATGAAACTTGTTGCTGTCGATGCTTGAAGTGTTGTTAGTCAAGAAAACGGCAGCCACCGATTAGGAGAAAGATGATGGCGGGTTCAACGGTTAGCGGTATTGGTTCGAATATCGATACGCAAGCGATTGTGAAGTCCTTGGTGGACTCCGAGAGAGCGCCCAAGCAGACTCAGATCAATACCCAAACGCAGAAAGCGACCACCACGCTGTCTTCGATCGGCAAAATTCAGGCTGCTCTGGATGCTTTCCGCGGCGCTCTAGACACAATGACCAATAGTGCCAGCTTTACTGGTCTTACCGGTTCATCTTCGGATGAAAAGGTCGCCACCATGAAGGCGAGTAATACTGCCTCCAACGGTAGTTTCAGGCTGGTAGTCGATAACCTGGCAGTGGCTTCCAAGTTGTCAAGCAAGACGTTTGCGGCGGGCCCTCAATCTGTCGTCAACGCAAGTGATCAGGCGACAACGCTGACGATCACGCAGTCGGGCAAGAAGTTCGATGTGAGTGTGCCGCCAGGAGCGACCCTGCAACAAGTGCGTGATTCCATCAACACTCAATTCGCGACGGCAGGCTTGAGTGCCAACGTCCTGACTGACTCCAGTGGCTCGCGTCTGATCCTGACGTCCACCACCATGGGGGTTGGGTCGGACCTGACATTGTCCGGTAATTCCGGCCTGGACGTCGGCTCCACGGTGGTTGATACGCCAAAAGACGCCAAATACAGCATCGACGGTATTCCAGCGACGTCCAAGACCAACGACATCTCCGATGCGTTAAGTGGTGTAAGCATCAAATTGCTCTCGCCGTCTCCGTTCCCGACAACCGGTGATACAAGCAAACCTATTGCCACGCTGATCACGGTGAGCACTAACACTGCGACACTCAAATCTGGGGTCAAAGGGTTTGTCGACACCTACAATGCCTTGCTGACGGCGATGACGGCAGAGACTAAGGTTACGAAAAACCCGGATGGCACAACCACGGCGTCAACACTCACCGGCGATTCGACGATGCGTACCCTGCAGACAGCGCTGCGCAATGAATTCAATTCGCTGGGCGGGACTGGGGCGCTGAAGTCCCTGGCTCAATTTGGCATCAGTACCAACTCGACCACTGGCCAGTTGGTGATGGATGACAAAAAGTGGGACGCTGCCATGGTTAATAACGCAGCCGATATCAACAGTATCTTCACTGGCAAGACCGGCCTGCTCGCTCGCCTGAAGACGGCAACCGATGATTACGCCAAGCCTGCAACGGGTATTCTTGCTACGCGTTCGACGAGCTTGTCCGACAGTCTGAAAGACTTGGTGACCCAGCAGTCGGCTTTGGATGAGCGGATGACTGCTTTGCAAAAGAGTCTGCAGGACAAGTACAACGCCATGGACACCCTGGTTGCGCAAATTCGCCAGCAAAGTAACAACATCCTTGGGACGCTCAACGCTTTGAACAATCAGAAGAACAATTGATATTGTTCCGGAGTCATTAGCATCGCTTAGAGAGCCACCTAAAGCTTTTTATGCTCCGGACGACATATTGGTAACAGAAAACTTTTTCGATATGCCTGTCACGAGGTAGATACATGAATCCCATGAGAGCCCTTCGCCAATACCAGAAGGTCAATTCCCATGCCCAGATCTCTGAGGCTAGTCCGCATCGCCTGGTGCAAATGCTGATGGAAGGCGGCCTTGACCGCATGGCGCAGGCTAAAGGTGCATTGGCTCGTGGAGATGTTGCGCAGAAGGGCCTGATGCTTGGCAAAGCTGTGGACATTATTATTGGCTTGCGCGACGGACTGGATGCCGAAAAAAGCGAAAACCCAGCCTATGTCCAGCAACTGGAAAGTCTGTACGCGTACATGACCAACCGCTTGATGGAAGCAAATCTGCACAACGATGCTGACATGATCGACGAAGTCGCCCGTTTGCTGATTACCGTAAAAGAAGGCTGGGATGCCATTGCGGCACCGCAAGGCGCCGCACAATAAGGCCATTGGCCTTGAGGAACACGTCATGAGTCAAGCATTGCAACGCATTGATGAAACCCGTGAGGCGCTGATGGGCGCGCTGGCGGACCGTAACTGGGACGCCATCGGCGAACTGGACATGGGCTGTCGCGACGTCATCGAGCAGGTGCTCAGTGAAGCGCCGGTCGATGAGGATGCGTTGCGCGAAAAGCTTGAAAGCCTGCTGGCGGTTTATCAGCAGTTGCTTGAGGTGACGACTGGAGAACGCCAGGCGATTTTCGAAGAGATGTCGCAGATCAACCAAGCGAAAAATGCGTCAAAGGTTTACCATCTGTTCGGCTGAACTGGCTCAGTTAATCCGAACGCGCGTCATAAATTTGACTGCGCGCGATTTTTTGACTTAACTAGTGCTGTTTTCAGAATTCAGACGGCTGCAGGCAGAAAAAGCCTACAGCTATCTAGATTGCCCCGACTCGAGGGCATTTGAGTTAACTAGGGAAGTTGCTATTGCATGTGGCGTGAAACCAAAATTCTGCTGATTGATGACGATAGCGTCCGCCGCCGCGATTTAGCGGTGATTTTGAATTTTCTTGGCGAAGAAAATCTGCCCTGCGGCAGCCATGATTGGCAGCAGGCGGTCAGCTCATTGTCATCGAGCCGTGAAGTCATTTGTGTGCTGATCGGGACGGTAAACGCTCCTGGCGCTGTTTTGGGCTTGTTAAAGACACTGTCAACCTGGGATGAGTTCCTTCCCGTGTTGCTAATGGGCGATATTTCTTCCGTCGACCTGCCCGAAGACCAGCGCCGCCGGGTGCTTTCCACCCTGGAAATGCCCCCCAGCTACAGCAAATTGCTCGACTCCCTGCACCGTGCCCAGGTCTATCGTGAGATGTACGACCAGGCCCGCGAGCGCGGTCGCCATCGCGAACCCAACTTGTTCCGCAGTCTGGTCGGCACCAGCCGTGCCATCCAGCACGTGCGCCAGATGATGCAGCAGGTGGCCGACACCGACGCCAGCGTGCTGATCCTCGGCGAGTCCGGCACCGGCAAGGAAGTGGTCGCGCGCAACCTGCACTATCACTCCAAGCGCCGCGACGGGCCATTTGTGCCGGTCAACTGCGGGGCGATCCCGGCAGAGCTGCTTGAAAGCGAACTGTTCGGCCACGAGAAGGGCGCCTTTACCGGTGCGATCACCAGCCGTGCCGGGCGTTTCGAGTTGGCCAACGGTGGCACGCTGTTCCTTGACGAAATCGGCGACATGCCGCTGCCGATGCAGGTCAAGCTGCTGCGTGTACTGCAGGAACGCACCTTCGAGCGCGTGGGCAGCAACAAGACCCAGAGCGTCGACGTGCGCATCATCGCGGCCACCCACAAGAACCTCGAAAGCATGATCGAGGTCGGCAGCTTCCGCGAAGACCTGTACTACCGCCTCAACGTATTCCCGATCGAGATGGCCCCGCTGCGCGAGCGCGTGGAAGACATCCCGCTGCTGATGAACGAGCTGATCTCGCGCATGGAGCACGAAAAGCGCGGCTCTATCCGTTTCAACTCTGCCGCGATCATGTCCCTGTGCCGCCACGGCTGGCCGGGCAACGTCCGCGAGCTGGCCAACCTGGTGGAGCGCATGGCGATCATGCACCCCTACGGCGTGATCGGCGTGGTCGAGTTGCCGAAGAAGTTCCGCTACGTCGACGACGAAGACGAGCAGCTGGTCGACAGCCTGCGCAGCGATATGGAAGAACGGGTAGCCATCAACGGCCATACCCCGGACTTCGGTTCCACTGCCATGCTGCCGCCCGAAGGCCTGGACTTGAAGGACTACCTCGGCAACCTGGAACAAGGCCTGATCCAACAGGCCCTGGACGACGCCAACGGCATCGTCGCCCGTGCCGCCGAGCGCCTGCGCATTCGCCGAACCACCCTGGTGGAGAAGATGCGCAAGTACGGTATGAGCCGCAAAGAAGGTGATGAACAGGCGGATGATTGACGCCTGTTTTTCAAGCCGCTGATTTATCAGCGGCTTTTTTTTCGGCACAAGTATTGCTACAGCCCTCGCAACGTTCCGTTTAACTGACGGTCAGCCAAGCGAGAGAGCATGATGCCCCACGCCGCCCAACATTCTTCCAGTCCTGCCATTGCGGGGCTGGTTCCTTCTGTCGAACAGCAAAGTCGTCAGGGCCTGGAACAGGCCTTTTCGCTGTTCAACCAGATGTCCAGCCAATTGACCGATTCCTACAGCCTGCTTGAAGCCCGGGTGTCCGAGCTTAAAGGCGAGTTGGCGGTGGTCAGCGCACAGCGCATGGAAGAGCTGGCCGAGAAAGAGCGCCTGGCCAACCGTCTGCAAAACCTGCTGTCACTGCTGCCCGGCGGTGTGATCGTCATCGACGAAGAAGGCCGTGTGCGCGAAGCCAACCCGGCTGCCTGCGACATGCTGGGCCTGCCGCTGGAAGGCGAGCTGTGGCGGCATGTCATCACCCGCTGCTTTGCGCCGCGTGAAGATGACGGTCACGAAATTTCCCTGAAAGACGGCCGCCGCTTGTCCATCGCCACCCGTTCCCTGGACGCGGAGCCGGGTCAGCTGGTGCTGCTCAACGACCTGACTGAAACCCGTCACCTGCAAGACCAGTTGGCCCGGCATGAGCGTTTGTCTTCCCTGGGGCGCATGGTCGCTTCTTTGGCGCATCAGATCCGCACGCCGCTGTCGGCTGCCTTGATCTACGCCAGTCATTTGACTGATGAGCAATTGCCCGCCGCCACCCATCAACGGTTTGCCGGTCGCCTCAAGGAGCGTCTGCATGAGTTGGAGCACCAGGTGCGCGACATGCTGGTGTTTGCCCGTGGCGAATTGCCGCTCACCGACCGCATCACGCCGTCCGCGTTGATGCAGGCCCTGCAAGCGGCGGCTGCCACCCATATTCAGGACGTCCAGGTGCGCTGGCAGTGCGACAGCCATCTCGGTGAGTTGCTGTGCAACCGCGACACGCTGGTGGGGTCGCTGCTCAACCTGATCGAAAACGCCACCCAGGCCAGCGGCCCCGGCGCGCGGCTCAAGGTGCACCTGTACAACCGCGGGCAAAACCTGCGCCTGTGCATCAGCGACAGCGGCAGTGGTATCGAGCCCGCTGTGTTGCAGCGCCTGGGCGAGCCGTTTTTCACCACCAAGACCAACGGTACGGGCCTGGGCCTGACCGTGGTCAAGGCAGTGGCACGTGCCCATCAGGGAGAATTGCAGCTGCATTCCCGTGTCGGGCGTGGCACCTGTGCATTGATGACCTTGCCGCTGTTTTCCAGCGCGGCAAGCGCGGAGTAGTTATGGCTATCAAGGTTCTGTTGGTGGAAGACGATCGCGCCCTGCGTGAAGCATTGGCTGACACGCTGCTGTTGGCGGGCCATGACTACCGGGCGGTCGGTTCTGCCGAGGACGCCTTGGAGGCGGTGGAGCAGGAGTCCTTCAGCCTGGTGGTCAGTGATGTGAATATGCCGGGCATGGACGGTCATCAATTGCTCGGTCTGCTGCGTGCGCGTCAGCCGCAGTTGCCGGTGCTGCTGATGACCGCCCACGGCGCCGTCGAGCGTGCGGTCGACGCCATGCGCCAGGGCGCGGCGGATTACCTGGTCAAACCCTTCGAACCCAAGGCCCTGATCGAACTGGTCGCGCGGCATGCCCTGGGCGTGATCTCGGCCAGTGAAGGCGAAGGTCCGATTGCCTTTGAACCGGCCAGCGCGCAGTTGCTGGAACTGGCGGCGCGCGTGGCGCGCAGCGATTCCACGGTGCTGATTTCCGGCGAGTCCGGCACGGGCAAAGAGGTGCTGGCGCGTTACATCCACCAGCAATCGACCCGCGCCAAGCAGCCGTTTATCGCGATCAATTGCGCGGCGATCCCCGACAACATGCTCGAAGCCACACTGTTCGGTCATGAAAAGGGTTCGTTCACCGGCGCCATCGCAGCCCAGGCAGGCAAGTTCGAACAGGCCGACGGCGGCACCATCCTGCTCGATGAGATTTCGGAAATGCCCCTGGGCCTGCAAGCCAAGTTGCTGCGGGTGCTGCAGGAGCGTGAGGTTGAGCGCGTCGGCGCGCGTAAGCCGATCCAGTTGGATATCCGTGTAGTCGCCACCACCAACCGTGACCTGGCGGGCGAAGTGGCGGCGGGGCGTTTCCGTGAAGACCTGTTCTACCGGCTCTCGGTGTTCCCGCTGGCCTGGCGCCCGTTGCGCGAACGCCCGGCAGACATCATTCCGCTGGCCGAGCGCCTGCTGAACAACCACGTCAAAAAAATGAAGCATGCCCAGGCGCGCCTGTCGGCCGAGGCCCAAGCCTGCCTGATCGCCTATCCATGGCCGGGCAACGTGCGTGAACTGGATAACGCGATCCAGCGCGCGTTGATCCTGCAACAGGGCGGGTTGATCCAGCCCCAGGATTTCTGCCTGGCCATGGGCAGTGGTGTCGCACCGCTGCCGACCCTGGCGCCGGCGCCCGTGGTGGTCGAAACCGAGACCGCTGGCGCCTTGGGCGACGACCTGCGTCGCCGTGAATTCCAGATGATCATCGACACCCTGCGCTCCGAGCGCGGCCGTCGCAAAGAGGCTGCCGAACGTCTGGGTATCAGCCCGCGCACCTTGCGCTACAAGCTGGCGCAGATGCGTGATGCCGGGATGGATGTGGAAGCGTATCTATTCGCCACATAACCGGTAACAAGGTCGACAAGGTTTGTCGCCTTTTCTTACGAGTTGGTACAGAGCTGGCACCCTTGTTGCTACCTCCCCTAGTAATTGCGGCGTAGCGTCAAAAAACATGCGGGTTGTCGGAGAGAGAAGTTCATGAGCCAGGGTATTGAGTTCAATCGGTTGATGTTGGATATGCGCTCCATGCAAATGGATGCCATGGCTCAACCGAAATCCGTCGCGCCAGCGCCGGAATTGGGCCAAAGCAGCTTCGCCGATATGCTCGGCCAGGCCATCAACAAAGTCAGTGACACCCAGCAAGCCTCCAGCCAGTTGGCCAACGCCTTTGAAATCGGCAAAAGCGGCGTGGACCTCACCGATGTGATGGTCGCCTCGCAAAAAGCCAGCGTTTCCTTCCAGGCCCTGACCCAAGTGCGTAACAAGCTGGTTCAGGCCTACCAAGACATCATGCAGATGCCGGTTTAAGGACGAGATTTAAGTCATGGCAGAAGCAGTCGTGGACAACGCACCCGCCAAGGCAGACGGCAAGCCGCCGCTGTTTGGCCTGTCGTTCCTGGAAAACCTCTCCGAAATGACCATGCTGCGTCAGGTGGGCCTGATGGTCGGCCTGGCAGCGAGCGTGGCGATTGGTTTTGCCGTGGTGTTGTGGTCGCAGCAACCCGATTACCGGCCGCTGTACGGCAGCCTGGCGGGCATGGATTCCAAGCAGATCATGGAAACCCTGGCCGCCGCCGACATCGCCTACACCGTGGAGCCCAACTCCGGGGCCCTGCTGGTCAAGGCCGACGACGTGGCCCGTGCGCGCATGAAACTCGCCGCCGCTGGCGTGACCCCGTCCGACAGCAATATCGGTTTCGAGATCCTCGACAAGGACCAGGGCCTGGGGACTTCCCAGTTCATGGAAGCCACCCGCTACCGTCGCGGCCTGGAAGGCGAACTGGCGCGCACCATCTCCAGCCTGAACAACGTCAAGGGTGCCCGCGTGCACCTGGCCATTCCGAAAAGCTCGGTGTTTGTGCGCGACGAGCGCAAGCCAAGTGCTTCGGTCTTGGTTGAGCTGTTTGCCGGCCGCTCTCTGGAGCCTGGCCAGGTCCTGGCGATCGTCAACCTGGTCGCCACCAGCGTGCCCGAACTGAGCAAATCGCAGATCACCGTGGTGGACCAGAAGGGCAACCTGCTGTCCGATCAGGGCGAAAACTCCGCGCTGACCCAGGCTGGCAAGCAGTTCGACTACAGTCGTCGTGTGGAAAGCATGCTCACCCAGCGTGTACACAACATCCTGCAACCGGTGCTGGGCAACGACCGCTACAAGGCTGAAGTGTCCGCCGACGTGGACTTCAGCGCCGTCGAGTCGACCTCCGAGCAATTCAACCCGGACCAGCCTGCTTTGCGCAGCGAGCAGTCCACCAGCGAACAACGCACCGCCGCCAATGGTCCGCCGCAAGGTGTGCCCGGCGCCTTGAGCAACCAGCCGCCAGCCCCGGCTTCGGCCCCGCAAACCACCGGTGGCACCGCTGCCAGCGCTGGCGCGATCCAGCCAGGCCAGCCATTGTTGGACGCCAACGGTCAGCAGATCATGGACCCGGCCACCGGCCAGCCGATGCTCGCCCCGTACCCGGCGGACAAACGTAACCAGTCCACCAAGAACTTCGAGCTCGACCGTTCCATCAGCCACACCAAGCAACAACAGGGCCGCGTCAATCGCCTGTCGGTGTCGGTGGTGGTGGATGACCAGGTCAAGGTCAATGCCGCCGATGGCGCCGTTACCCGTGCCCCCTGGACCGCCGACGAATTGGCGCGCTTCACTCGCCTGGTGCAGGACGCCGTCGGTTTTGACGCCAGCCGGGGTGACAGTGTCAGCGTGATCAACATGCCGTTCTCCGCCGAGCGTGGCGAAGTGATCGCTGAACCGTCGTTCTACTCGCAGCCGTGGTTCTGGGACATCGTCAAGCAAGTGCTGGGTGTGTTGTTCATCCTGGTGCTGGTGTTCGGTGTGCTGCGTCCGGTGCTCAACAACATCACCGGCAACGGCAAGAAACAGCTGGCCCTGGCCGGTGGCGACGTGGAATTGGGTGGCATGGGCGGCCTCGACGGCGAACTGGCCAACGACCGCGTCAGCCTTGGCGGCCCGCAAAGCATCCTGTTGCCAAGCCCGAGCGAGGGTTACGACGCTCAGCTGAACGCAATCAAGAGTCTGGTGGCAGAAGACCCGGGCCGTGTGGCCCAGGTCGTGAAAGAGTGGATCAACGCAGATGAGTGATAATCGAGCCGCTGTTGCCAAGCTCACCAAGGTCGACAAAGCCGCAGTCTTGCTGCTGTCCCTCGGTGAAACCGACGCCGCCCAAGTGCTGCGCCACATGGGCCCCAAAGAGGTTCAGCGCGTCGGCGTGGCCATGGCGCAGATGCGCAATGTGCACCGCGAGCAAGTCGAGCAGGTGATGAGCGAGTTCGTCGAGATCGTCGGCGACCAGACCAGCCTGGGCGTCGGCTCCGACAGCTACATCCGCAAGATGCTCACCTCGGCCCTGGGCGAAGACAAGGCCAACGGCCTGATCGACCGCATCCTGCTCGGTGGCAACACCAGCGGCCTCGACAGCCTGAAATGGATGGAACCGCGTGCCGTGGCCGATGTGATCCGCTACGAGCACCCGCAGATCCAGGCGATCGTTGTGGCCTACCTCGACCCGGACCAGGCCGGTGAAGTGCTTGGCCACTTCGACCATAAGGTGCGCCTGGACATCATCCTGCGTGTGTCGTCGCTGAACACCGTGCAGCCGGCGGCCCTGAAAGAACTCAACACGATTCTGGAGAAGCAGTTCTCCGGCAACTCGAATGCCTCGCGTACCACCCTGGGCGGTATCAAGCGCGCGGCCGACATCATGAACTTCCTCGACAGCTCGGTCGAAGGCCAGTTGATGGACTCGATCCGCGAGATCGACGACACCCTGTCCGGCCAGATCGAAGACCTCATGTTCGTGTTCAACAACCTTTCCGATGTCGACGACCGTGGCATCCAGGCGTTGCTGCGCGAAGTGTCCTCCGATGTGCTGGTGCTGGCCCTCAAGGGATCGGACGAAGGCGTCAAGGAAAAGATCTTCAAGAATATGTCCAAGCGCGCCTCGGAACTGTTGCGCGACGACCTGGAAGCCAAAGGCCCGGTACGCGTCAGCGACGTGGAAACCGCGCAGAAAGAAATCCTCACCATTGCCCGCCGTATGGCCGAAGCCGGAGAAATCGTTCTCGGCGGGAAGGGCGGCGAAGAAATGATCTAAGGCGCCTCTCATGTCGAACAAAGATGAGGCGCCCAGCGATCTGATTCGCGCACGGGACGTCGGTGGGTTCGACATCTGGTCGTTGCCCAGCTTCGATCCGCATGTGCCCGAGCCCGAGCCTGAACCGGTTGAAGAGCCACCGGCGGAAATGGAAGAAGTGCCGCTGGATGAAGTCCAGCCACTGACCCTGGAAGAGTTGGAAGCCATCCGCCAGGAGGCCTACAACGAGGGCTTCGCGGCAGGTGAAAAAGATGGTTTTCGCAGCACCACCCTCAAGGTCCGCCAGGAAGCCGAGGAGGCGCTGAGCGTCAAGTTGGTCAGCCTTGAACGCTTGATGGGCGGGCTGTTCGACCCCATCGCCGAGCAGGACTCGCAGATCGAAAAAGCCATGGTCGAGTTGGTGCAGCACATCGCCCGCCAGGTGATCCAGCGTGAGCTGGTGCTGGACTCCAGCCATATCGAAAGCGTGATGCGCGAAGCCCTCAAGCTGCTGCCCCTGGGCGTCGGCAATGTACGGCTGTACATCAATCCGCAGGATTTCGAACAGGTCAAAGCCCTGCGCGAGCGCCATGAAGAAACCTGGCGCATCGTCGAGGACGCGTCGCTGCAACCCGGTGGTTGCCGCGTCGAGACCGAACACAGCCGCATCGATGCCACGGTGGAAACCCGCATCAGCCAGATCATGGCCAAGCTGTTGGATCAGGCCCATGAGCAGGTGTTGAACCCTGCCGAGCCTGACCTGAGCGTGGACCTGGACGCCCCCGATGCGCCTTGATCGCACCAGTTTCGCCAAGCGCTTGAGCGGTTATGCCGAAGCCGCCGAGTTGCCTGGCCAGCCGATCCTTGAAGGGCGCCTGCTGCGCATGGTCGGCCTGACCCTCGAAGCCGAGGGTCTACGCGCGGCCATGGGCAGCCGCTGCATGGTGATCAACGACGACAGCTACCACCCGGTGCAGGTCGAAGCCGAAGTGATGGGCTTCTCCGGCAGCAAGATTTTCCTGATGCCCGTGGGCAGCCTGGCGGGCATTGCCCCCGGCGCCCGCGTGGTGCCCTTGGCCGACACCGGCCGCCTGCCGATGGGCATGAGCATGCTCGGCCGTGTACTTGACGGCGCCGGTCGCGCGCTGGATGGCAAAGGCGGCATGAAGGCCGAAGACTGGGTGCCGATGGACGGCCCCACCATCAACCCGCTCAACCGTAACCCCATCAGCGTGCCGCTGGACGTGGGCATTCGCAGCATCAACGGATTATTGACGGTCGGCCGTGGCCAGCGTCTGGGCCTGTTTGCCGGTACCGGCGTAGGTAAATCAGTACTGCTGGGCATGATGACGCGCTTTACCGAGGCCGACATCATCGTGGTCGGGCTGATCGGCGAACGGGGCCGCGAGGTAAAGGAATTTATCGAGCACAGCCTCGGTGAAGAGGGCCTCAAGCGCTCGGTCGTCGTTGCGTCCCCGGCGGACGATGCGCCGCTGATGCGCCTGCGCGCCGCCATGTACTGCACGCGCATCGCCGAATATTTCCGCGACAAGGGCAAGAATGTCTTGTTGCTGATGGACTCGCTGACCCGATTCGCCCAGGCCCAGCGGGAGATTGCCCTGGCCATCGGCGAGCCGCCCGCGACCAAGGGCTATCCGCCGTCGGTGTTCGCCAAGCTACCCAAACTGGTGGAGCGTGCCGGTAACGCCGAAGCCGGGGGCGGCTCGATCACCGCGTTCTACACCGTGCTGTCCGAAGGCGATGACCAGCAAGACCCGATTGCCGACTCGGCGCGGGGCGTGCTCGACGGTCACATCGTGCTGTCGCGGCGCTTGGCTGAAGAGGGGCACTACCCGGCCATCGATATCGAAGCGTCCATCAGCCGGGTGATGCCGGCCGTGGTGACGCCGGAACACATGATCCGTGCACAACAGTTCAAGCAGCTGTGGTCGCGCTACCAACAGAGCCGCGACCTGATCAGCGTCGGCGCCTACGTGGCGGGCGGCGATCGCGACACCGACCTGGCCATTGCCCTGCAACCGCAGTTGGTGACCTACCTGCGCCAGGGCCTCAACGACAAGATCAGCATGGGCGAAAGCGAAGCGCACCTGCAGTCGATCTTCGCCCCGGCGCCGGGCGGCTAAGCCATGGCCAACAGCCGCGCCGCGCGCCTGGCACCGGTGGTGGACATGGCCGAAAAGGCCGAGAAAACCGCCGTGCAGCGCCTGGGTTACTTCCAGGGCCAGGTGCGCCTGGCGGAAAGCAAGCTGGGCGATCTCGAGCGCTTTCGTGGCGAATACCAACAGCAGTGGATCGAGCGGGGCTCTAATGGTGTCTCGGGCCAGTGGCTGATGGGCTACCAGGGCTTTCTCAACCAACTGGAAACGGCCGTCGGCCAGCAGCGCCAAAGCCTGGCCTGGCACCAGAACAACCTCGATAAAGCCCGCGAAAGCTGGCAGGCCGCGTTTGCACGGGTTGAAGGCCTGCGCAAGCTGGTACAGCGTTATATCGACGAAGCGCGGGCACTGGAAGACAAGCGCGAGCAGAAGTTGCTCGACGAGCTGTCTCAGCGCATGCCGCGCAAAGACGTCTATTGAGAGTTGCCCACATGTCCTTCTCCTGCTAAACCTTGTGTCATTGCCAATGACAAGGAAGCAGTCGCATGTCAGTCGAGTCAGAAGTATCCCTGGACGGGACGAAGTTGACGATAGCGGTCAAGGGCCGGTTTGATTTCGGCAGCCATCAGGCATTTCGTGATGCCTACGAGCGTTTCTATAAAGTGCCTGAGTTGTACGTCGTCGACCTGAAAGAGGCCACCTACATGGACAGTTCCGCCCTGGGCATGCTCCTGCTGTTGCGCGACCATGCCGGTGGCGATAATGCTGAAGTTCAGGTGATCAACAGCAACTCCGACGTGCGCAAGATCCTCGCCATCTCCAACTTCGACAAACTGTTCGACATCAGTTGAGCGCCCTGGCCCCGATCATCGAACCGCTGACGATCCTGATCGCCGAAGACAGCGCCGCCGACCTGCTGTTGCTGTCGACCATCATCCGGCGCCAGGGTCATCAGGTGCTCACGGCCACTAACGGCGCTGAGGCAGTCGAAGTGTTTACCCGTGAGCGCCCGCAACTGGTGTTGATGGACGCGCTGATGCCGGTGATGGACGGCTTTGAAGCGGCACGCCGGATCAAGCAGTTGGCGGGTGAAGAGCTGGTGCCGCTGATTTTTCTCACCTCCCTGCGCGAGAGCGAAGCCCTGGCCCAGTGCCTGGATGCCGGCGGCGATGACTTCCTGCCCAAACCCTACAACCAGCTGATTCTCGCGGCGAAGATCAACGCCATGGACCGCCTGCGCCGGTTGCAGGCCACGGTCCTGCAGCAGCGCGACCTGATCGCCAAGCATCACGACTATCTTCTGCACGAGCAGCGGGTAGCCAAGGCGGTGTTCGATAAGGTCGCGCATTCGGGCTGCATCAATGCCGCGCCGAATATCCGTTACCTGCAATCGCCCTATGCGCTGTTTAACGGTGACTTGCTGTTGGCGGCCTATACGCCGTCCGGTGACATGCACGTGATGCTCGGCGACTTTACCGGCCATGGCCTGCCGGCGGCAGTGGGGGCCATGCCCCTGGCTGAAGTGTTCTACGGCATGACGGCCAAGGGCTACGGCCTGGCACAGACCCTGCGCGAGATGAACGCCAAGCTCAAGCGCATCCTGCCGGTGGACATGTTCTGCTGCGCCACCCTGTTGTGCCTGAGCACGCAGCGGCGAGTCGTGGAGGTGTGGAACGGCGGCATGCCCGAAGGCTACGTGCATGAAATCGCCACCGGCAAACGCACGCCGCTGGAATCGCGGCATTTGCCGTTGGGGGTGCTCTCGGCCGAAGCCTTTGATGATCGTACTGAAGTCTGGCCGATGGCCCTGGGCGACCGGGTATTCCTGTTGTCCGATGGGGTGCTGGATACCGCCGATGCCAACGACCAACTGTTCGGCGCCGAACGTTTGCAGCAGGTGTTTGCCACCAATCGCGAGCCTGATCGTTTGTTTGGAGAGATCGAACAGGCCCTGGCGGCATTTCGCGGTGAAGTGCGCGATGACGTGAGCCTGGTGGAAATCACCTTGCAGCCTGGCCAGCCACTGCGTGCCTCCGGGCCGTTGTATGCGGACAGTGGGCAGTCGTGCCCGCTGGATTGGTCGGTGAGTTTCGAGTTCCGCGCCGAAACCTTGAAACGCTACAACCCGTTGCCGTATCTGCTGCAACTGTTGTTGGAGATCCATGGCCTGCGCGAGCAGAGCGGGGCGTTGTACAGCGTGATGGCCGAGTTGTATTCCAATGCCCTTGAGCATGGGGTGCTGGGGCTGGATTCGCGGCTAAAGCGTGATGCCCTGGGGTTTGCCGAGTATTACCGCCAGCGTAATGACCGCCTGGCGCAACTCGACAGCGGGTATATCCGGGTGCATGTGCAGGTGGTGCCGACTGAGGCGGGCGGGAGGATGACCCTGCGTATCGAAGACAGCGGCCCGGGGTTTGATGTGGACCAGGTGCTGGCGCGGCCGCTGGATATCGACCGTCTGTCTGGCCGGGGCTTGAGCCTGGTCCGTCAGTTGAGCAGCCATGTAGGCTGGTCGGATGGCGGGCGCAGTGTGTGCGTGGAGTTTTGCTGGGGGGCTCTGGCATAATTCGCCGATTCTTGATCAGGGAGCGAGCAAGTGGTTGATCTACATCTGGACCCGCAGGTGCTGTCGGGTTTGCAGGAAGTCATGGAAGGCGAGTATCCGAAGTTGCTGGATACCTTTCTTGATGATTCCCAGAAGCGCGTCGAGGCGTTGCGCAAGGCTAGGGATGATGCGAAGGCGTTGGGGCGGATTGCGCATAGTTTCAAGGGGAGCAGTGGGAACCTTGGGGCGGTGCGGTTGGCGCAGTTGTGTCAGCGGTTGGAGGCTGAGTCTGTTGGGTCTGCGGTTGGGGATCTGGGGGAGTTGGTGGATCAGATTGATCGGGAGTTTGCTTTGGTGAAGCCGTTGTATGAGACGGAGCGGCAGCGGTTTCAGATTTGACGATTTGTTGAGTACATATCCGTTGCTGCGGTAACGGCTGCTTAGGGTTCCGCCCTTACGGCGGCTCACTTTTGGAAAGACCCAAAAGTAAGCAAAAGGTCTTCGCCCCAACACTCGGCACCTCGCTTAGGCTCGGTGTGCCCTCACTCCGGCTTTGGAGCGTGGGCCGCCGCGATGGGCCATCCTTGGCCCAGCGCGGCTAACCCGGCGTCCTGCCGGGTTACCCACGCTCCAAAGCCTGCGTTCGGCCACACCGAGCGTTGGGGCAAGAGCCCTTTGGTTACTTTGGGCTGGGCCGGCATTCCGGCTTTTCCAAAGTGACCCGCCGTAAGGGCGGAACCCATACCAGCCGTTACCCAAAAAACGGATATACACACCAAAACCCAAACCTGGCCCAACTCTTGCTCTACCTCCCAATACTGCATCCCCGACCCCCATGCAGTGGAGACCTTTACCTATGCCAGTCGCCCCGAATTCGCTCCTTCAGGCTGCCCCCGCGGCCAAGCCTCAAGCGCCCGCCGCCAACCCACCGGCAGTGGCTGCGGACCCACGGGACAAGGGCCCTGGCTTCGCTCAAGTGTTCGCCAACCAGGCTTCCAAACCCACGGTCAAGCCCGACGACAACTCGCCCAAGCCCACCGCCGGCAAGTCCTCCGACGCCAGCGTCAAGCCAGCGGCCAGCAGCGACAAACCTGCCGCCAGCACGCCAGCCGTTGCCGATAGCGGCAATACCTTGCCTGCCACCCCACCGGCCAAGACCGACGACAGCGCCAGCAAAGATGATGACGCGCCAACCGACCCGACCCTGGTGCAGCAGCCTCCGGCTGACCCGGTGGTCGACCCGGCCCTGATTGCCACCGTCACTCCGATAGCCGTGCCAGTGCCGGTGGAAACCCCGGCGGCGCCAGTCACCACGGTCAAGGATGACAAGGCCCAGCCGGTAGTCGCAGCACCGGTAGCGGCGACCGAGGAAGCCAAGCCAGTCTTTGACCCGGAAGCCGACCCATTGGACGCCATGCCCGCCGTGCGCCTGGCGATGGAGCAGGGCGGTCACGTCTCGGCCAGCAGTCAGGCCCAGGCCAAAACCGCCCCGGCCCCGACCCAGGATCAACCCACCGCCGCACAGAACTTTGCCGCCGGCCTGGCCAATATGGTCGACCAGCAAGCCACCAAGGACAGCACTGACACGGGCGGTGACAAGGCCTTCGGCGGGCTGATCGAAGACGGCCTCAAGGACCTGAAGAACGCCAGCAGCGACACCCGTGTCGATGACTTCGCCAACCGCCTGGCGGCATTGACCCAGGCCGCCACGCCAAAAACCGCCAACGCCTTGCCGCCGGTGACCAATGCGCCGTTGGCCATGCACCAGAGCGGCTGGACCGACGAAATCGTCAACCGCGTGATGTACCTGTCCAGCGCCAACCTCAAGTCGGCGGAGATCCAGTTGCAGCCGGCCGAGCTCGGTCGCCTGGATATCAAGGTCAACATGACCGCCGACCAGCAAGCCCAGGTCAACTTCATGAGCGCTCACCCGGTGGTGCGTGAGGCGCTGGAAAGCCAGTCCGGCCGTTTGCGCGAGATGTTCGCCCAACAGGGCATGGGGCAGGTGGATGTGAACGTGTCCGACCAGTCCCGTGGCCAGGAGCAACAACAGCAGCAGGCCCAGACCGGTGGCGTGAGCCGCAGCGGCGGACGTAGTGACAGCGGCGACAGCGGCGCGCACGTTGACGTGGCTGAAGCCGTGGCACCCGTGACCTCTACTGTGATCGGCTCCAGCGCCGTCGACTACTACGCCTGACTCGAGCCCTGCACAGGCCTAAATGTGGGAGCGGCGGTGCGACGACTCGACTTGCTCGCGAATGCGGTGGATCAGTGACAGATGTATCAACTGACATACCCCATTCGCGAGCAAGCCCGCTCCCACATGGGATCTCCAGCGTGACATGTGTCCCTTTCTCCCATACAACTCTGGCATAACACTTGCTCTTGCCTTTCCGTAGATCTATGAATCCCCGAATAGTGACGGATTATTGGCATGGCGAAGAGCGACGACGCAGCAAAAGCACCCGCAGGCAAAGGTAAGCTCAAGCTTATCCTGTTGATAGTCCTGGGCCTGCTCCTGGCCATCGGCGCCTCGGTCGGCGGCACCTGGTACATCATGCACAGCAGTGCCAGCAAGCCGGCACCTGCCGCCGAAACCGCCAGTAACGTCAAGCAACCGGCAATCTTCGAGCCGATGCTTCCGGCCTTTGTCGCCAATTTCAACCAGAACGGCCGCCAACGCTACCTGCAGGTGAGCATCACCTTGCTGGCGCGTAATGCCTCGGACCTGGACGCCCTCAAGGTGCACATGCCGGTGATCCGTAACAACCTGGTGATGCTGTTCTCCAGCCAGAGCTTCGACACACTTGCCACCCCGGTGGGCCAGGAAATGCTGCGCCAGAAGGTCACCGCCAGCGTGCAGGAAGTGGCCCAGAAGGAACTCGGCAAAGTCGTGGTCGAGCAGGCGCTCTTCACTAACTTCGTATTGCAGTAGGATCACGACATGGCCGTGCAAGACCTGCTGTCCCAGGATGAGATCGACGCGCTGCTGCATGGCGTCGACGATGGTCTGGTACAGACCGAAATGGCTGCCGAGCCCGGCAGCGTCAAAAGTTATGACCTCACCAGCCAGGATCGCATCGTCCGTGGACGCATGCCGACCCTGGAGATGATCAACGAACGTTTCGCCCGCTACACCCGCATCAGTATGTTCAACATGTTGCGCCGCTCGGCGGACGTGGCGGTGGGCGGCGTGCAGGTGATGAAGTTCGGTGAATACGTGCACTCGCTGTACGTGCCCACCAGCCTCAACCTGGTCAAGATCAAGCCGCTGCGCGGCACCGCGCTGTTCATCCTGGATGCCAAGCTGGTGTTCAAGCTGGTGGACAACTTCTTTGGCGGCGACGGCCGTCACGCCAAGATCGAAGGTCGTGAGTTCACCCCGACCGAATTGCGGGTGGTGCGCATGGTGCTGGAGCAGGCCTTCATCGACTTGAAGGAAGCCTGGCAGGCGATCATGGAAGTCAATTTCGAGTACATCAACTCGGAAGTGAACCCGGCCATGGCCAACATCGTCGGCCCCAGCGAAGCCATTGTGGTCTCCACCTTCCACATCGAACTCGATGGCGGTGGCGGCGACCTGCACGTGACCATGCCGTACTCGATGATCGAGCCGGTGCGCGAGATGCTCGACGCTGGCTTCCAGTCCGACCTGGACGACCAGGACGAGCGTTGGGTCAAGGCCCTGCGCGAAGACTTGCTGGACGTCGACGTGCCACTGAGCGCCACCGTGGCCCGTCGCCAGTTGCGCCTGCGCGATATTTTGCACATGCAGCCGGGGGACATCATCCCCGTCGAATTGCCGGACGAAATGATCATGCGCGCCAACGGCGTGCCGTCATTCAAGGTCAAGCTCGGTTCCCACAAAGGCAACTTAGCTCTTCAAGTGGTTGAACCGATCAATCGTCGCTGATCAACACTAATTTCTGCTCCGCCGAGGACATGTAATGGCTACCGAACACGAAAACACTTCCGCCGAAGACCAGGCCCTGGCTGACGAATGGGCGGCTGCCCTGGAAGAAACCGGCGATGTCGGCCAGGACGACATCGATGCGCTGCTGGCCGCTGATGCCGCCACCGCCCCGGCCGGCAACCGCCTGCCGATGGAAGAATTCGGCAGCGTGCCGAAGAACAACGACCCGGTGACCCTCGATGGCCCGAACCTGGACGTGATCCTCGACATTCCGGTGTCGATCTCCATGGAAGTCGGCAGCACCGAAATCAACATCCGCAACCTGCTGCAACTCAACCAGGGTTCGGTGATCGAGCTGGACCGCCTGGCCGGCGAGCCGCTGGACGTGCTGGTCAATGGCACCCTGATTGCCCACGGCGAAGTGGTGGTGGTCAACGAGAAGTTCGGCATCCGCCTGACCGACGTGATCAGCCCGAGCGAACGCATCAAGAAGTTGCGCTGAGATGAAGTATTCGATGGCGGGACTGTTTCTGGCGCTGCCATTGAGCGCCCTGGCGGCTGAGCCGGTTGCGCAAGCCACCGCAGCCGCAACGCCGGTGGTGAGCAGCGGCATCGGCGGGCAATTGACCCAGTTGGTGCTGGGCCTGTTGCTGGTGGTGGGTTTGATCTTCGCACTGGCCTGGCTGCTGCGCCGCGTGCAGCGCGTGGGGCCGGGCAATGGCCAGGTAATCGAGATGATCGGTTCCCGCGCCCTCGGCCCGCGTGATCGGCTGGTGCTGGTGCAAGTCGGCGAGGAGCAGATCCTGCTGGGCATCACGCCCGGTCGCATCACCCCGCTGCACGTGCTCAAGACCCCGGTGAGCGTGGATCAGAGCCAGTCCGCCACGCCAGAATTCGCCCAGCGCCTGATGGAGTTGCTGGGCAAGGATCAGAAGGATAAGAAGTAATGCGCGTTTTATTGACGCTCATGCTGTTGTTGGCCGCGCCATTGGCGTTTGGCGCCGATCCGTTGTCGATCCCGGCGATCACGCTGGGGACCAACGCGGCCGGCGCGCAGGAATATTCGGTCAGCCTGCAGATCCTGCTGATCATGACCGCGCTGAGCTTTATCCCGGCGTTTGTCATGCTGATGACCAGCTTCACGCGGATCATCATCGTGTTCTCGATTCTGCGCCAGGCCCTGGGCCTGCAGCAGACGCCGTCGAACCAGATCCTCACCGGCATGGCCTTGTTCCTGACGCTGTTCATCATGGCGCCGGTGTTCGACAAGGTGAACCAGCAAGCGCTACAACCTTACCTGGCGGAGAAAATGACCGCCCAGGACGCGATCGACAAGGCCCAGGGCCCGATCAAGGACTTCATGCTGTCGCAAACCCGCTCCAGCGACCTTGAGCTGTTCATGCGCCTGTCCAAGCGCACCGACATTGCCACCCCGGATCAGGCGCCGCTGACCATCCTGGTGCCGGCGTTCGTCACCTCCGAATTGAAAACCGCGTTCCAGATCGGCTTCATGATCTTCATCCCGTTCCTGATCATCGACCTGGTGGTGGCGAGCGTGCTGATGGCCATGGGTATGATGATGCTGTCGCCGCTGATCATCTCGTTGCCGTTCAAGATCATGCTGTTTGTGCTGGTGGACGGCTGGGCACTGATTATCGGCACGTTGGCCGGCAGTTTCGGCGGGGTATAGCGCGATGACGCCAGAAGTAGCTGTCGACCTGTTCCGCGAAGCGCTATGGCTGACCACCGTGATGGTCGCCGTGCTGGTGGTGCCCAGCCTGTTGGTGGGCCTGCTGGTGGCGATGTTCCAGGCCGCGACCCAGATCAACGAACAGACCTTGAGCTTTTTGCCGCGCCTGCTGGTGATGCTGGTCACCCTGATCGTGGCTGGCCCGTGGCTGGTACAGACCTTCATGGAATACATCCTGCAGTTGTACGGCAGTATTCCGCAGTTGATCGGCTGACCGGATGCAGTCGTTGCTGGCATTGACCGACACCCAGATCAGCACCTGGGTGGCGTCCTTCATCCTGCCGCTGTTTCGCGTGACGGCGATGTTGATGGCCATGCCGGTGTTCGGCACCACCCTCGTACCACGTCGCGTGCGCCTGTACTTCGCGGTGGCGATTACCGTGGTGATCGTGCCGGGTTTGCCGCCGATGCCGCCGGTCAATGCCATTGACCTCAGCGCCTTGCTGCTGATTGCCGAACAGATCCTGATCGGCGCACTAATGGGCTTTTCCCTCACGCTGTTTTTCCAGGCCTTCGTGGTGGCCGGCCAGATCATCTCGATCCAGATGGGCATGGGCTTCGCCTCCATGGTCGACCCTACCAACGGTGTGTCGGCGGCGGTGATCGGGCAATTCCTGACCATGCTGGTGACCTTGTTGTTCCTGGCGATGAACGGCCACTTGGTGGCGTTTGAGGTGATGACTGAAAGCTTCACTACTTTGCCGGTGGGCTCGGGGCTGGTGGTCAATCATTTCTGGGAAATCGTCGGGCGCCTGGGCTGGGTCTTCGGCGCGTCGCTGTTGCTGGTGTTGCCGGCGATTACCGCGTTGCTGGTGGTCAACATCGCGTTCGGCGTGATGACCCGTGCGGCGCCGCAGCTGAACATCTTCTCGATTGGTTTCCCGTTGACCCTGGTCTTGGGCATGGGGATTTTCTGGATCGGCCTGGCCGACATTCTCAATCAGTATCAACCGCTGGCGACCGACGCTTTGCAGTTCTTACGTGATCTGGCACGGGCGCGCTGAGCCATGGCCGAGAGCGAGAGTGGTCAGGACAAAACAGAAGACCCCACGGAGAAACGCAAAAAGGACTCCCGGGAAAAGGGCGAGATTGCGCGCTCCAAAGAGCTGAACACCGTGGCGACCATGATGGCCGGCGCTGGCGCCTTGCTGATCTACGGCGGTGGCCTGGCGCTGGACTTGATGGAGTTGATGAAACACAACTTCACCTTGCCCCGTGAAGTACTGCTCAACCCCGATGCCATGGGCCAGTACCTGCTGCACTCGGGCAAGATCGCGATCCTGGCGGTGCAGCCGATCCTGATCACTTTGCTGCTGGCCGCGCTGATCGGCCCGGTCGCCCTCGGTGGCTGGCTTTTCGCCGCCGGCAGCCTGGCGCCCAAGTTCAGCCGCATGAACCCGGCTGCAGGGCTCAAGCGCATGTTTTCCGCCAAGGCCTTGGTGGAGCTGCTCAAGGCCCTGGCCAAATTCATCCTGATCCTGTTTGTGGCGTTGATGGTGTTGTCGTCCGACATCGACGACCTGCTGCGCATCGCCCATGAACCGCTTGAGTCGGCGATCATCCACAGCGTGCAGGTGGTGGGCTGGAGCGCGCTGTGGATGGCCGCCGGGCTGATCATCATTGCCGCAGTGGATGCGCCGATTCAGTTGTGGGAGAGCCACAAGAAACTGCTGATGACCAAGCAGGAAGTGCGCGATGAGCACAAGGACCAGGAGGGCCGTCCCGAGGTCAAACAGCGTATTCGCCAGCTGCAACGGGAAATGTCCCAGCGCAAGATGATGGGCGCGGTGCCCGACGCCGACGTGGTCATCACCAACCCGACCCACTACGCCGTGGCCCTCAAATACGACCCGGAGAAGGGCGGCGCGCCGATGCTGTTGGCCAAGGGCAGTGACTTTACGGCGCTGAAGATCCGTGAAATTGCGGTGGCCAACGACATCCTGTTGCTGGAGTCGCCGGAATTGGCGCGGTCGATTTTCTATTCCACCGACCTGGACCAGGAAATCCCGGCCGGGCTTTACCTGGCCGTGGCCCAGGTGCTGGCGTATGTCTATCAGATTCGCCAGTACCGCGCGGGCAAGGGCAAGCGGCCGGATCCGCTCAAGGATCTGCCGATTCCGCCGGATTTGCGCCGCGATTTCTGATTTCTTACTCCCTACCACCCGTCGTGAATGCCTGTCTACCTGTCAACTTTGACAGTAGTCACAGGGCCGTTCTCGCGGTTCTATTGCCTGAAGCACTGCGCGAAAGCTGTAGATGAGATGCAGGGAGAGAGGTTTTGAAGGCGGTCAGAGGCGCTGTCAAATATTACAACCAGCAATCCGGGGTGGGTTTGATTGTCCTGGAAAATGGCGAAGATGACGTGCGAGTGAATTTCATCGGTTCGCGAGGCATTCGGCTAGCCGTGGGCCTACGGGTGGAAGTCCGGAGAGTCCATGGGCCTGACGCGGTCTATGCATCCGACGTTCGCGTTATCCCGTAAGTCAGGAGAACGGCAATGGCAACAGGTACGGTGAAATGGTTTAACGCAGCGAAGGGGTTTGGGTTTATTTCGCCGAACGATGGAAGTGCAGATGTATTTGTCCACCATTCCGCGATAAAAATCGATGGCTTCAGAACCCTCGAAGAAGGCAAGAAAGTCGAATACGGCATCGTTCAAGGTCCAAAAGGCCCACAGGCCGATAACGTCAAACCCTTGTAGTTTCGTCCTCATCGATGCTTTCAAGGCAATGTCTGAGAGCGATCTGACCCTTAGAGCAAAAGTTGGAAGGCTTCTTGCAATACCGCCTCCAGGACGCCTCCAGGCGTCAAAACTTTGCTTCAAAGGACACGAGGAATACCGGTGGTGGATCGCTCTCAAATGCTCGGCAACGCCCGCAGCACCCTGACTGACCTCTCGCGAGGCAATCTGGGTGTGCCGTTGTTGTTGCTGGTGATGCTGGCAATGATGATGTTGCCGATGCCGCCGTTCCTGCTGGACGTGTTCTTTACCTTCAACATTGCCCTGTCCGTCGTGGTCTTGCTGGTGTGCGTATACGCCCTGCGGCCATTGGATTTCGCGGTATTCCCGACCATTCTGCTGGTGGCGACCCTATTGCGCCTGGCGCTGAACGTGGCGTCGACGCGTGTGGTCATGCTCCACGGCCAGGACGGCCATGCCGCTGCCGGTAAGGTGATCCAGGCCTTCGGTGAGGTGGTGATCGGCGGTAACTACGTGGTTGGTATCGTGGTGTTCGCGATCCTGATGATCATCAACTTCGTGGTGGTGACCAAGGGCGCCGGGCGGATTTCCGAGGTGAGCGCGCGGTTTACCCTCGACGCGATGCCCGGCAAACAGATGGCTATCGACGCCGACCTCAACGCCGGCCTGATCGACCAGAACCAGGCCAAGTCGCGCCGCCTGGAAGTGGCCCAGGAAGCCGAGTTCTACGGTTCCATGGACGGTGCCAGCAAATTCGTGCGCGGTGACGCCATCGCCGGCTTGTTGATCCTGTTCATCAACCTCATTGGCGGCATGGCCGTGGGTATCTTCCAGCACGGCATGACCTTTGGCGATGCGGGCAAGGTCTACGCCTTGCTGACCATCGGTGACGGTTTAGTGGCGCAATTGCCATCACTGTTGTTATCAACAGCGGCGGCCATCATGGTGACCCGTGCTTCGGGCTCCGAGGACATGGGCAAGCAGATCAGCCGGCAGATGTTCGCTTCGCCCAAGGCGCTGGCCGTAGCGGCGGGCATCATGGCGATCATGGGTATCGTGCCGGGCATGCCGCACGTGTCATTCCTGAGCATGGCGGCCCTGGCTGGCGGTGCTGCGTACCTGTTCTGGAAGAAGCAGAACCAGGTCAAAGTGATTGCCCAGCAGGAAATCGCACGCCAGCAGGAACTGCTGCCATCCCCGGCCCGCGCCCAGGAAACCAAGGAGCTTGGCTGGGATGACGTTACCCCAATCGACATGATCGGCCTGGAAGTCGGCTACCGCCTGATCCCACTGGTGGACCGCAACCAGGGCGGCCAACTGCTCGCGCGGATCAAGGGCGTGCGCAAGAAACTGTCCCAGGACCTGGGCTTCTTGATGCCCACCGTGCACATCCGCGACAACCTCGACCTGGCGCCGAGTGCCTACCGCCTGACCCTGATGGGCGTGATCCTGGCCGAAGCCGAGATCTACCCGGACCGCGAACTGGCGATCAACCCTGGGCAGGTGTTCGGCAGCCTCAACGGCATCACCGCCAAAGATCCGGCTTTTGGCCTGGACGCGGTATGGATCGAAATCAGCCAGCGCAGCCAGGCACAATCCCTCGGCTACACGGTGGTGGACGCCAGCACCGTGGTCGCGACGCACCTCAACCAGATCCTGTACAAGCACTCCCACGAGCTGATTGGCCACGAGGAAGTCCAGCAATTGATGGGGTTGCTGGCCAAAGCGTCGCCAAAACTCGCCGAAGAACTGGTGCCGGGCATTCTGTCACTGTCGCAATTGCTCAAGGTGTTGCAGGCACTGCTGGCCGAACAGGTGCCGGTCCGCGATATCCGCAGCATTGCCGAGGCCATCGCCAACAATGCCGCCAAGAGTCAAGATACTGCCGCCCTGGTGGCCGCGGTGCGCGTCGGATTGTCGCGCGCAATCGTCCAAAGCATTGTAGGGCTTGACTCCGAGCTGCCTGTGATCACCTTGGAGCCAAGGTTGGAACAAATATTGCTCAATAGTATTCAGAAGGCAGGACAAGGCCAGGAAGAGGGCGTTCTGCTGGAGCCAAGCATGGCTGAGAAGCTGCAGCGCTCGTTGATCGACGCCGCACAGCGCCAGGAAATGCAGGGCCAACCGGTGATTCTGCTGGTGGCAGGCCCCGTCCGGGCGATGTTGTCGCGGTTTGGACGCCTGGCAGTACCGAATTTGCACGTTTTGGCTTATCAGGAAATTCCTGACAACAAGCAAGTGACTATCGTCGCGACAGTAGGGCCCAACGGCTGAGGGTAGTGGGTTATGCAAGTGAAGCGTTTTTTCGCCGCCGATATGCGTCAGGCCATGAAACTGGTGCGTGATGAGCTGGGCGCCGACGCCGCGATTATCGGAAACCGTCGTATTGCCGGCGGTGTCGAGCTGACGGCTGCCCTGGATTACACCCCCCAGGCCTTGGCGCCGCGTGTGCCGAACATGGAGCTCGAAGACGAGCTGCGCAAGACCGCTTCGCGCATTGTCTCGGCCCAGGCTGAACTGAGCATGCGCGGCGACAGCGATGCCACCACCAATCGCCAGTTGTTCGCCGGCTTGCCGCTGACCGCTGCCGAGCCGCTGGTCGAGCCGACCTTCAAAGAACCGCCGCGTCCTGCTGCGCCTGCTCCGGCGCCTGCGGTTGACCAGCGGGTGTTCGATTCGATGCGTTTTGAACTCAACGGCCTGCGTGAACTGCTGGAAGTGCAGTTGGGCTCGCTGGCGTGGAACCAGCTGCAAGGCAGCAAGCCGCAACAAGCCAACCTGTGGCGTCGCCTGCAACGCATCGGCCTGTCCGGCCCGTTGTCCCGCGACCTGCTGGCGCTGACCACCGAAATCGAAGAACCTCGCCAGGCCTGGCGCATGTTGCTGGCCCACCTGGCGCGGATGATCGTCACCCCGGAAATCGAACCCCTGGAAGAAGGCGGTGTGATTGCCATGGTCGGCCCTGCCGGCATGGGCAAGACCACCACCCTGGCCAAGCTCGCGGCCCGCTACGTCCTCAAATACGGCGCGCAGAATATCGCGCTGGTGAGCATGGACAGCTACCGTATTGGTGCCCAGGAACAGCTCAAGACGTTGGGCCGCATTCTCAATGTGTCGGTGACCCATGTAGACCCGGGCCAGTCCCTGGCCAACGCCCTCGACCCGCTGCTGCGCAAACGCGTGGTCTTGATCGACACCGCCGGCCTGCAAGCCAGCGACCCGGCATTGCGCATGCAACTGGAAAGCCTGGCCGGGCGTGGCATCAAGTCGAAAAATTACCTGGTGCTTGCAACCACCAGCCAGAAACAGGTTCTTACCGCTGCATACCACAGCTACAAACGCTGCGGCCTGGCCGGTTGCATCCTCACCAAGCTCGATGAAACCGCGAGCCTGGGCGAGGTGCTGAGCCTGGCCATCAGTCATGAACTGCCGGTCGCCTACCTGACCGACGGGCCGCGGATTCCGGATGATCTGCATCTGCCGCGCCGTCATCAGTTGGTCAGCCGTGCAGTCAGCGTGCAAATGCAAGAAGAGCCTAGCGAGGAAGCGATGGCCGATATGTTCGCCGACCTCTACCACAACCCGGCAAAACGGGTGGGTTGAGGCAGGATGAACACCGTGAAATGTATCTACATCGATGGTCTGCAAGCGATTCACGCGGCCAAGCCATGTAGCCTGCGTCTAAGCAAGACAAGGTAAAGAAATAAAATGGGCAGCATGCATCCCGTACAGGTGATCGCGGTGACCGGCGGCAAAGGTGGCGTCGGGAAAACTAACGTGTCAGTGAATTTGTCCCTGGCCCTGGCAGAGCTTGGCCGTCGCGTCATGCTGCTGGATGCTGACCTGGGGCTGGCGAACGTCGACGTTCTGCTGGGGCTGACGCCCAAACATACGCTTGCCGATGTGATCGAAGGCCGCTGTGAGCTGCGCGATGTGCTGCTGCAGGGGCCCGGTGGCATCCGTATCGTGCCGGCCGCCTCCGGCACCCAGAGCATGGTGCACCTGAGCCCGGCGCAGCATGCCGGCCTGATCCAGGCGTTCAGTGATATCGGCGACAACCTCGACGTGCTGGTGATCGACACCGCCGCCGGGATCGGCGAGTCCGTGGTCAGCTTCGTGCGCGCCGCGCAGGAAGTGTTGCTGGTGGTCTGCGATGAACCCACCTCGATCACCGACGCCTACGCCCTGATCAAACTGCTTAACCGTGACTACGGCATGAACCGCTTCCGCGTCCTGGCCAACATGGCCCAGAGCCCGCAGGAAGGGCGCAACCTGTTCGCCAAGTTGACCAAGGTCACGGATCGCTTCCTCGATGTCGCCTTACAATACGTCGGCGCAGTTCCCTACGACGAGTGTGTGCGCAAGGCTGTGCAAAAGCAGCGTGCAGTCTACGAAGCGTTCCCTCGTTCCAAATGCGCATTGGCGTTCAAGGCTATTGCCCAGAAGGTCGATACCTGGCCGTTGCCTGCCAACCCTCGGGGGCATCTGGAGTTTTTCGTCGAGCGATTGGTGCATCAGACGAGCGCAGGACCCGTGCTATGACAGCGACTGGCTACAACGCGTACAAGAAGTCTGCCCGTGACAGTCAGGGCGAGTTGATCGAGCGCTACGCGCCCTTGGTCAAGCGTATCGCCTATCACTTGCTGGCACGCCTACCCGCCAGCGTCCAGGTCGAAGACCTGATCCAGGCGGGCATGATCGGCCTGCTCGAAGTGTCGACCAAGTACGACGCGAGCAAGGGTGCGAGTTTCGAGACGTATGCGGGTATCCGTATCCGTGGCGCGATGCTCGATGAAGTGCGTAAAGGTGATTGGGCGCCGCGTTCGGTGCATCGCAATACACGCATGGTCAGTGACGCAATTCGGGCAATTGAAGCAAAAACCGGTCGCGACGCTAAAGATCACGAAGTTGCGGCCGAACTCCAATTGAGTCTCGACGATTACTACGGGATTTTGAACGATACCTTGGGCAGCCGCCTGTTCAGTTTCGACGACCTGTTGCAGGACGGCGAACACGAAGGGCTGCACGAGGACGGCGCGAGCGCTCATATGGAGCCATCGCGTGACCTGGAAGATGAGCGTTTCCAGGGGGCGTTGGCGGACGCGATTGCCAATTTGCCGGAGCGTGAGCGGCTGGTGTTGGCGCTGTACTACGACGAAGAGCTGAACCTCAAGGAAATCGGTGAGGTCCTGGGGGTCAGCGAGTCGCGGGTCAGCCAGTTGCACAGCCAGTGCGCAGCCCGCTTGCGGGGGCGTTTGGGAGAGTGGCGAGCGCGCTGACAGGCAGTGTGGGGACACTGCAGACGAGACCGCGAGGGCAACCAGCCTTTGCGGGTTCGACCCGTGGTGCCCCGGCAGTCCTTTTTGTGTAATGCCTGTTGATTGAAATGGCGCGTCCAGGTGCTGGGCGCGTTTAAGACTGCTTGGAGGTCGAATTGGACAAGAACATGAAAATCCTCATCGTTGATGACTTCTCAACGATGCGGCGGATCATAAAAAACCTGTTGCGTGACCTTGGGTTCACTAACACGGTCGAGGCGGATGACGGCATTACGGCGATTCCGATCCTCAACAGCGGGAGCATCGACTTTCTGGTAACGGACTGGAACATGCCGGGCATGACCGGTATCGACTTGCTGCGCCACGTGCGCGCCGACGAAAAACTGCGCAGCCTGCCTGTGTTGATGGTGACCGCCGAAGCCAAGCGTGAGCAGATCATCGAAGCCGCCCAAGCCGGGGTAAACGGTTACGTGGTCAAGCCATTCACTGCATTGGCCTTGAAAGAGAAGATCGAGAAAATCTTCGAACGCATCCACGGCTAATGCCATCGCGGGGGAGCTATGGAGCATAAAGAAACGTCACAGGGAGACTTTGAGTCGACCCTGAAAAAGCATGCTCACCAATTGGTCGACAGCCTTGAAAAAGGCCAGTTCGGCGACGCGGTGCAGTTAATCCATGAGCTCAACCAGACCCGTGACCGCGGCCTGTACCAGGAAGTGGGCAAGCTCACACGCGAGCTGCACAGTGCGATCGTCAATTTCCAGATTGACCCGCATATGCCCCAGGCCGAGGAAATCTCGCAGATCACCGATGCCACCGAGCGCCTGTCCTATGTGGTCAGGCTGACTGAGGCGGCGGCCAACCGCACCATGGACCTGGTGGAAAACGCCACGCCCCTGGTCAACGGCATGGCCAACGAAGCCCAGGCCCTGAGCAACGACTGGGGCCGTTTCATGCGCCGCGAAGTGGGCGCTGAAGAGTTTCGTGAATTGGCGCGTCGGGTCGAAGGGTTCTTGTCACGCAGCGAGCAGGAAAACCGCACGGTTTCCAGCAACCTCAACGACATTCTGCTCGCCCAGGATTACCAGGACCTCACCGGTCAGGTGATCAAGCGTGTGACCCAGTTGGTCACCGAAGTGGAAAGCAACTTGCTCAAATTAGTGCTGATGGCAGGCCAGGTAGACCGTTTTGCCGGCATTGAACATGACCGCGAAGCGATCCTCTCGGAAAAAGATCCACAAAAACATCTCGCCAAGGGTGAAGGTCCGCAGATTCATGCCGATAAACGTGAAGACGTTGTATCGGGTCAAGATGATGTCGATGACCTGTTATCCAGTTTAGGCTTCTAAGGAGCACCCACATGAGCTTCGGCGCCGATGAAGAAATCCTTCAGGATTTCCTTGTAGAGGCCGGCGAAATTTTAGAGCAGTTGTCCGAGCAACTGGTCGAGCTGGAAAGCCGACCGGATGATGCGAACCTGCTCAATGCAATTTTTCGCGGTTTTCACACTGTAAAAGGGGGCGCCGGCTTCCTCCAGCTCCATGAGCTGGTGGAGTGCTGCCACATCGCCGAAAACGTGTTCGACATCCTGCGCAAGGGTGAGCGTCACGTTGATTCGGAATTGATGGACGTGATTCTCGAAGCACTGGATGCGGTCAACGGCATGTTCAGCGAGGTGCGCGACCGTGCACCGATCACTGCCGCCACCCCGGAACTGCTGGCCGCCCTGGCGCGCCTGGCGGAACCGGCCGACACCTCGGCTGCGCCTGTGGTCGAGGCGGCGCCCGAGCCTGTGGCCGAAGCCGAACCGGATGTGACCGACAGCGAGTTCGAACAGCTGCTCAACTCCCTCAGTGCCGTGAAGGCCGAGGCAGAAGCGCCAAAGGCGCCTGTCGCTGCGCCAACCAGCGAAGACATCACCGACGCTGAGTTCGAATCCCTGCTCGACCAGTTGCACGGCAAAGGCCAGTTCGCGGCCGACGCTGTGGCACCGGCCGCTGCGCCCGAGGCGCCTGCTGCTAAAGCCAGCACCGACATTACCGACGACGAATTCGAAGCGTTGCTCGACCAACTGCACGGCAAGGGCACCTTCGTGGCCGACGCCTTGCCGGAAGTCGCCGCCACGGCCGCAGCGCCTGCCGCTGCCAGTGCAGCACCGGCTGGCGATGGTTTGATCTCCGATCACGAGTTCGAATCGCTGCTGGATGAATTGCACGGTAAGGGCAAGTTCAGCGAAGTGGCCCCGGCCGCAGCGGTGGCCACGGCTGCACCGGTTGCCGCCAAAGCCGCTGCGCCGGCTCCGGCCGCCAAGCCAGCGCCTGTAGCAGCGCCTGCTCCGGCACGCGCCGCCGCCGCTCCGGTTGCCGAGAAGCCTGCCAGTGAAGCCGAAACCACCGTACGGGTTGATACCGCACGCCTGGACGACATCATGAACATGGTCGGCGAACTGGTACTGGTGCGTAACCGCCTGGTGCGCCTGGGCCTGAGCAGCGGCGATGAAGCCATGCAAAAGGCCGTGTCGAACCTCGACGTGGTGACAGCCGACCTGCAGACCGCCGTGATGAAAACGCGGATGCAGCCGATCAAGAAAGTCTTCGGCCGCTTCCCACGCCTGGTCCGCGACCTGGCGCGTCAGCTGAAGAAAGAAATCAACCTGGAACTGGTGGGTGAAGAAACCGACCTCGACAAGAACCTTGTCGAGGCCCTGGCCGACCCGCTGGTCCACTTGGTGCGCAACGCCGTTGACCACGGCGTGGAAACCCCGGAAGAACGCGAAGCCTCGGGCAAGTCCCGTGGCGGCAAAGTGATCCTGGCGGCGGAGCAAGAAGGCGACCATATCCTGCTGTCGATCACTGACGACGGTAAAGGCATGGACCCGACCATCCTGCGCAACATCGCGGTCAAGCGTGGAGTGATGGACAAGGACGCCGCCGACCGCCTGACCGACACCGAGTGCTACAACCTGATCTTTGCCCCGGGCTTCTCGACCAAGACCGAGATTTCCGACGTGTCCGGCCGTGGCGTCGGCATGGACGTGGTGAAGACCAAGATCAGCCAGCTCAATGGCTCGATCAACATCTACTCGACCAAGGGCCAGGGCTCGAAGATCGTCATCAAGGTGCCGTTGACCTTGGCGATCATGCCGACCCTGATGGTGATGCTGGGCAACCAGGCGTTCGCCTTCCCGCTGGTCAACGTCAACGAGATATTCCACCTCGACCTGTCGCGCACCAACGTGGTGGACGGCCAGGAAGTGGTGATTGTGCGCGACAAAGCGTTGCCCCTGTTCTACCTCAAGCGCTGGCTGGTGGCATCGGCCAAGCATGAAGAGCAGCGCGAAGGCCATGTGGTGATTCTCTCCGTGGGCACCCAGCGCATCGGGTTTGTGGTCGATCAACTGGTGGGCCAGGAAGAAGTGGTCATCAAGCCTTTGGGCAAAATGCTGCAGGGAACCCCGGGCATGTCGGGTGCGACCATCACCGGTGACGGTCGGATCGCGCTGATTCTCGATGTTCCGAGCATGCTCAAGCGTTACGCCGCTCGGCGTATTTGATTCTGGTGGGGCAGGGCGGTATTGCCCGCCCCGCCTAACGGAGTGTTTATGGCAGTCAAGGTCCTGGTGGTGGACGATTCGGGTTTCTTCCGCCGCCGCGTCTCGGAAATTCTTTCCGCCGATCCAACGATCCAGGTGGTCGGCACGGCCACCAACGGCAAAGAGGCGATTGATCAAGCCATTGCGTTGAAACCGGACGTGATCACCATGGACTACGAGATGCCGATGATGGATGGCATCACCGCAGTCCGGCATATCATGCAACGCTGCCCGACCCCGGTATTGATGTTCTCCTCGCTGACGCACGAAGGCGCCCGGGTCACCCTGGATGCGCTGGACGCTGGTGCGGTGGACTTCCTGCCGAAGAATTTCGAAGACATCTCGCGCAATCCCGAGAAGGTCAAGCAACTGCTGTGCGAGAAAGTGCACAGCATTTCGCGCAGCAACCGTCGCAGCTTGTTCAGCGCGCCCGCGCCGACGCCTGCACCGGTTGCGGCACCGGCTGCGCCGACGTCATCGTTTGCTCGCCCAGCGCCTGCGCCGGTTGTACGGCCTGCCGTCGCACCGGTTCGCGCCGCTGCGCCTGCGGCTGCCCATTCGCCCGCGCCGAAACGCAAAGCCTACAAGCTGGTGGCTATCGGCACCTCCACCGGCGGCCCGGTGGCCCTGCAACGCGTATTGACCCAACTGCCGGCCAACTTCCCGGCGCCGATCGTGTTGATCCAGCACATGCCCGCAGCCTTCACCAAAGCGTTCGCCGAGCGCCTGGACAAGCTGTGCCGCATCAGCGTCAAGGAAGCCGAGGATGGCGACATCCTGCGTCCGGGCCTGGCGTTGCTGGCGCCGGGTGGCAAGCAGATGATGGTGGACGGCCGTGGCGCGATCAAAATCCTGCCGGGCGATGAGCGCCTGAACTACAAGCCGTGCGTGGATATCACTTTCGGTTCGGCGGCCAAGTCCTACGGCGACAAAGTTCTGGCGGTGGTGCTCACCGGCATGGGCGCCGACGGCCGTGAAGGCGCGCGCCTGCTCAAGCAGGGCGGCAGCGCCATCTGGGCCCAGGACGAAGCCAGCTGCGTGATCTATGGCATGCCCATGGCCATCGTCAAGGCCGATCTGGCCGACGCCGTCTACAGCCTGGACGACATCGGCAAGCATCTGGTGGAGGCCTGCCTCTAATGGATGTCTTGAGCCTGATCGGTATCATCATGGCGTTTGTCGCGATCATTGGCGGCAACTACCTCGAAGGCGGTCACCTCGGCGCCCTGGCCAACGGTCCGGCCGCGTTGATCGTGATCGGCGGCACCGTGGGCGCGGCATTGTTGCAGTCGCCCATGAGCTCGTTCAAGCGCGCCATGCAGATCCTTATCTGGATCATTTTTCCGCCGCGTGTCGACTTGCCGGGTGGCATCGACCGTGTGGTCAACTGGAGCCTCACCGCGCGCAAGGAAGGCCTGCTGGGCCTGGAAGGCGTGGCCGATGCGGAACCCGACAGCTACGCACGCAAAGGCCTGCAATTGCTGGTCGATGGTGCCGAACCGGAAGCGATCCGCAGCATCCTTGAAGTGGATTTCTACACCCAGGAAAGCCGCGACATCAACGCCGCCAAAGTCTACGAAAGCATGGGCGGCTACGCGCCGACCATCGGCATCATCGGTGCGGTGATGGGCCTGATCCACGTCATGGGCAACCTGGCCGACCCTTCGCAACTGGGCAGCGGTATTGCCGTGGCGTTTGTCGCCACTATCTATGGCGTGGCCAGTGCCAACCTGGTGTTGTTGCCGGTGGCGAGCAAACTCAAGTCGATTGCCATGCGCCAGTCGCGTTACCGCGAGATGTTGCTCGAAGGCATCTTGTCGATTGCCGAGGGCGAGAACCCGCGCTCCATCGAATTGAAGCTCCAGGGCTTCATGGATTGATGGGAGGTATTCATTGTGAGCCGTCGCCGTCGCGAGCCTGAAGAACACGTCAACCACGAGCGGTGGTTGGTGTCCTACGCGGACTTCATCACCTTGCTGTTCGCGTTTTTCGTGGTGATGTACTCCATCTCGTCGATCAACGAAGGCAAGTACAAGGTTATTTCCCAGGCGTTGATCGGCGTGTTCAACGACGCCGACCGCTCGCTCAAGCCGATTCCCATCGGTGAAGAGCGGCCCAAGACCGTGACCCCAGCCAAGCCGCTGGTCAACGACAGCGACGAAACCGCTGCCGGCGTGGGCGGTACCAGCGATCCGCTGAAAAGCATCGCCGATGACATCAGCGCGGCGTTTGGCGACCTGATCAGCTCCAACCAGATGACCGTGCGCGGCAACGAGTTGTGGGTGGAGATCGAGCTCAATTCCAGCCTGCTGTTCGCCAGTGCCGATGCGATGCCCAGCGACCAGGCGTTCACCATTATCGACAAGGTGGCGGCGATTCTGCGGCCGTTCGAGAACCCGATCCATGTCGAAGGCTTTACCGACAATTTTCCGATCAGCACGGCGCAGTACCCGACCAACTGGGAACTGTCGTCAGCGCGTGCCGCGAGCATCGTGCGCATGCTGGCGATGCAGGGCGTGAACCCAGGTCGCCTGGCGTCGGTAGGCTATGGCGAGTTCCAGCCGGTGGCCAATAACGCCACCGTAGAGGGCCGCGCAAAGAACCGCCGGGTGGTGTTGGTGGTGTCGCGCAACCTGGATGTGCGCCGCAGCCTGACCGGCACCGGCACCGCCAATGCAGCACCGGATGCCGCCTTGAAGCGGGCTGGCACACAAACTGCACCGCCCCCTGTAAAACCGCCGGTTCGTCAGAGCGCCGTCAATTCTCCGTCGCCGGCTCAATAACCTTATGCAATGTCTCGGTCGCGCCTGTGCCTGCCGGGAGGAACCAACCGAATGAGAGTCTGGGCAGTTGCCAATCAAAAAGGTGGGGTCGGCAAGACCACCACTTCCATCGCCTTAGCCGGCTTGCTGGCCGAGGCGGGCAAGCGCGTGGTCGTGGTGGACCTGGACCCGCACGGCTCCATGACCAGCTATTTCGGCTACGACCCGGACGCGCTGGAGCACAGCAACTACGACCTGTTCCTGCACAAGGGCAGCGTACCGGCTGATCTGCCGGGGCAACTGCTGCTGCCTACCAGCAACGAAAGCATTTCCCTGCTGCCGTCCAGCACCGCCCTGGCCACCCTTGAGCGTCAGTCGCCGGGGCAGAGCGGGTTGGGCTTGGTGATCGCCAAGACCCTGGCGCAACTGTGGCAGGACTTCGACTACGCAATCATCGACAGCCCGCCGTTGCTGGGCGTGTTGATGGTCAACGCCTTGGCGGCGAGCCAGCAGTTGGTGATCCCGGTGCAGACCGAACACCTGGCCGTCAAAGGCCTGGAGCGCATGGTCAGCACCCTGGCGATGATCAACCGTTCGCGCAAACAAGCGCTGCCGTTCAGCATCGTGCCGACCCTGTTCGACCGCCGCACCCAAGCGTCCCTTGGCACCCTGCGCGTGCTGCGCGATGCCTACCCGGACACCATCTGGAACGGCTACATCCCGGTGGACACGCGCCTGCGTGACGCCAGCCGCGCGGGCCTTGCGCCGTCGCAGTTCGATGGCAAGAGCCGTGGCGTACTCGCCTACCGCGCGCTGCTCAAGCACCTGTTGTCGCAACAGCTTGTGGCGCAGGTGGCGTGATGAACCGTCCTGTCGAACTCAAGACCCGGCCGCAACTGGCGCTGGAATCCTACCTGGATGCCCTGCTGCAAGATGCGACCGCCGAAGATTTGCCGGAGCCGATCCTGGTGCTGGAACCGGCTGTTGAACCCGAAGCCGCGCTGGATGAATTCCAGTTGGCGGTGCTGGAAGAACAAGCCCGTGATGCGCAGGTCGTAGTGCCGATTACGCCGGTAGTGGTGGCGCCTGTGGTGGTTGCCCCTGCTCCTGTCGTGGTCGAGCCGGTGGTGGAAGTGCATTTGCCGCCGAGCATCACGCCGCCGCCGGTGACCGGTGATGGCCGCCCAAGCTGGGCTGCCGAACCGTTCGAATGCCTGCTGTTCGACGTCGCCGGCTTGACCCTGGCGGTGCCGCTGGTGTGCCTGGGCTCGATCTATTCGCTGGAAGGCCAGGAGCTGACGCCGTTGTTCGGGCAACCGGAGTGGTTCCTCGGCATCCTGCCCAGCCAGGCCGGTAACCTCAAAGTGCTGGATACCGCACGCTGGGTCATGCCCGACCGCTACCGCGATGACTTCCGCCAGGGCCTGCAATACGTGATCTCGGTGCAGGGCTACGAGTGGGGGCTGGCGGTGCATCAAGTCAGCCGCTCGTTGCGCCTGGACCCGAACGAAATCAAATGGCGCAGCCACCGCGGCCAACGGCCTTGGCTGGCAGGCACCGTGATCGAGCACATGTGCGCGTTGCTCGACGTCGCCGAACTGGCCGAGTTGATCGCCAGCGGTGCCGTCAAGTCGATGCCACTGAACAAACACAGTTGATTGAACAATAAGGGCCGCATGCGAATGCGGTCAGTGAAGCACACACGCCGTGTCATGCGGCATTTGAAGGGGTCAGGGGTATGAACAAGTCAGCGTCCGCACAAGGTTTGGATGATCCGATCCTGCAATGGGTGACCTTCAAACTGGACAACGAGTCCTACGGCATTAACGTGATGCGCGTGCAGGAAGTGCTGCGCTACACCGAGATCGCCCCGGTGCCGGGTGCGCCGAGCTACGTGCTGGGCATCATCAACCTGCGCGGCAACGTGGTGACGGTGATCGACACCCGCCAGCGTTTCGGCCTGGTGCCGACTGAAGTCAATGACAACACGCGTATCGTGATCATCGAGGCCGACAAGCAAGTGGTCGGGATCATGGTCGACAGCGTGGCCGAAGTGGTCTACCTGCGCCAATCGGAAGTGGAAACCGCGCCGAACGTGGGTAACGAAGAGTCCGCCAAGTTCATCCAGGGCGTGTGCAACAAGAACGGCGAGCTGCTGATTCTGGTTGAGCTGGACAAGATGATGAGCGAAGAAGAATGGTCGGAACTGGAGAGCATCTGATTGTTCCTTGAGGCCGCGGTGATTGTCCTGGCCCTGCTGTGGGCTGGGACTTTGGCATTTCTGTTGCGCTATGTGCGTCAGCAGCGTGAACTGTTGTTGCAGCAGGCTGAGCGTGATGCTGTGCGTGATCGGCGGATGCTGGAGTTGGTGAAGCGGGTTGATCACTTTCAGCAGAGTGCGGTGAAGGTCGGGGACGAGGTGCATGAATTGCGCGCGATTCTTGCGCCGTTGCCTGACAAACTGGCGCAGATTGAGCAGCGGGATCCTTCGAGTCTTTCGTTTGCCCAGGCTGCCAAGCTGGTGGGGATGGGGGCTACGGTGGATGAGTTGACGCAGTCTTGTGGGTTGACTCAGGCTGAGGCGCAACTGATGAGTAAGTTGCATAAGAGTTGATTGAGTACATATCCGTTATTTAGGTAACGGCCGCCTATGGTTCCGCTCTTACAGCGGGTCACTTTTGGCAAACGCCCCAAAAGTAACCAAAAGGTCTCTGCCCCAACACTCGGCACCTCGCCTAGGCTCGGTGTGCCCTCACTCCGGCTTTGGAGCGTGGGCCGCCGCGATGGGCCATCCTTGGCCCAGCGCGGCTAACCCGGCGTCCTGCCGGGTTACCCATGCTCCAAAGCCTGCGTTCGGCCAGCGTGTTTAACGGGGCGCCTCAAATCAAGATCAAGAGCGACTCGCTTCGCATCGTGGATACGTTTTTTGTCCTCTGTAGGAGCCGGCTTGCCGGCGAAAAACGTGAGGACGCCGTGTTTATCCAGATGCTCTACACCACTCAAGCCGGCTGTCAGGCCGCTGTGCTTTTGCTTTTGATTTTGATCTTAGGCGCCCCGTCAAACACGCTGGCCGGAATTCGGCAGGGATTTGGGGGGTAAACCGGCAGGGATGCCGGTTTAGCCGCCCCGCGCCATGGATGGCGCGTGGCGGCGGCCCCCCAAATCACTGTCGGATTACGGGCACACCGAGCCTAAGCGAGGTGCCGAGTGTTGGGGCAAGAGCGTTTTGGTGGACTTGTTCCCTCGCAGCGGACGCCAAGAAGCGATATTTTAATCGCAATCTTGGAGGCACTTATGGCACAGCAAACTCGCCGCAGTTACACCGACGACTTCAAAGCTCAGGCAGTGACACTCGCTGAAAGCATTGGTCGAGGAGAAGCTGCCCGACAGTTGGATATCTCGGTCAAAACCTTAGGTAATTGGCTGGACGCCGCACGCAACGGGCGTCCTCTCAGTTCTCCTGCCCGGCATCCGGTCTCTGACCTGGAAAGCGAGCTGGCTCGGCTTCGAGCTGAAAATGCCACGCTCAAAATGGAGCGAGAAATCCTAAAAAAAGCGACGGCGTTCTTTGCCAAAGAGTCCAACTGAGATACGCCTTTGTCGCCCGTGAACGGACTCACTTTCCAGTCAGGCTGTTATGTCGAGTGATGGAGGTCTCGGTGTCGGGCTTTCACGGCTATTTGAAGCGTCAGAAACGTCCTGATCCAGATGTGGCGATTCGCTTGGAAATTCGCGCGATTCATCGGGCAAGCCGAGGCACTTATGGGCGTCCACGCATGGTTAAGGCGCTTCATAACCGCTCGTACGCGATAGGGCACAAGCGAGTAGCTCGTCTGATGAGAGAGGAAATGCTGCGAGGAAAAATCAAAGCCCGCTTCAAACACTCGACGGATAACCGGTATATCCAACCTATTTCTGACAACGTGTTAAAACGACGCTTTTCCGTGACAAGCCCAGCACCCGCCTGGGTGGGGGATATCACGTATATTTCGACCCGCCAGGGTTGGTTGTACTTGGCTGTGGTGTTGAGTATCCAGACCCGGCAGGTGCTGGGTTACAGCCTGTCGGATCGTATGCCCGAGGGCTTGGTACAACAGGCGTTCATGAACGCCTGGACCAGAGCGCCCGTGGATCACGGTGTGATTTTTCACTCTGATCGAGGCCGACAATACACCGGTAGCGGTTTTCGTAGCATGATCGCGGAAAGAGGCTTCGTGCAAAGCATGAGCCGTAAGGGGAATTGCTGGGATAACGCCGTGGCAGAGAGCTTTTTTGCCACACTCAAGAAGGAAGAAGCCATCGGTGTGTATCCCAGCAAAGCACAGGCCCATGCATCAATCGCAAGCTACATCCATGGGTTTTACAACGCGGCACGGCTGCACTCGGCGCTGGGATACAGCTCACCTAATGACTACGCAAAGCAACTGAAGCAAACTGCTTAACACTCGCTTCATGGCGTACGTTTTGAGGGAACAAGTCCATGGTTACTTTGCCGCTTTTGCAAAGTGACCCGCCGTAAGGGCGGAACCAATTTCAGCCGTTACCCAAATAACGGATATGTACCCAAAGACCAACAAATAATTTCCAACCCCAATGGCTTTTTTCTCCCCGCCCAAGGTCCACATCCTCCAAGCACCCTTGAATCAGGAGATTCCCTCAATGACCACCCCCAAAGCCCTGTTGATCCTCCACGGCAAGCAAGCCCTCAACGAGGACGTACGCTCTGCCGTGCAGGCCCGACGCAAGCAGGGCGGCGAGTTGGCGGTGCGGGTCACATGGGAAGGCGGCGATGCCCAACGCCTGGTCAACGAAGCCCTGGCAGACGGCTACACCCATATCATCGCCGGCGGCGGCGACGGCACCTTGCGCGACGTCGCCGAAGCCATGGCCCAGGCCAAGACCGACGCCAGCCTGGTGCTGATGCCACTGGGCACCGCCAACGACTTCGCCAAGGCCGCCGGCGTGCCGCTCGAACCCGCCCAGGCGCTGGCGCTGCTGGATGTACCGCCAAGGGCCATCGACCTCGGCCAGGTCGGCGGGCAAATCTTCCTCAACATGGCCACCGGCGGTTTCGGCAGCCAAGTCACCGCCAACACCTCCGAAGATTTGAAGAAAGTCCTCGGCGGCGCCGCCTACCTGTTCACCGGCTTGACCCGTTTCAGCGAGCTGAAGGCTGCCTACGCCGAACTCGATGGCCCCGATTTCCACTGGAAAGGCGAGCTGCTCGCCCTGGGCATCGGCAACGGTCGCCAAGCGGGCGGCGGCCATGAGCTATGCCCCGGCGCCATGGCCGATGACGGCTTGCTGGATGTCAGCATCCTGCCCGCGCCCCAGGAGGTGGTCGGTACCTTGCGTGAGTTGATGAACAACGGCTGGGGCCTGGACACCATGTTCGTCCGGGCGCGCCTGCCGTGGGTGAATATCAAGGTCGCACAGGGCCTGTACATCAACCTGGATGGCGAACCGCTGGAGGGTGATGACCTGCACTTCGAGGCCCTGCCCAAGGCCTTGCGCGTGCACCTGCCGGTGGATTCGCCGTTAGTCGTCCAGGCTGATGATCTGCTCGCGCACCGCGAATAACACCAGGCCGGCCACGTCGAAAATCTGCAGGCGTTTCATGATCTGCGAGCGGTGAGCTTCCACGGTCTTGATGCTCAAGCCCAAGCCGTGGGCGATTTCCCGGGTGGACTTGCCGCGCACAATCAACCGCAGGATCTCCAACTGCCGAGCCGTAAGGTTGTGGCTGTGGCCAGCCGGGGTAGTGGGGCCCTGGCTGCGTACCAGCGCCTGGTTGATCACGGTGTGGGCAATCGCCGGGCTCAGGTAGCGCTCGTTGTTGCGCAGGGCCAGCAGCGCATGTTCCAGCTCGTTGGCGGTGGTGTCCTTGAGCAGGTAGCCATGGGCGCCGGACTCCAGCGCGCACATGATCAGTTCCGGGTCGGTGTGCATCGACAGGATCAGCACGCGACTCTTGGGGTAGGCGCGCTTGAGTTGCTGCAGGGCATCCAGGCCGCCGGTGTGTTTCATCGACAGGTCCAACAGCACGATATCGGGCAGCAGGGCGCTGAACTGCTCCAGCAACTGTGCGCCATCGCTGGCCTCACCGACCACCGTGTAGCCGGGAATGTCCTGGACCAGCGCGCGTACGCCGGCCCGGATCAGTGCATGGTCATCCACCAGGAGTAATGTGCAGGTCACTCGAGAACCTTAGGGGAACTGGCCCGTTCGAGGGCGCGTGGCGCCCAGGGGAAAAGCGCGTCGATCCGTGTCCCTTTGCCTGGTTGGCTGTTGACGGATAACGAACCGCCAAGCTGATCAATCCGCTCTGACATGCCGGCCATGCCCCGCTGGCCTTCCAGGCCCGGGTTGATGGCCGGCGAAAAACCCTGGCCGTCATCGCAGATACTCAGCGACAGGCCCTCGGGCAGGCGTTGCAGGCGTACCAACAGATTGCGCGCCTGGGCGTGGCGTAGCATGTTGGTCACCGCTTCCTGGGTGATGCGAAAGGCCGCAACGGCCATTTCTTCCGGGATGCCGGTCAGCCGCTGTTGGCATTCCAGGCTCCAGTGAATCGGGGTGTTTTCCAGGGTCTTGAGCAGGTGCGCGCGCAGGCTGGCTTCCAGGCCCAGGCTGGCCAGCTGGCGAGGGTTGAGGATGGCCGAGACGTCACGCACCTTGGCCAGGGTTTCATTCAGGGTGTTGCACAGCACTGTGCACTGGCTTTGCAGGTCTTCGGGCAGGCGGCGCTTGAGCCATTCGCTTTGCAGCTTGGCGGCGGTGAGCAGTTGGCCGATATCGTCATGCAGCTCACGGCTCAGGCGGTGGCGTTCGTTTTCCTGCACTTGCAACAGGCGATCGGCCAGTTCCTGAGGCTGGAACTTGATGGATTTGCGCGAGTGCCACTGTTGCAGGCCAACCACCAGCAGCGTGGCCAGGTTGAGCAGCACCAGCAACGGCAAGGCGGCGGAGAAACTGTAGGCCCACAGGCTCAGCAGCAGCGAGCCAAGGCACAGGGCGAGGATCAGACGGCGTGCATTGCTGCGGGACGCGGACCTTGCGATGAGTGTCTTGAGGTAGGCGTACATAGCGGATGGAGCCAATGAAGGTTCGCTGCGGGAAGTCCGGTCACGGCCGCTGACAGGGCTCTGTTTGGAATGCGTTATCGAATCGTTTTTATGCATGATGAAGTTGAGTCACTTCGAGCGGGGCATAGTACCACCACTATTACCGTTGGTCGCCTGGTGCTGTGTCCGACTGGGTTATTAGCCGCGCAAATGCTCCGGGCGGTATTCCCAGAGTTCATGGAGTGGGGTAGTTATATTATTTCTGTTCGGTTGTATCGTTATTACCGTTAATGGCTAATTGATATCTTTGCCTGCGTGATTCAATTCCACTGGATGAGTCGTTTTCAGATAACTTTTGATTTAAATGCGACCTGATATCCGCTCAAGACACGTGATGCACCCGCTGCTGCGGTTTAAAGGCGAAGTCTTTCTGCGGAATATGCAGTGTCACTGTGGCGATCAATGTCGTTTGCTCCGCTTCATCCAATGCCAGTTGGCCTGTCTTTACATCAATCAACTCCAACTGCCAGGCCAGTAACTTCAGGCATTCTTCCAAGGCGTCCAAGGCTTGATCATGCAGTTGCAGCGGGCTTTCGGCATTGGCGATCAGGTACTGGATGTGCCGCGAGAATTCGCTGATGGCCTGCAGGGCAAGGCAATCTGCTCTTTCGGCGAGCTTGATCAGGCTGATTTTCATGCAGTCGATAGCGTCACTGTCGTTTCGGATCAAATGCAGGTGGCTCAGGCACTCTTCCGATTTGATCAGCAGCTTTTCAGCTTCCTGAAGGAATTCGGGAAGTGCAAGTTGCCACTCGTTACCGTCGTTCATCATGCAAGTCTCCACAACATAAGGTCGGGTGATGAGATGTCGCACCGGGTGAATGGCTTAAAACTAGCGCTGAAATATGACTGGAATCTGTAGGTCGCTTCTGAATAATCAGTAGGAAGCTTATTAGAGTGATGGCGACGGCTGTGCGCGGCCCTCATGAGCGGGGTCAATTGCACACCTTCAATTGCCGACAGTTGAATGTCTGGAAGGCCCGTGGGCCGAGGGCTTGGGATGGCAAACAAAAGCCTGACTCCATTCATGCATTGAGAATGGCGTCACATTAATGGCTATTAGATATTGCGAATATCAGGTTGGGCCTGATTGTGTGTAGGGGAATCCCTTACATGGCGGAACCTTGCGTCGAATTGAATGTCGCGCAACGTCGCTGTACCCCTCTCTGGAGAGGCCAGCGCAGTAAACCATGATGTCAGTGTGACATCAATGAATTTACGTGGCATTTTACACGGGTCAAGGTCTGGCGCTTGCCGCCGATAACAAGCCTTAAGTGAGCTGCACAATCCCTTAGCGCATCAGGAGCTTTTAATGGCCGGCATTCTCGACACGGTAGATCAACGCACGCAACTGGTGGGTGAGAATCGCCTGGAGATCCTCATGTTCCGCCTGTTCGGGCGTCAGCTGTTCGCGATCAACGTGTTCAAGGTGCAGGAAGTGCTGCAACTGCCCAAGCTGACCTTGATGCCACAGCGCCATCCGTTCGTGTGTGGCGTGGTCAACTTGCGGGGCCAGACCTTGCCGGTAATCGATCTGTCCCAGGCCATCGGCATGCGCCCGCTGGTGCCGGGCCCCAACAGCACCATTATCGTCACCGAGTACAACCGCTCGGTGCAGGCGTTCCTGGTGGGCGGCGTGGACCGCATCGTTAACATGAACTGGGAAGCCATCCTGCCGCCGCCGACCAGCGCCGGTCGCCAGCATTACCTCACGGCCATCAGCAAAGTCGACGACCAGTTGGTGGAAATCATCGACGTGGAAAAAGTCCTGGCCGAGATCGTGCCGTACAACGCCAAGGTCTCCCGTGAAAAACTCGAAGACCCGGTGCTGGAGCGTGCCCGTGGCCGCGAAGTGCTGCTGGTGGACGACTCCAATGTGGCTCTCTCGCAACTGCGCGACACCCTCGGTCAACTGGGGGTGAAGATGCACATCGCCAGCGACGGCCTCAAGGCGCTGAACATGCTCAAGGCCTGGGCCGACAGCGGCCAGGTGATGACCGACAAGCTGCTGATGATCTTCACCGACGCGGAAATGCCCGAGATGGACGGCTATCGCCTCACCACCGAGATCCGCAACGACCCGCGCCTGCGTGGCCTGTATGTGGTGCTGCACACCTCGTTGTCGGGCAGCTTCAACGACTCGATGGTGAAGAAGGTCGGCTGCGACAACTTCCTGTCCAAATTCCAGCCCGACAAGCTGGTGGATGTGGTGCGTCAGCGTCTGATGCTGGACGAAGTGCCCGCTTGACCTTAGGGTGATGGCTTTGCCCCTCAGGAATGCAGGCCCATGCTTCGTCTCAGCGCGTTGTACCGTTACCCCTTGAAGTCCGGCAAGGCCGAAACCCTGCAACAGGTCGGCCTGGATAAGCTCGGGGTGGACGGGGACCGACGCTGGATGCTGGTGGATGAAGGCAGTGGGCGTTTCCTCACGCAGCGTGCCGTGGCGAAGATGAGCCAACTGTCGGCGCTGTGGAACAGCAGTGGCGGCCTCACCTTGAGCTCGCCGGGCTACACGCCGCTGGACGTGGCGCTGCCCGGCAACGACGCCGAGTTGCGTGGCGTGACCATCTGGCGCGACACCTTGCGCGTGCCCGATGCGGGCGACGCGGCGGCGGCCTGGGTCAGCGATTTCATCGGCAAGCCGACGCGGCTGGTGCAAATCCCCGTCGAGCGTGCCCGCACCACCCAGGCCGGTTACGGCAAGGACGACGACCAGGTCGCGTTTGCCGACGGTTACCCGCTGCTGGTGATCGGCCAGGCGTCGCTGGACGATCTTTCCCGGCGCATCGGTCGTCCCATGGAAATGCTGCGCTTTCGTCCCAACCTGGTCATCGAAGGCAGTGAAGCCTTCGCCGAAGATGGTTGGAAGCGCCTGCGCATTGGCGACGTGGAGTTCCGTGCGGTCAAGCCGTGTTCGCGCTGCATCCTCACCACCATTGACCCGCAGACCGGCGAGCGCAGCGCAGACCGCGAACCCTTCGCCACGCTGGAGGCTTACCGCAAGACAGAAGACGGCGCGATTTTCGGCCAGAACCTGGTCAACGATGGCATTGGGCAGTTGGAAGTCGGGATGCCGGTGACGATCCTGGAATAGTTTTCTTCACGCATAAAAAATGCCCGTCTCCTGCGAGACGGGCATTTTTTTGCTTCCGGGAAACCCTTAGCCGCGGTATTCGCACAGGTAAGCGGTGTCCACGGCAACCTTCAGCTGGAACTTGCTGTTGGCCGGCACGTTGAACTGGCTGCCGGCGGCGAAGGTTTCCCACTCGCTGGCATCCGGCAGTTTGACGGTCAGGGCGCCGGACACCACGTGCATGATTTCACGCTGAGCGGTGCCGAACTCGTATTCGCCGGGGGCCATGACGCCGATGGTCGCCGGACCTTCTGCGGTGCCGAAAGCGATCGACTTGACGGTGCCGTCGAAGTACTCGTTGACTTTAAACATGGGCGATTCCTCGGAAAAGGGTCTGGAAAGGTCGGCCAGTATGCCCAAGGGCAGGGAAGCTGCCTAGACCGGCAATATCAGCGGCAGCAGACGCGCCGTATTGCGTGCATCCTCCAGCGCCCGATGTTGCTGGCCATGGAACTGCATCCCCGCCAATTGCAGGGCGCCATTGAGCCCCAGGGGCTTGTCCAGGCGCCGAGCCTTGGCGAAGCGCTGCTTGAGGTTCACATGGGGCGTGGTGGCGAGGGCGCTGGCCAGGCCATGGCGTTGCCATTCCAGTTCCAGCTGCCGGCGATCATAGTCGCCCCAGCTGGCCCAGCCTTCCAGGCGCGGCTGATGCTGGCCCAGCCAGCGCTCGAACAGCGGCCACACCTCGGTAATCGGCGCCGCACCATCGATGTTGGCCTGGGTGATGTGCGTCAGTTGGCGGCAAAAGGGCGTCAGCAATGGCCGGCGCAGCGGCCGCACAAAGCGCTGGAAGTGGTCCAGTTCGCGGCCCTGGCGGTTGACCAGGCTCGCGCCGATCTCGATGACTTCCATCTCCGTCACGGGCCAGCCGCCTTCATCCGTTGTGGCTTCAAGGTCAATAATCAGCCAATGAGGCATCGTGCAGGTTCCCGTACTCTTCCCTTTCTGTTGGGGATAGAGCGTAGCCCGGCCCTGTAGTTCCGCCTAGGGGTCAGACGATCTCCAGCAGAACCTGACGATTGCGCACCTGATCACCGGCAATCACTTGCACGCCTTTGATCACGCCGTCGATACCGGCTGTCAGCGGATGCTCCATTTTCATGGCTTCGAGCACCAGTAGCAGTTGGCCTTTGGTCACGCTGTCGCCGGCGCTGACCCGCACATCGACGATTGCGCCGTCCATCGGCGCCTTGACTGTGCCGCTGCTGGCGTCGGCCTGGCGGCTGGCGACTTGCTGGGTGCAGTCGATCACCCTGAGACCGGGTAGCCACAGTTGGTTGCCGTCAAGGTGATAGGCGGTGCGGCGGCGGATACCGTTGAATACCAGGGTGGCGTGGCGGCCGTCGGTGGTGAGTTGCAGGGGTTCGGCACTGACGGTGTGGATGTCTCCGTTGATCTCCAAGCGATAAATACAAGGCGCGCTGGCGTTGTTGCGCCACCCCGCCAGGCCTTGGGGATGCTGGTTGGCGCTGTGCTGGTAAAACAGCGCGGCGGCCAGGGCGAGTTGTTCGGGTAACGGCGTCAGGGTTGGGATATCGCTGAAGTGCTCAGCGATAAACCCGGTACTGAAATCGCCGCCAACAAAGTCCGGATGCTTGAGCAAACTCACCAGCAGCGGCTGATTGGTCGCGACGCCCAGCAACACCGTGTCTTCCACCGCCCGGAGCAATTTGCGACGCGCCTCTTCGCGGGTGGCGCCATGGGCGATGAGCTTGCCCAGCATCGGGTCATAGAACGGGCTGATGCGTTGGCCTTCGATCACGCCGTGGTCGATACGCACGCCAGTGGCTGGCTCCCAGCGCACTACATCGCCAGTTTGCGGCAGGAAGCCCTGGGTCGGGTCTTCGGCGTACAGGCGCACTTCCATGGCGTGGCCACTGAGGGTGACGTCGGCTTGTGTCAGGGGCAGCGGCTGGCCGGCGGCGATCTGCAGCTGCCAGTCCACCAGGTCGAGGCCGGTGATCAGTTCGGTCACTGGGTGTTCCACTTGCAGGCGTGTGTTCATTTCCAGGAAGTAGAAACGGCCGTGGCGGTCGAGCAGGAACTCCACGGTGCCAGCGCCGACGTAGTTCACCGCACGTCCAGCCTTCAGCGCGGCTTCGCCCATGGCTTGGCGCAACTCGGGCGTCATGACAGGGCAGGGGGCTTCTTCGATGACCTTTTGATGGCGGCGCTGGATCGAACAGTCGCGCTCGCCGAGGTAAATGAGGTGGCCGTGGCTGTCGCCAAACAGCTGGATTTCGACGTGGCGCGGGTCGACCAGGGCGTGTTCGAGGATCAGTTCGTCGCTGCCGAAGGCGTTTTTGGCTTCCGAGCGGGCGGTGTGCAAGTTGTCCAGCAGGTCTTTCGATTGGTGCACGAGGCGCATGCCGCGACCGCCGCCGCCGGCGCTGGCCTTGATCATCAGCGGGTAGCCGATGCGGTCGGCTTCCTGTTGCAGGGTGAGGTCGTCCTGGGCGCTGCCTTGGTAGCCGGCGATGCAGGGCACGCCGGCGTCGAGCATGGCGAGTTTGGACAGGCGTTTGCTGCCCATCAGTTCGATGGCCTCAGCGCTGGGGCCGATGAAGGTGAGGCCGGCGTGTTGGCAGGCGCGGGCGAAGTCGGGGTTTTCGGAGAGGAAGCCGTAGCCGGGGTGGATGGCGTCGGCGCCTGTGCGTTTGGCGGCGTTGAGGATGGCTTCGATGTTGAGGTATGACTGGTGGACGGGGGCCGGGCCGATGGGGACGGCTTCGTCGGCCATCTGCACATGTAGGGCCTGGGCGTCGGCTTCGCTGTAGATGGCCACGGTGCGATAGCCCAAGGCCTGGGCGGTGCGCTGAATGCGGCAGGCGATTTCGCCGCGGTTGGCGATCAGGATTTTTGTTAGCTGCGGCATTGCTGCGGTCCTCGGGTACATATCCATTTCTGCGGTAGCGGCTGCTGGCGGTTCCGCTCTTACAGCGGGTCACTTTTGGAAGGACCGGAATGCCGGCCCAGCCAAAAGTAACCAAAAGGTCCTCGCCCCAACACTCGGCACTTCGCCTAGGCTCGGTGTGCCCTCACTCCGGCTTGAATCCGTGGGCCGCCGCCACGCGCCATCCATGGCGCGGGGCGGCTAACCCGGCGTCCTGCCGGGTTACCCACGGATTCAAGCCTGCGTTCGGCCAGCGTGTTTGACGGGGCGCCCCAGATCAAAATCAAAAGCGCGGCGGCCTTAGAGCCGACCGGTTTGTACGTGCCGTACTGGGTCCAAATGTGGGAGCGGGCTTGCCCGCGAAGGCGTCATCTGCACCACTTCGGTTTCCGCTTCTGCACAAACGCCTGCGTCCCCTCAATCCCTTCCTCACTCCTCACCGCCTTGGCAAACCACTGCGCTCCGCGATCCAGCACCGCCTCCAGCGGCTCATCTACGCTCGCAAGCAGCAGCGCTTTAGTCCGTGCATTGGCGCCTGGCGCACACTTCAGGACCTGGCTCAATACTTCATCCAAGCGTTCTGCCAGCGCCTGTGGATCGCGCTCGGTAAAGTGCACGACGCCCAGTCGCTCCGCCTCTACGCCATCAAAGCGCGCGGCGGTCAGCGCCAAGCGGCGTGCCTGGGTCAGGCCAATCCGCTTCACCACAAAGGGTGCAATCTGCGCCGGTAACAAGCCCAGGCTGGTTTCCGGCAGGCCGAATTGCGCCTGGTGATCGGCGATGGCGATATCGCTCACGCACGCCAGGCCGAAACCGCCGCCCAGCACCGCGCCTTGCAGCACCACGATCACCACTTGCGGCACGGCTTCCACTGCCTGCAGCAAGGTGCCGAATGCCCGGTTCAGCGCTTGCAGTTGATTGTCTGCGGTGACCAGGTCCTTCACGTCCGCCCCGGCGCAAAAGTGCCCGCCCGCGCCGCTGATCACCACGGCCCGCGTCTGGCTGTCCAACTGTGCCAGCACGCTGCGCAGTTCATTGACCATTGCCAGGCTCATCGCGTTGCGGCTTTCCGGTCGGTTGAGGGTGATGTGCAATACGCCGTTATGCGGTTCAAGCAGCAGGGTATTCATGATTTTTTACCCGGCAAGGTGCCCATCAATTTGCAGATGATGCCCAGCATGATTTCGTCGGCGCCGCCGCCGATCGAGACCAGGCGCACGTCCCGGTAAGCGCGGGCCACGGGGTTGTCCCACATGAAGCCCATGCCGCCCCAATATTGCAGGCAACTGTCGCTGACTTCGCGGCCCAGGCGCCCGGCCTTGAGCTTGGCCATGGAGGCCAGGCGCGTCACGTCCTGGCCTTTGATGTATTGCTCGGTGGCCTGGTAGACCAGCGCGCGCAGGCATTCGATTTCGGTGGCGAGTTCAGCCAGGCGAAAGTGGATGACCTGGTTGTCGATCAGCGCCTTGCCGAAGGTCTGGCGCTCTTTGCAGTATTCGATGGTGCTGTCGATGCAATGCTCCAGGCCCTTGATCATATTGGCCGCGCCAAACAGGCGTTCTTCCTGGAATTGCAGCATCTGCATCATGAACCCCGCGCCTTCGTGGCCGATGCGGTTGCGCTGGGGTACCCGCACGCCGTCGAAGAACACCTGGGCGGTCTCGGAGCTGTGCATGCCGAGTTTTTCCAGGGGTGGGCTGATGCTGATGCCAGGGGTGTTCATCGGCACCATGATCAGCGATTTGTTGATGTGCGGCTTGTCGTCGGAGGTGTTGGCGAGCAGGCAGATGAAGTCGGCGCTGGGCGAGTTGGTGATCCACATTTTACTGCCATTGATCACGTAGTCGTCGCCGTCCTTGCGCGCGTGGGTCTTGAGTCCGGCCACGTCGGAGCCGGCGCCGGTTTCCGAGACGCCGATGCAACCGACCTGCTCGCCGCTGATGGCCGGGCGCAGGAATTCGTCGCGCAGTTCATCGCTGCCGAAGCGGGCGAGGGCGGGGGTGCACATGTCGGTCTGCACGCCGATGGACATGGGGATGCCGCCACAGCGGATGGTGCCGAACTCTTCGGCGGCGACGATGGAGTAGCTGTAGTCCAGGCCCATGCCACCGAATTGCTCTGGCTTGGAAATGCCCAGCAGGCCAAGGTCACCGGCCTTGCGGAAAATATCGTGGATGGGAAAGCGTCCGGCCTTTTCCCATTCGTCCACATGGGGGTTGATCTCGCGGTCGACAAAGGCGCGGACGGTGCGGCGCAATTCCTGGTGTTCCTGGGTAAAGATCATTTTTATGGTTCTCCTAAAAACGCGCTACACCGAAGGTATTGGCCTGCAACTCACGCACCTCGGCTTCGTGGCAGATATCCAGCAGAAAGCCCAGCAAGGTCCGCGTGTCCCGTGGATCAATCAGCCCGTCATCCCACAGGTTCGCGCTGCCATAAAGTGCGGTGGACTGGCTGTCGAGCTTCTGCGCGGTGACCTGTTCCAGCATGTCGAGCACTTTGGGATCCGGCACCAGACCATCCTTCAATTGCTTGGCCTCGGTGACAATGCGCAGGACTTTGCCCGCCTGCGCGCCGCCCATTACCGCCGTGCGGCTGTTGGGCCAGGCGAAGATAAAGCGTGGGTCCAGGCCGCGCCCGCACATTGCGTAGTTGCCAGCCCCATAAGAACCGCCCACCACTATCGTCAGTTTAGGCACCCGTGCATTGGCCACCGCCTGGATCATCTTCGCGCCGTGCTTGATCACCCCTTGTTGCTCCGACTCGGTGCCTACCATGAAACCGGTGGTGTTGTGCAGGAACAGCAGCGGCGTGCGGCTCTGGTCGCACAGTTGGATAAACTGCGCGGCCTTGCTCGCCCCCTTGGGCGTGATCGGGCCGTTGTTGCCGATCACGCCGACGGCGCGGCCCTGGATGTGCAGGTGGCCGCAGACGGTGTGGGCGTCGAACTCGCCTTTGAATTCGAGGAAGTGCGAGCCGTCGGCCAGGCGCGCGAGGATTTCGCGGACGTCGTAGGGTTTTTTCGGGTCGTCGGGGATCAGCTCCAGCACTTCCTCAATCGGATACAGCGGCTCTGCGTAGGTCCGTTTTGGCGTCAGTGGCAGCCGATCATTCCAGGGCAACAGGCCGACGATCTCCCGCGCGATGCGCACGCCGTCCGCATCGTTTTCCGCCAGGTATTCGGCCGTGCCGGCGATTTGTGCGTGCATCTCGGCGCCGCCCAACTCCTCATCCGTCGCTACTTCACCGGTCGCGGCCTTTAGCAGTGGCGGCCCGGCGAGGAACAGTTTGGCCCGGCCACGCACTACCACCACGTAATCCGACAGCCCCGGCTGATACGCGCCGCCGGCCGTGGCCCGAGCCATGTACCACGGTGATCTGCGGCAAGCCCATGGCCGACATCCGCGCCTGGTTGGCGAAGCTGCGCGCGCCTTCGACGAAAATCTCGGCGGCGTAGTTGAGGTTGGCGCCGCCGCTTTCGGCCAGGGTCACCACCGGCAGCTTGTTCTCCAGGGCGATCTGTTGCAGACGCAGGGATTTCTTCAGGCCAGTGGGGGAAATGGTGCCGCCCTTGATCGCGCTATTGTTGGCCACCACCAGCATGCGCACGCCGCTGACATAGCCGATGCCGGCGATCAACCCACCGCCGGCGGCGCTGCCGTCCTTGTCGTCGTGCAGCTTGTAGCCGGCCAGGCTGGCCAGTTCCAGGAACGGCGCGCCGGGGTCCAGCAGCAAGTTGAGGCGCTCGCGGGGCAGCAGTTGGCCGCGTTTGTCGAACTTGGGCTTGGCTTCCTGAGCCTTGGCGAGCAGGTTGGATTCCAACTGGTGAAGCTGGGCGATGGCCGCGAGCATGGCCTCGCGGTTTTGCGCGAACTGGGCGCTGTGGGGGTCGATCAGGGATTCAATCACCGGCATGGTCTATTGCTCCGCCTTGAGCACATCCGGCAGGTAGGCGCGGTGAAAGCCATTGAAGGGCTCGCTCGGCGCCTGCGCCTTGTGCAACGGCCAGGCGCGGCTGCCCAGGCTGGCTGCGCCGTCGATGCGCAGGGTGCTGCCGCTGATAAAGGCAGCGGCGGGGCTGAGCAGGAACACGATGGCCGCGCTGACTTCCGATTCGGTGCCGATACGCTTGAGCGGCACGTGTTCGCGCAGCGTCGGAATCACCGCCTTGAACGCGCCTTCGTAGGTGTCCATGCCGCTGGAGGCGATCCAGCCCGGCGCCACGGCGTTGACCCGCACCCCGGCGTAGCCCCATTCGAAGGCGGCGGTCTTGGTAAAGTTGTCCATGCCGGCGCGCGCTGCACCCGAGTGGCCCATGCCGGGCATGCCGCCCCACATGTCCGCGAGCATGTTGACGATGGCGCCGCCGTGCTTGCTCATGGACTGGTTGAACACTTCCCGTGCCACCAGGAAACCGCCGACCAGGTTGGTGCGCAGTACGGTTTCGAAGCCTTTTTGATTGATCGCGGCCAGCGGCGACGGGTACTGGCCACCCGCATTGTTGACCAGGCCGTGGATCGGGCCGTGCTCATGAATGATGTGTTTGACCAGCGCCTTGACCGCCTCTTCATCGCGAATGTCGCAGGCCTGCCACGCGGCGCTGCCGCCATCCTCGGCGATCTCGATCGCGACGTTTTGCAGTTTTTCCGGCTTGCGTCCCACCAGTATCACCTTGGCACCCAAGGCCGCCAGTTCATGGGCTGTGCAGCGGCCAATACCGCTGCCGCCGCCGGTGACTATCACGGTATGCCCTTGGAACAGGTCGGCTTTGAAGATCGAGTCGAAGGCCACGGCAAGGCTCCTGTCAGGTGAGTGAATCTGCGATGTGCTGCGGCACGGCGATGGGGATTTCCAGCAGTTGCTGGGCAAAGGCCTTGCCTTGCGGGTCGATGCGCAGGCTGGCGATACCGCCGCCGCCCAGGGCATTTTCCAGCAGGAAGTTGAGGCTGTGGCTGCCGGGCAAATACCAGCGCTCGACGCGACCGTGTAGGGGGTCCAGCACGTGGCTCATCCAGTCGACGATCACTTCCGGGGTCAGCGCTTCGGCGATCCATGGCAAATACTCGGGATCGCGGGCGATCACGCCGATATTGCTGTGGTTGCCCTTGTCGCCGGAGCGCGCCACGGCCAGTTTCACCAGCGGCACGCTGGCGTCGGCGCGGCCTTGGGGTTTGGGCGGGTCAATCGATGCTTCGGGCAGGGCGGGGGCGTCGGCAATCGGCAGGGTGCAGGCATGGCGTTCGCCCTGGAAGTCGATCAGCAGCTCGCAGGCGGATTTATCGATCAGGAACGAAAACAGCCGGATCACCGGGTACACGCTCGGCCGTCCGCCGACGATCCCGGTCAGGCCCGGCGCCATGCCAGTGGCAGCTTGGGCAATCTCTCGGGCGAACAGTACCAGCGCCGGCTTACTCGGGTGACGCACCGCCAGTTTCACCACCACTTCGCGGCAGTCCTGGCGCCTTGCGTGGGCGCCGTAGGTCGCTTCACTGCCGAGCAGTTCGATGTTCACCTCGGTGTACGGCGCCCAGCCGCGTTGGCTGAATAGCTCCGAGGTCTTGTCGATGATCGCCTGGCTGACCCGTTCGGCCTTCGCCACCGCATCGATTCCGGCGATCAGGCAACTGGCGGTGCAACGGAAGCCGTCCGGGTAGGTCGCACTGACTTTGTACTGATCGGTGGGGGGCAAGCCCTTGGCGCCGTGCAGGCGCACACGGTGTTTGCCCTGCTGCTGCAACTTGACCTGGCTGAAGTCGCAGATCACATCTGGCAGCAGATAGGCGCGCGGGTCGCCGATTTCATACAGCAACTGTTCGGCGACGCTGAGTTCGCTGATCAACCCACCGGTGCCGTCGACCTTACTGACGGTGAACTGCCCGTCGGCGCTGACTTCGACGATGGGAAAGCCGATGTGTGCGTAGTCCGGCACGTCGCGCCAATCGGTGAAATTACCGCCGGTGCACTGCGCGCCGCATTCGATGATATGCCCGGCCAAGGCGGCCTGGGCGAGGCGGTCGTAATCCTGCCAGGACCAGTCGAATTCATGCACCAGCGCCGCGCTGACCACGGCGCTGTCGACCACGCGGCCGGTGATGACGATATCCGCACCCAATGCCAGCGCCTGTGCGATGCCCGGCGCACCGAGGTAGGCATTGGCGGACACGCACGCGGGCGGCAACGGCGTGCCGTTGAACATGTCGGTGATGCCGTGCAGTTGCTTGAGTTGGGGCAGCAGGTCATCGCCCAGCAGCACGGCGATTTTGAGTTCGACACCGGCTTTATCGCAGGCCGCTTGCAGTGCGGCGGCGCAGGCCTGGGGATGGATCCCGCCGGCGTTGCTGATCACGCGAATGCTCTGGCGCTGGATATCTGCCAGCAACGGCGTGAGCACGTCGACAAAGTCCGTGGCGTAACCCGCCTGGGGATCCTTCATGCGCGCGCCGGCGAGGATCGACATCGTGACTTCCGCCAGGTAGTCGAACACCAGGTAATCCAGTGTGCCGCCGTGCACCAGTTGGGCGGCGGCGGTGCAGGTGTCGCCCCAGAAGGCGCTGGCACAGCCGATACGAACCGTCTTGCTCATGAGAAATCCTTCCTCGAATGGCTGTGGGCGAGACTACCAAGCAAGCGCTTGGTTTGTAAACTCCAGTCACAAGTTTTAGCCAAGCGCTTGCTTGGGTGGCCGCCACGGCCTAAATTGCCGGCCAAGACGTCCGTGGAAGTAGAGGAGAGAGGCATGGATGAGCATAAAGCCCTGCGGGTGATGCGCACCATGGTCGACGGCGGCCAATTGACCGACCCCGACAGCGCTCGGGGCAAGCTGCTGCAGACCGCGGCCCACTTGTTTCGCAACAAGGGCTTCGAGCGCACCACCGTGCGCGACCTGGCCAGCGCCGTGGGCATCCAGTCCGGCAGCATCTTTCATCACTTCAAGAGCAAGGATGAGATCCTGCGCGCAGTGATGGAAGAAACCATCCACTACAACACCGCGATGATGCGCGCGTCCCTTGAGGAAGCCACTAACGTGCGCGAGCGCGTGCTGGCGCTGATCCGCTGCGAATTGCAGTCGATCATGGGCGGCAGCGGTGAGGCGATGGCGGTGCTGGTGTACGAATGGCGTTCGCTGTCGGCCGACGGCCAGGCCCAGGTGCTGGCCCTGCGTGACGTGTATGAGGCGCTCTGGCTGCAAGTGCTGGGCGAGGCCAAGGACGCTGGCTATATCCGTGGCGACGTATTTATTACGCGACGTTTCCTGACCGGTGCCCTGTCCTGGACCACCACTTGGTTTCGCGCCGAGGGCAGCCTGACGCTTGAGCAATTGGCCGAAGAAGCCCTGCTCATGGTTCTGAAAGCCGATTGAGGTGCAAGCTATTAATTTGCCGGTAGAAAGTTGTCTCGCCAGACAAAAACGCCTAGCTTATCGCCATTAGCGTTTTTGAACGGTGTGTGCCTTGATGTTTTTGCCATGGCGGCTGGCTGCAGGACTTACCTTTTGGGCACTGGGCACCGCGTGGTGGGTGCCGGCGTCGGCTGCGCAGTTGGTGCGCATCGGCGCGGCGCACTTTCCGCCCTACACCGTGCGCCCGGAGCAGGGCGCCGATACCGGTTTGCTGCCGCAACTGGTCGAGGCGTTGAACGCCGCGCAAACCGATTACCAGTTCGTGTTGGTGCCCACCTCAATCCCTCGGCGTTTCCGCGATTTCGAGCAGGGCCGAGTCGATATGGCCATCTTCGAAAACCCCGCCTGGGGCTGGCAGAAGATTCCCCACACCAGCGTCGACATGGGCCTGGAAGACGCCGAAATCTTCGTCGCCCAGCGTGAGCCCGGCCGTGACCAGGCTTATTTCGCTGACCTGAACGGCAAGCGCCTGGCGGTATTCAGTGGTTATCACTACGCCTTCGCCAACTTCAACCCCGACCCCAAGTACATGGCCGAGCACTTCAACGCCACGTTGACCTATTCCCATGACAGCAACTTGCTGATGGTCGCGCGCGGGCGTGCCGACATCGCCCTGGTGACGCGTTCGTACTTGAGTGATTTCATGGTGCGCAACGCGGACATGGCCGGGCAGTTCCTGGTGTCGGAACGCATCGATCAGGTGTATCACCACTTTGCGCTGTTGCGCCCGAAAGCGCCGATTACGGGGGAGGCGTTTGCCGCGTTGCTCAAGCGCTTGCGCGATGATGGCGAGATGCTGAAGATTTTCGAGCCGTATCGCATTGATGTGACGGCGGTGCCCTGAGTGTGGGAGCGAGCAAGCCCGCTCCCACATTTCCTACAGCGGTGTGTCACACCCGTCGCGCAAAAGTATCACTATGGCTGCCCGACACCTTGCGGCAGTGCACCAGCGCATCCCGGATCATGAAGTTCACCAGGGTCGGCGACACGCCGAGTTCCTTGGCGATGTCCTTTTGCGGCACGCCGTGCAGGCGGTACATCTCGAACGCGTAGCGGGTGCGTTGCGGCAGCTCCGTCAGGGCGTCGGCGATGTTTTCCAGAGTGTTGAAATTGATGTGCGAGGTTTCCGGTGAAGCGCCGTGAATAACCACATTCAAGCCTTCCTCTTCCGTCCCTGAGTATTTGAGCTCCAGGGCCTGCTTGCGGTAGTGATCGATGGCCAGGTTGCGCACGATCTGGAACAGATAACTCAATTGCGCCTTGAACGATGACGTGATCGTCGGCGCCGACTGCAACCGGAAGTAGGCGTCCTGCACTACGTCTTCGGCGCGGGAGCGGCAGCCGGTAATGCGTGCCGCGATCTTCACCAGAATCAGCCGATTATCGACGAATGCCTGGAGAAGCGGTGAGTCGCACCTGCCTGTGGATACTTGTTCCGTCATGGAAATCACCTTGTCGCAAAAGAGGTTAGGGGAGGGCGTCCTTGCTGAGGCCTCCTACACATCGGGCAACAAATTATGCTGAATGATAATGATTGTCAAATGAGAAGGCGAACTAATCTTATGCTTTCTTGTTAGGTGTGAACCACGTCTCGCGCGTAGCCGGCGACTAATTATTTGCCGGTGCCGTCCGTTCTTCTGGGTGACAGGTCCGTTAGCGAAACGGCCAAGGATCAGCACCCGCAGGAGGACGAAATGGGTTTCTATCGTGCATACAGCGTGTTTCAGTTTGGAGTCGTCACTCGATGAGTACGCCGACCCGACTGCGCCTGTTCTGCCTGCCCTATTCGGGCGCCAGCGCCATGGTTTACGCGCGCTGGCGCCGCTCTTTGCCTGAGTGGTTGCAGGTGTGCCCGCTTGAACTGCCCGGGCGTGGCATGCGCATGGACGAGCCGCTGCAGCGCGATATCAAGGTGTTGGCTGCCCAGCTTGCGGACGAAATCGGCCGCGACTTGAACGGCCCCTACGCCTTGTTCGGCCACAGCCTCGGCGGCCTGCTGGCCTTTGAGTTGGCGCATGCATTGCGTGCGCGCAATGTGCCGCCGCCACTGGCCCTGTTCGCTTCCGGCACGGCCGGGCCGGCGCGTCGCGACGTCAGCGAATACGCCGTCGAAAAAACTGACGAACAGCTGATCGCCCGCCTGCGCGAACTGCAAGGCACCGCCGAGGAAGCCCTGGCCAACCCCGAGTTGATGCAGTTGATGCTGCCGATCCTGCGCGCCGATTTCCTGCTGTGCGGCAGCTTCACCTACGGCGAGCGCGCACCGTTGGGCATGCCGATCCACGTGTTCGGTGGCAAGCAGGACAGCGTGCGCGCCGACCAGTTGCTCGACTGGCAACTCGACGCCGCCAGCGGTTTTTCCCTGGACATGTTCGACGGTCACCACTTCTTCCTCATGCAACACGAAAGCGCCGTGCTGCGCTGCATGCGGCGTTACGCCGACGAACACCTGGCCCGCTGGCGCAATGGCGCGGCACGGCCACTCGCCGTCGGCTGAGCAAGCCCCCCGAATTCTTGAATTTCCCGTAAGCCGATTTCAGGCAGGAACCCCATGATGGACGCCTTCGAACTTCCCCGCACCCTGGTCCAGTCCCTTCAACGTCGCGCCGCGCAGACCCCGGACCAGGTCGCCCTGCGCTTCCTCGCCGAATCCGCCGAGCACAGCGTCGTACTCAGTTACCGCGACCTGGACCAGCGCGCCCGCACCATCGCCGCCGCCTTGCAAGCCAATGCGAACCTGGGCGACCGTGCCGTGCTGTTGTTTCCCAGCGGTCCGGATTACGTCGCGGCGTTCTTTGGTTGCCTCTACGCGGGTGTGATCGCGGTGCCGGCCTATCCGCCGGAGTCCACCCGCCGTCATCACCAGGAGCGCCTGCTGTCGATCATCAGCGATGCCGAGCCGCGCCTGTTGCTGACCATCGCCAGCCTCGCCGATGGCTTGTCACAGATCGAAAACGCGCCGCCGGTATTGAGCGTCGATCGCCTGGAAAACCTCGGCCATTGGGTCGCCCCCGACCTGCGCCCGGACGACATCGCCTTCCTGCAATACACCTCCGGTTCCACCGCATTACCCAAGGGCGTGCAGGTCAGCCACGGCAACCTGGTCGCCAACGAAGTACTGATCCGTCGCGGTTTCGGTATCGACCTGAACCCGGATGATGTGATCGTCAGCTGGTTGCCGCTGTACCACGACATGGGCCTGATCGGCGGCTTGCTGCAACCGATCTTCAGTGGCGTGCCCTGCGTGTTGATGTCGCCGGCCTACTTCCTGGGTCGGCCATTGCGCTGGCTGGAAGCGATCAGCGAATACGGCGGCACCATCAGCGGTGGCCCGGATTTCGCTTATCGCCTGTGCAGCGAAAGGGTCAGCGACTCAGCCCTGGAGCGCCTGGATCTGAGCCGGTGGCGCGTGGCCTATTCCGGTTCCGAACCGATCCGCCTCGACACCCTGGAGCGCTTCGCCGAGAAGTTCGCCGCCTGCGGTTTTACCCCGAACAATTTCTTTGCCTCCTACGGCCTGGCCGAGGCGACCCTGTTTGTCGCCGGTGGCACCCGTGGTCATGGCATCCCGGCGCTGCGCGTCGACGAGCAAGCCTTGGCCGCCAACCGCGCCGAACCGGGGCAGGGCAGTGCGATCATGAGCTGCGGCACCAGCCAGCCCGAACACGCGGTGCTGATCGCGGACCCGCAGGCCCTCACCGAGCTGCCCGACAACAGCGTCGGCGAACTCTGGGCTACTGGCCCGAGCATCGCCCACGGCTACTGGCGCAACCCCGAAGCCACCGCCAAGACCTTCGTGCAGCACGCCGGCCGTACCTGGCTGCGCACCGGCGACCTGGGTTTCATTCGTGACGGCGAGGTGTACATCACTGGTCGCCTCAAGGACTTGCTGATCGTGCGCGGCCACAACCTGTATCCCCAGGACATCGAGCAGACCATCGAGCGCGAAGTGGAAGTGGTGCGCAAAGGCCGGGTCGCTGCATTTACGGTGACTGAGCAGGGCCTGGAAGGCATCGGCATTGCCGCCGAAATCAGCCGCAGCGTGCAGAAAATCCTGCCGCCCGAAGCGTTGATCAAGGCGATCCGCCAAGCCGTTGCCGAGGCGTATCAAGAGGCGCCAAGCGTAGTTGTACTGCTCAACCCCGGCGCCTTGCCCAAGACCTCCAGCGGCAAAGTACAGCGCGCAGCCTGTGCGCTGCGCCACAAGGACGGCAGCCTGGACAGCTATGCGCAGTTCCCCGACCTGCAAACGCAGGTGCGCGAAGGTGCGCTGGAATCCGAGTTGCACAGCCAGATCGCGGCGATCTGGTGTGAACAACTGCGAGTCGCCAGCGTTGCTGCCGATGATCATTTCTTCCTGCTCGGCGGCAACTCCATCACCGCCACCCAGGTGGTCGCACGCCTGCGCGAAACTCTCGGCCTGGAGCTGAACCTGCGCATGCTATTCGAAGCGCCGACCCTGGAAGGCTTTGCCGCCAACGTTGCGCAGTTGCAGCAAGACGGTGGCGTCGCCCAAGGCGCGATTCAGCGCCTGTCACGCCAAGAGGAGTTGCCTCAATCCCTGGCACAGAACCGCCTGTGGATCACCTGGCAACTGGACCCGCACAGCAGCGCCTACACCATCCCCGGCGCCCTGCGCCTGCGCGGCGAGCTGGATGAAGACGCCGTGCGCGCCAGCTTCCAGCAACTGATCCAGCGCCACGAAGCCCTGCGTACCCGCTTCTACGAGCGCGACGGCCAGGCCTTCCAGCGTGTTGACGCCAAGGCGGATTTCGACCTGCAAGTCATCGACCTCAGCGACCTGCCTGTTGCCGAGCGCGAAGCCCGTGCGCAACAGATCCGCGAAGACGAAGCACGCACTCAGTTCGACCTGGAAAAAGGCCCGCTGCTGTGGGTGACCCTGGTGCGCCTGGACGATGAAGATCACCAGCTGCTGGTGACGCTGCACCACATCATCGCCGACGGCTGGTCGCTGAACATTTTGATCGATGAATTCTCGCGCCTGTACGCCGCCGCAGCCCAGGGCCAAACCCTGGAGCTGCCGCCCCTGGCCCTGCAATACGCCGACTACGGCAGTTGGCAGCGCCAATGGCTGGCCGAAGGTGAAGGCCAGCGTCAACTGGCGTACTGGAAAGCACAGCTGGGTGAAGAGCATCCCACCCTCAGCCTGGCGACCGACCACCCGCGCTCGGCACACCACCGCCACAGTGCCTCACGCCACACCGTGCGCCTTGGCGCGAGCCTCAGCGAAGCGATTCGCCAGACAGCCCAGGCCAACGAATCCACGCCGTTCATGCTGTTGCTGGCAGCGTTCCAGAGCCTGCTGCATCGCTACAGCGGCCAGCGCGACATTCGCATCGGCGTGCCCAACGCCAACCGCCCGCGCCAGGAAACCCAAGGCCTGGTCGGCTTCTTCATCAACACGCTGGTGTTACGTGCCGAGCTGGACGCACGCCTGCCGTTCAACGAGCTGTTGGCCGCGACACGTCAGGCGGCGCTGGGTGCCCAGGCCCATCAGGACCTGCCGTTCGAACAACTGCTCGAAGCCTTCCCGCAGGCCCGCGAACAGGGTCTGTTCCAGGTCATGTTCAACCATCAGCAACGCGACCTCAGCGCCTTGCGCCGCCTGCCCGGCATGCTCGCTGACGAATTGCCGTGGCACAGCCGCGAAGCCAAGTTCGACCTGCAACTGCACACCGAAGAAGACCGTAACGGGCGCCTGAGCCTGTCGTTCGACTACGCCGATGAATTGTTCGAAAACGCGACCCTCCAGCGCCTGGCCCGAGCACTACATCAACCTGTTGCACGCCGTCTGCGAGCAGCCCCAGCAAGCCATCGGCGACCTTGCGCTGACGCAGCACGACGAACAGGCGCTTTACAGCGAAGCACCCTGCGCACCGGCCCAAGTGTGGCTGCCCGAACTGCTCAACCAGCAGACCTCGGACGCCACCGCGCTGGTCTGGGATGGCGGCAACCTGAGCTTCGCCCAGCTGCACACCCAGGCCAACCGCTTGGCCCATTACCTGCGTGACAAGGGCGTCGGCCCGGACGTGTGCGTGGCCATCGCCGCCGAGCGTTCGCCGCAACTGTTGATCGGCTTGCTGGCGATCATCAAGGCCGGTGGCGCCTACGTGCCGCTGGACCCGGATTACCCCGCCGAACGCCTGGCCTACATGCTCAAGGACAGTGGCGTTCACCTGTTGCTGACCCAGACCGCGCTGCTGGAACAGGTGCCGAGTAGCGACGGCGTTTGCGTGATCGCCATGGACAGCCTGCACCTCGATAGCTGGCCGACCCAGCCGCCCGGCCTGCACCTGCACGGCGATAACCTCGCCTACGTGATCTACACCTCCGGCTCCACCGGCCAACCCAAAGGCGTGGGCAATACGCACGCCGCGTTGGCCGAGCGCTTGCAGTGGATGCAGGCCACTTATCAACTCAATGAAACCGACGTGCTGATGCAAAAGGCGCCGATCAGTTTCGACGTGTCGGTGTGGGAGTGCTTCTGGCCGCTGATCACAGGATGTCGTCTGGTGCTGGCTGGCCCCGGTGAGCATCGCGACCCGCATCGCATTGCGCAATTGGTGCAGGAACACGGAGTGACCACGCTGCACTTCGTGCCGCCGTTGTTGCAGTTGTTTATCGACGAGCCGTTGGTGGCCGAATGCACCAGCCTGCGTCGCCTGTTCTCGGGTGGTGAAGCCTTGCCCGCCGAGTTGCGTAATCGTGTGTTGGCGCAGTTGCCGGTGGTGCAGTTGCACAACCGCTATGGCCCGACCGAAACCGCGATCAACGTGACCCACTGGCACTGCAGCGCCGAAGACGGCGAGCGCTCGCCGATTGGTCGGCCGCTGGGCAATGTGATTTGCCGTGTGCTGGATGAACAGCTCAACCCCGTGCCGCTGGGCGTACCGGGTGAGCTGTGCATCGGCGGTATCGGCCTGGCCCGCGGTTATCTCGGGCGTGCCGGGCTGACGGCGGAGCGTTTTGTTGCCGATCCCTCTGGTGAAGCCGGCGCACGCTTGTACCGCACCGGTGACCGCGCGCGTTGGAATGCCGACGGCGTGATCGAGTACCTCGGTCGCCTCGATCAGCAGGTCAAGCTGCGCGGCTTCCGTGTGGAACCGGAAGAAATCGAAGCGCGTATGCTTGGCCTGGAAGGCATCGCCCAAGCGGTGGTGCAGGTGCGTGACGGGCAGTTGATCGGCTACTTCACCGCCCAGGGCAGCCTGGACGAACAGCAGGTCAAAACTGCGTTGGCCGCCGAATTGCCGGAGTACATGGTGCCCGCGCTGTTGATGCGCCTGGACGCCATGCCGCTGAGCCCCAGCGGTAAGCTGGACCGCCGCGCGTTGCCCGAACCGGTGTGGCAAGTGCGTGAACATGTCGAACCCGAAACCCCGCTGCAACAGCAGATCGCCGCCATCTGGCGCGAAGTCCTCGGCCTGCCAGGCATTGGCCTGCGCGATGATTTCTTCGCCCTCGGCGGTCACTCGTTGCTGGCCACGCAGATCATCTCCCGCACCCGCCAGGCCTGTGACGTCGAGCTGCCGTTGCGCACCTTGTTTGAAGCCAGTGAGTTGGGAGCGTTTGTCGAGCAGGTCGGCCTGATCCAGGCTTCAGGCCAGCGCAACCAACAGACTGCCATCGCCAAGGTCGACCGCAGCCAACCGGTGCCGTTGTCCTATTCCCAGCAGCGCATGTGGTTCCTGTGGCAGATGGAACCGGACAGCCCGGCCTACAACGTCGGCGGCATGGCGCGCCTGCGTGGCGTGCTGGATGTGGGGCGTTTCGAGGCGGCGCTGCAAGCGCTGATCATGCGTCATGAAACCCTGCGTACGACGTTCCCGAGCGTCGACGGTGTGGCCTATCAGAAGGTCTCGCCGCAGACCGGCTTGCGCATGGACTGGCAGGATTTCTCCGCGCTGGGCGAAGCCGAACGCCAACCGCGCCTGCAACAACTGGCCGATCACGAGGCGCACACGCCGTTCAACCTGGAAACCGGGCCGCTGCTGCGTGCGTGCCTGGTCAAGGCCGGCGAGCAGGAACACTACCTGGTCCTGACCCTGCACCACATCGTCACCGAAGGCTGGGCCATGGACATCTTTGCCCGTGAACTCAGTGCCTTGTACGAAGCCTTTATCGACGAGCGCGACTCGCCGCTGGCGCCGCTGCCGGTGCAATACCTCGACTACAGCGTGTGGCAGCGCCAGTGGCTGGAATCCGGCGAGCGTCAGCGCCAGCTGGATTACTGGATCGCACAATTGGGCAATGAACACCCGCTGCTGGAACTGCCCGGCGACCGTCCACGCCCACCCGTGCAAAGCCACCAGGGCGAGCTGTACCGTTTCGATTTAAGCGACGATCTCGCAGCCCGCGTGCGTGCTTTCAATGCCGAGCGCGGCCTGACCCTGTTCATGACCATGACCGCCACCCTGGCCGTGTTGCTCTACCGCTACAGCGGCCAGACCGACCTGCGTATCGGCGCTCCGGTGGCCAACCGCATTCGCCCGGAAAGCGAAGGCCTGATCGGCGCGTTCCTCAACACCCAGGTGCTGCGTTGCCAGCTCAATGGGCAGATGAACGTTGCTGAACTTTTCGAGCAGGTACGTCACACCGTGATCGAGGGCCAGTCCCATCAGGACTTGCCCTTCGACCACTTGGTGGAAGCGCTGCAACCGCCGCGCAGCGCGGCGTACAACCCGCTGTTCCAGGTGATGTGCAACGTGCAGCGCTGGGAGTTCCAGCAGAGCCGCCAACTGGCCGGCATGACCGTTGAATACCTGGCCAACGATGCCCGCGCGACCAAGTTCGACCTCAACCTGGAAGTCACCGACCTCGACCATCGCCTGGGTTGCTGCCTGACCTACAGCACCGACCTGTTTGACGAGCCGCGCATTGCGCGCATGGCCGAGCATTGGCGCAACCTGCTGGAAGCGTTGATCGCCAACCCGCAGCAGCGTCTCAGCGAATTGCCGTTGCTGGGCGCCGAAGAACAGCGTGTGTTGCAAGACAGCCTGGGCATTGAGAAAGGCGAGCACCGTCTCGATCAGTGCATCCACCCACTGTTCAGCCAGCAGGCGGCAGCCCGTGGCGATGCGCCGGCGCTGACCTTTGCTGGCGTCACCCTCAGCTACCGCGAACTCGACGAACGCGCCAACCGCCTGGCCTGGAT